>NZ_JAGYGJ010000031.1:0-79821 GCF_019947405.1 Pseudomonas sp. GL-B-26 | reverse complement strand
GCGCCTGCGATTTTCAGCGGCTTGCGCATCCATATCTTGCCGGTATGCCGGAGCCCATGCTCCAGCGCTAACTGATGTGGAAGGTTTGCTTCAGCGGCTAACACGTACCTGACCATGGTTGTCGGCGCCGAGGAGTTGTCCAAGTAAAAAGACGCAACTCGTGGTTGTCTGATAGACCTTCTAAGCGTGAGCCCCTGAGTATGGGAATGCGGAGCCTTCCCATACTCAGGGGCTTGGCCGCAGAAGCGCAGGCATGCGAGAGATTTAGCGACAGTCGTTACTTCTGTCGCCCTGCTGCACGACACGGATTGTCGCCGGCGTCGCCAACCTTCGGATGCTCAGCGTATCGGCACGACGTTGCGGTCCCTGGTTTGATTGATGGCGGATGCCGATTGGCTGCCGGTGGCCGCCTTCTGGATATGTTCACTCCACCAAGCCATCATCGGACGCCGGCGTTCGATGTAATCCGCCCGGTTGCAGGCGCTTCGAACTTCGTCTTTATCGACATGCGCCAGCGCGACTTCGATTAGTTCCGGATCCCACCCATGCTCGTTCAGGATTGTGCTGGCCATGGAGCGCATGCCGTGGCTGACCAAGCGGTCCTGAAAGCCCATTCGTTTCAACGCCATGTTGGCGGTCTGGCTATTCGCGTGGGTGCCGAGTGCCATGTTGATTCGATTCTTGGTGACGGGATGCCGGTAGTTGAAATTCCACTGCATCGAGCGATTGACCCTGACTCGCAGCTGGAGCCGTCGCCATCGGTGAGGACGTAGTCCTTGTCTTTCGGTTTGATCGCCTTGAGCTAGCGGTCGGAGAGGCGGGTGGTTTGAGCGCACATGAGATGTACTCCATGACACTTTTTGGTATTCCAAAGATTAGCTTCGGGTAGCCGGGAATACCACCTGGGATACCAAGCTGTCTGGAACTCCAAAAACCTCGTTGGCCCCCAGAAGCGCTGGAAACCCTTGATTTCACTGGATTTCAGGCACAAAAAAAGACGTCCGTGGACGTCTTTAGATGTTGAAGTGGTGGAGCCGGGGGGATTTGAACCCCCGTCCGCCAGTACTCCGCTGTCGGTACTACATGCGTAGCCGTGTCTATTAAGTTAACCCTCAGCGACCCGACGGGCAGGGTGCTTTGGGCGAGTTGTGTAAGTTTTAGCCGCTTCGTCCACAACGTACTGCACGGCGATTCTGTTCTATATGACAATCACTTTGGGTTTACAGACATCCCCTGGTGATTGCTGGACCCGAAGGTACCAGAAGCTCAGGAGCTAAGGCTGCTTACGCAGCGAGAGCGAATTCCTGGCCGTAGTTTTCGTCATTGGCAACTATAAGTAGTTGCAACAGTGGATTTACGAGTTCTGTTACCAACTCGGCATGCACCTAAAGTTTCGCAACCGGCGTCGAATCCTAAACGGCCCCGAGCCTGTTGCTCTGTGAATCAAAGTGAGCAACAAGCCCGTGCAGTGTACGCCAACACGTCTCAGAAGGCCAACCCGAAGGTTGGCCACCGCGGATTATGGGTTGGCTTGGTTGCGCTGTTGGTCAGCGAGTGACAATCCCTGGGTGGCCTCGGTGACGCATTTTTTGTCGTCCCCGGAAGCTTGGGAAGCTTCGGCGCTGGACATCAGTCTTTTGATCTCCATTGCGGTGTTCCCGGAGCTCGCCGGCAGTGAAGTCACTTTGTTTTTGAGCTCTTGCAGCTTGCTCGTACAAAGGTTGTTGTCCGCAGCAAATACTGGAGAGGCCAACATTGCAGCAGAAATGAACAGACCAGCGAGTGCGGTACGTTTCATGGATATCTCCTTGAACTGATGGTCTCGGTGCTATATGAGCGGGCGGCTCGGCCGAGGTCGGAAAATAAGCCACGATTGATGGGGCCTATTTAAAAGACTACGGAGCGGCGCAGGAATTCGGTTTTAGCAGAAAGGTTATGAAAAAATTGTTTGATAAAAGCAATGGCATTAAAAGCGGGCGCAATCGGGTCTTTTCGCTGGTGGCCTCTTCCACATGACCAACCCCAGATGCAACAAAACCCGCAATTGGCGGGTTTTGGTTTGCTTCATATTGGGTGGCACCGGGGGCCACAAGCCCAACTCGAAGGTTGGCCTTGTGCTGGATTACTTCCCGCCTTTGTTCGCGTTCTTGATTTCCTGGATAGTTTGTTCGGTCTCGGCGATGCAATCATCCGTCCCTTCCTTGGTGCCTTTTGCCTGATCGGCTTTGGCTTGCTTGACGCTGTCCATTACCTGATCAGCCATCTCCGGAGGAGTCTGTGCCTTGGCATTTTCGATGGTTTTCAGGTTGACCGCACACAGGTCTTCGGCGGCAAACGAGGTGGACGCCATCAGCGAGACAGTAACGAACAGACCTAACAGTACAGAACGTTTCATGAGTATCTCCTTGAACTGAGGGTCCAGGCATCGCTGGCCATCAGGACGGGCTGCCGAGTTTGGGTCAAGCCCGGTAACCTCCGGGCTTGTTCTGTGGACTATGGCAGCGCATCAGGGTTCTGTTTTTCTTGCATAACCCTCGCCTGCGTTACCCGATCCACCAAATAGACTAGCCCGTGGTAATCAATTCCGCCGTGTTGCGTCAGACCTATTTCACACGTGCGGCTGGTAGAAATCCCCTCGCTACACTGCTGAACCGCGTCCTTGAGCGTGCGCAGCGAATGAGCATTCAACTCGGGCGTGGTAAAGCCCTTGTCGCCGGCAAACCCGCAGCAATGAATGCCTTCAGGAATAACCACGTTTTTGCTGCACTTGCGCGCCAGATCGATCAACGCCTGGCTTTCCCCAAGGTGCTGGGTGCTACAGGTGACGTGCACTGCGATTGGCGCTTCCTGCGGCGTGAAATCCAGACGATCCATCAGATGCGTACGAATGAAACGCACCGGGTCGTACAGGTCCAGACGCACATCGCCCAGGTCCTGGGCCAGACGCAAGGTGCAGGGGCTGGTGTCGCAATAGATCGGGTCGAGCCCGCCGCGACTGGCGTGCAGCAAGGCGCCGATCAGTTCCTGGCGCTTGTGTTCGGCCTGTTCGGCGTAGCCCTTGGAGGCGAACGGTTGTCCGCAGCAGAGGTTGTCCAGGTTGTCCGGGAAGACCACTTGGTAACCGGCTTTTTCCAGCAGCCCACGGGTTTTGTCGTACAGCGACATTTGCTCTTTATCACCCGCCGCCGGGCCCATTGCCCGCGACACGCAGGCCGCGAGGTACACCACTCGAGGGCGTTCGTCCGACACGGTCGGGCTGAAGCGAATGGCTTTTTCCGGTTGCGGCATGGCGTTTGTCCACTGCGGGACCTGACCTTTGGATAGGCGCGTCAACGTTGCCGAAAGCTTTGCCAGTCGTGGCGCCCCCAACAGCATTCGCGCACCGTTGGCTACGTGCAGGGTGAAACGTGCACCTTGCAGCGCAGTGGCGAAATTACCTTCCAGCCAATTGGCGGTTTTCGTATGAGTTGCCTTCCGGCTGCGGAGTTTTTTCACCAGCTCGCCGGTGTTGATTCCTACAGGGCAACGCTGCGCACAGAGGCCGGTGGCGGCGCAGGTGTCGATGCCTTGGTATTCGTAAGCGGCTTCGAGTTCGGTGGTGTCCACGCCTGCGCGTTTCTTTGCCTGAATGTCACGCCAGATCACGATGCGCTGGCGCGGGCTCAGGGTCAGGCCTTTTGATGGGCAGACCGGTTCGCAGAAGCCGCACTCGATGCACTTGTCCACAATCTCATCGGCGGCTGGCAACGGCTTCAGATGCTTGAGGTGGATCTGTGGATCCTCACTGAGCACCACGTCCGGGTTGAGAATGCCATTAGGGTCAAGCAGACGTTTAAGCTGCCACATCAACTGGTAGGCATCGCTGCCCCATTCCAGTTCGACAAAGGGGGCCATGTTGCGCCCGGTGCCGTGTTCGGCTTTCAGCGAACCGCCGAACTCCACCGCCACCAACTGCGCCACGTCGTCCATGAACGCCTGATAGCGTGCGACTTCTTCCGGGTTGTTGAAGCCTTGGGTGAAGACGAAGTGCAGATTGCCTTCCAGCGCGTGTCCGAAAAGGATCGCTTCGTCGTAGTGATGTTTGTCGAACAGTTCGATCAAGCGGTTTACACCGATGGCCAGTTGTTCCACCGGGAAGGTCACGTCTTCGATGATCACTGTGGTGCCGGTTTTGCGCACGGCGCCGACGGCGGGGAAGGTGTCCTTGCGGATCGCCCAGAGCCGGGCGTTTTCCACCGGGTCTTCGGAGAAGTCGACTTGTTTTTCCACCGGGAAAGAAGTCAACGACGCCATGATGTGCGCCAGTTGTTCCTGTAGCAAAGTGGACGATGCGGCGCGGGATTCGATCAGCAGCGCGCAGGCATTGTTCGACAGCCGTTGTACGAAAGCGGGCATACCGGGTTTGTCCTGCACCGAACGCAGACTGCGCCGGTCCAGCAGTTCCACGGCCGACACCGGTTGGCTTTTCAGCACGGTTACGGCGTTGCAGCAGGTCTCCACGTCCGGAAACACGATCAGCGCGGAGGCCTTGTTCGGATGATCGATCACCGTGTCGTAAGTCACCGCGCTGATGAAACCGAGGGTGCCTTCGGAGCCCACCAGCAAGTGGCTCAAGATGTCCACAGGCTCGTCGAAATCCACCAGCGCATTGAGTGACAGCCCGGTGGTATTTTTCAGACGGTATTTGTGGCGAATTCTCGCCGCCAATTCGGCATTGGCGCGGGTTTCGCGGCCCAACGTTGCCAGGCGTTCAAGCAGCATAGCGTGGCTCTCACGAAACGCCGCAACACTCGCCGCATCTTCGGTATCGAGACGGCTGCCGTCGGCCAGCACCAGACGAATGCCCGCCAACGTGTGATAAGTGTTTTGCGCCGTGCCGCAGCACATACCGCTGGCATTGTTGGCGACGATGCCACCAATCTTGCAGGCATTGATCGACGCCGGGTCCGGGCCGATCTTGCGTCCGAACGGCGCTAACCACGCGTTCGCCTGCGCGCCGATCACGCCCGGTTGCAGACGGATTTGCGTACCTTGCCCGCGAATCTCGCGACCGTTCCAGTTATCCCCCAGGACGATCAACACCGAATCGCTGATGGCCTGTCCGGACAGGCTGGTGCCGGCGGCGCGGAAGGTCACCGGGACTTTCTCCCGTTTCGCCAGTTTGAGCAGCGCAACCACTTCATCTTCGGACTCGACACGAATCACCAGTTTCGGAATCAGCCGGTAGAAACTGGCGTCGGTGCCGAAGGCCAGGGTCGACAGCGGATCGTCGAAACGTCGCTCCTGGGGAATCAGTTGCTGCGCATCTCGCAGGAAAGCCGCCGGTAGATTCATTGGTCCTCCAGGATCATGACCACGAGGTCTTTCGGACCGTGAGCGCCGTAGGCCAGAACTTGCTCGATGTCGGCGGTTTTCGACGGGCCGGACACCAGCAGGGCGTTGGTCGGCATGCCTTGGGCCCACTCGAATTCCTGCTGCACTTGATAGAAGTTGTCGCGGATTTCACTGGCCTTGAGCAGGGCGAAATGCACTGGCGGCACCAGGCTCATCAGTCGCGGTTCTTCCCGCGTCGGCCAGAGAATCAGACTACCTGTGGCGGCGATTGCACCGAGGGTGCCGGTCAGGCTGGCCGGCGTGTCGTTGAACAATTCGGTCTTCCATTCTTCAACCGGACGGTCGTAGGACTTGAGCGTTGGCAGATCAGGATTTTTCGCCCAGTGCTGAGTGACACGTTGACCGTGAGGTGTAGTCGGTGCGATCAACAGACTCGGCAACTGGCGGTCCCGCAACAACTGAGCAAGCAACGAAGGCCAACCTTCACCGGACGTCAGATGGATTTCGGTGTGCACCACTTCCATCAGTTTGCGCAGCTGTGGGATGCGTTGCTCGGCGGTGTATGTGTAGGGCGCTGTCACCAGTTCGACGTCAAAATCGTCAGGCACCGGCGTGGTGCCCGTCAGACTTTTGCGCAGTTTGGCGAGGATATTTTGCTTGGCGCTCATCAGCGATCTCCCTGTTTGGCCAGATGCTCGCGGGCCATGTCATGCAGTGAGCGGGCGGCGGGTTTCGGTGCGCTGTGGTTTTGCGTCCACGGGCCGACATTGCTCGGTGCCAGCGTGCGCAAGCGAGTGGCGAAGAAGCCGAACAGTCGATAAAGCGTGGGTGAACTGTTGAGCTTCGCCCAGGCATTCCAGATAAACCGCTCTTTGCGCGAGTACTTGCTGCCCTGGCCGCGCATCACTTGATGAGGGCTGTCCGGGGCTTTGACGTTCTCCTCTCGCAGGCGACGCAGCAGTGCCGGAATCGGAATTTTTACCGGACAGACTTCGCCGCAGGCGCCACACAGCGACGAGGCACTCGGGTGGTCCGGGACTTTCGCGAGACCGACCATGTGCGGGGTGATGATTTTTCCGATAGGCCCAGGGTAAACCTCCCCATAGGCGTGGCCGCCGATTCGGGTGTAGACCGGGCAATGATTCATACAGGCGCCGCAGCGGATGCAGTTCAGGGTCTGGCGTAATTCGCTGTCGGCGAAGGCCTGGCTGCGACCGTTGTCGAGCAATACCAGGTGCACTTCCTGAGGGCCGTCGAGTTCATGCTCCTTGCGTGGGCCGGAGATCATGTTGACGTAGGTGGTGATCGGCTGGCCGAGGGCTGAACGGGTCAGCAGTGACAGTAGCGGCACCACATCGCGCAGGTTTTCCACGACTTTTTCGATGCCGGTGACGGCGATGTGTACCGGTGGCACCGTGGTGGTCATGCGTCCGTTGCCTTCGTTTTCCACCAACAGCAAGGTGCCTGTTTCGGCCACGGCGAAGTTGACGCCGGAGACGCCGATGTCCGCTTCGAAGAATTTCTGCCGCAAGACTTTGCGACCGATCTGAATGAGTTGGTCAACGTCCTTGGTGTATTCCACGCCAAGTTTGTCGTGGAACAAGGACGCGACCTGACCGGCATTCTTGTGGATCGCCGGCATAATAATGTGTGAAGGCTTCTCGTGGTCGAGCTGGACGATGTACTCGCCCATGTCCGATTCCAGGCATTCAATGCCCTGTTCAGCGAGGAAGTGATTCATTTCCATCTCTTCGCTGACCATCGATTTGCCCTTGATCACTTGCCGCCCCTCGTGAGCGCGGATGATCGATAAGACGATGCCATTGGCCTCGTCCACCGTTTCCGCCCAGTGCACTGTCACACCGTTGCGGGTCAGGTTCTGTTCAAGCTGCTCGAGCAGGTCGGGCAACTTGGATAACGCACGGGCACGGACAGCATTGCCGAGCACTCGCAAATGTTCTCTTTCGTGGGCATCGCTGAAGGACGCTGCCCGTTTTGTCATCAGCGAATCCATCGCCGTGCGAAAGTTATTTCGCAGTTGCTTGTCACCCAACGCCTTGTGAGCCCGGGTGCGAAAATCTTCTTCCACGGCAACCGTAGGAATAATCGCGGAAGCGTTCATAGAACACCTCCGGTTCGCTGCCAAAGGAAGCTGGCCAGGTGTTGGCCGCGCAATGCTTCCTTCTGTTTCTCCAGCGAGCCGTTGATGTTCATCAGGCAACCGCAGTCGGCACTCAGTACCTTGTGCGCGCCGGATTCCTTCAACGACCGGGTCTTGTCAGCCACCATCGCGCCGGAAATGTCTGGCATACGGACGCTGAAAGTCCCACCGAAGCCACAGCATTCACTTTCATGGTTGTGGTCGACTCGCTCCACGTTACGGAGCTGCGCCAACAACTCGCGGCCATGCAAGTGGGTGTTCATCTCACGGCGTGCCGAGCACGACGTGTGCAACGCCACTTTGACTGGCTCGCCACTGTCCTTGAGCTGCACCTTGCAGACAAACAACAGAAACTCGGCCAGTTCATAAGTCCGGGCAGCCAGCGCCTGAACCTGTTTCAAGGTTTCCGGCTCGTCCTTGAACAAGTCGGCGTAATGTTCGCGCAACATCCCGGCGCACGATCCCGACGGCACCACCACCGGATAGTCCCCGGCAAACAGTGCCAGTTGCGAGCGTGCCACGGTCCTCGCCTGATCGGTGTAACCCGAGGTGTAGGCCGGTTGCCCGCAGCAGCTTTGCCCCTGCGGATACTCGACACGAATGCCTTCGCGTTCCAGCAAGTGAATCGCGTCCATCCCGGCTTCCGGGTAGAACAAATCCACCACGCAAGTTCCGAACAGGTAGACCCGTGACGGTTTCTCGCTGGGGTATTGCCGAGGCTCGGGCAGTGGCGGGGCGACGCGGGTCGCATTCGGCACAGCGTTGTAAAAAAGCTCGCTCATCAGGCGTGTCTCCGGGTGGTCCCGGTTATCCGTCTGTTATGGCTGCTGAATATAGAGAGGCAAGCTTTCAGCAGCCTTACAGACCGGGTTGTGAATAGCTGACGCCGGAGTCGTGGTCCGGCGTCGGTTTTTGCTTTTTATCGTGTAGTACTTAGTGCACCAGCATGCCGGTGAACCAGTAGGCCTGAGCCAGCGTGATCAGGCCGACGATCGTTGCAAAGAATAGGCTGTGCTTGAGGGTGAAACGGAACAGATCCGATTCCTTGCCCACCAGACCGGTCGCGGCGCAGGCGACGGCAATCGATTGTGGCGAGATCATCTTGCCGGTCACGCCACCGCTGGTGTTCGCCGCAACCAGCAACACATCGTTGACGCCGATCTGGTGCGCAGTGGTCGCTTGCAGCGAACTGAACAGGGCGTTGGACGAGGTATCGGAACCGGTCAGGAACACACCCAGCCAGCCGAGGAACGGCGAGAAGAACGGGAATGCTGCACCGGTGCCTGCCAGAACCAGCGCCATGGTCGAGGACATGCCCGAGTAGTTAGTGACGAAGGCAAAGGCGAGCACCATGCCGATGGACAGAATCGGCCAGCGCAGCTCGTAGAAGGTCTCTTTCAAAGTGGTCAGACCAGTTTTGACATTGGTCTTCAGTACCAGCATCGAGATCAGCGCGGAGAAGAAAATCGCCGTGCCGGTCGCGGAAATCGGGTCGAGTTTGAATACCGCCGGAATAGCGGTCGGTGCGGCCACGATCGGTGCGACCTTGATCACCATTTGGTCCAGGTGCGGGATCGCGAAGTTGAACACCCAGCTGTACATCGACCCGCCAGCGGCAAACATCGCCTTGAACGGTTTCAAAGTCCAGATAGTGACCAGCACGGTGAGGATCAGAAATGGTGACCAGGCTTTGAGAATTTCACCGAGGCTGTAGGGCGAAGCCACGGTGCTGCGCGGCTGACCGAAACCGCCGGCGCTGGACACCACGGAAGCCGAGACGGCACCGACGATGTGTGCGCCTGCGGCGCGTTTTGGCTGCCAGACTTTCAGGAACAGGGTTAGAGAAATCAGGCTGACCAGCGCCGAGGTGATGTCCGGCAGCTCCGGGCCAATGAAGTTCGAAGTGAAGTATTGGGTGACGGCAAAGCTCAAACCGGCCACCAGTGCGGCAGGCCAGGTTTCCCGCACGCCGCGCAGGCCATCCATCATGAACACCAGCCAGAACGGCACGAACACCGACAACAATGGCAGTTGCCGACCGGCCATGGCGCCAATCTTGAACGCGTCGATACCGGTGACTTGCCCGGCAACGATGATCGGAATCCCCAGGGCGCCGAAGGCAACCGGCGCGGTGTTGGCGATCAGGCACAGGCCCGCGGCGTACAACGGGTTGAAGCCCAGTCCTACCAACAGTGCGGCGGTAATCGCGACCGGCGCACCGAAACCGGCGGCACCTTCCAGGAAGGCGCCGAAGCAGAAGCCGATCAGCAGCACTTGCAGGCGCTGGTCGTCGGTGATCGACAGTACCGAGCTGCGGATCACTTCGAACTGACCACTCTTGACCGTCAATTTGTAGAGGAATACCGCCGCCACGATGATCCAGGCAATCGGCCACAGGCCGTAGGCGAAGCCATAGCCGGCGGCGGCGAAAGCCATGTCGACCGGCATCTGGAAGGCGAAGATCGCCACGGCAATGGACAAGGCCAGCGTGATGCTGCCGGCCACATGTCCTTTGAGTCGGAACACGGCCAATGCCAGGAAGAAAAACACGATGGGGATAACGGCCGCTAGCGCGGACACGCCGAGACTGCCGAGCGGAGAATAGAGCTGTTGCCAGGTTTGCATATGGGGTGGCCCCTAATTGTTGTTGGTCAGGCACTGGTCAGCGTTCTTGGATAATTGGTAATACCAATTTACAATCGCTGTTGGCTAGGGTAAAAGCCTTGTAGGCGGCGTGTCAATTTGCCGCCCTAAAACTTTTGTCGAATACGCGGTGCAGAAGTCATCTGGTCCGCTCGACCAAATGCCGTCTGGCAGGTGCTGACACAGCCCTGATAGGCCAGAATAGAGACCCCGGCGAGCCGTCGGGGTCGTGGAGAAATGAGTTATGGGGTTTGATCAGATTCGTCAGCGCCGTTTGTCTGACGATATTGTCGAGCAGCTCGAGGGGATGATTCTCGAGGGCACGCTGAAGGCGGGTGAGCGCTTGCCGGCCGAACGTGCGTTGGCCGAGCAGTTCGGCGTGTCACGCCCTTCGTTGCGCGAAGCGATTCAGAAACTGGCGGCCAAGGGCTTGCTGGTCAGTCGTCAGGGTGGCGGCAATTATGTGGTGGAGTCGCTGGGGTCAACCTTCAGCGATCCGCTGCTGCATCTGCTGGAAAGCAACCCTGAAGCGCAGCGCGATCTGCTGGAGTTTCGTCACACCCTGGAGGCCTCCTGCGCCTATTATGCCGCCATGCGTGCTACGGACGTTGATCGCGAGCGATTGACCGCGGCCTTCAACGAATTGCAGGACTGCTATACGCGTCACGACGAGGTAAGTCGGGCGGAAGAGGGGGCGGCGGATGCGAAATTCCATCTGGCGATTGCTGAGGCCAGTCACAACGCGGTGTTGCTGCACACCATTCGCGGGTTGTTCGATCTGCTCAAGCGTAACGTGGTGACTAACATCGGCGGTATGTACAAGCAGCGTACGGAAACCCGCGACATGCTTATCACGCAGCACCGGGAGTTGTACCTGGCGATCATTGAAGGAAGGGCCGAGCAGGCGCGGGAAGTCTCCAGTCGACACATTTTGTATGTGCAGGAAGTGCTGGAAGAAGTGCGTCAGGAAGTACAGCGCATGGCTCGGGCGGAGCGGCGCAAAGGAATGTAGAGATGACTGTGGCGAGGGAGCTTGTCGGATCGCCGCACCGTCCCGCTCGACTGCGCAGCAGTCGCCGGCAGTCTACAAGCGAGGGCTGTTTCGCACCCCGGCGGGAGCAGGCTCCCTCGCCACAATCAGGCCGAAAGATTAATCTTCCTTGCCCTTGTTGCGCACCGCACGCTGCAACTCGCGACCGGCGTCGCGTTCACGTTCGGTATCACGCTTGTCGTATTCCTTCTTGCCCTTGCCCAGAGCGATCTCGCACTTGACCATGTGCTTGCTCCAGTACCAGGACAGGCACACGCAGGCATAGCCTTTTTGCTGAACGGCCGTGGCCAGCTTCTCCAGCTCGCGCCGGTTGAGCAGCAATTTTCGGGTGCGGGTCGGATCAGCGATGACGTGGGTGCTGGCGGTCATCAGCGGCGTAATGTGGCTACCGAGCAACCAGGCTTCGCCATCCTTGAGCAGTACGTAACTGTCAACCAGTTGCAGCTTGCTTGCCCGCAGACTTTTTACTTCCCAGCCGGCCAGGACCAGACCAGCCTCGAACTTGTGCTCGATGAAGTAATCGTGTCGCGCCTTTTTGTTTTGCGCGATGGTCCCTGTTGGGTGTTTCTTCTGTTTAGCCATAGGGGCGGCATTATAGGGAGTTGCACGCGAGTCGGCTACGGTATCGCTACGTGCTTGAGCAGGTTGATTGAATCCCGGACAATGCGGCCTCTTTTTTGAACGCTTGGGCGTGATAACGATGTCGACAGACAAGGTTTCTGTCCACGGCAGTTGGGCTAGCCGCTGGGTCTTCATACTCGCCGCGACCGGTTCGGCCGTGGGCCTGGGTAGTATCTGGAAATTCCCGTACATGGTCGGCGTCTACGGCGGCGGCGCCTTCGTGCTGATGTTCCTGGCCTGTATCGCGCTGATCGGTGTGCCGGTCATGCTGGCCGAAACCCTGATCGGCCGCCGTGCACGGCAGAGCCCGGCCAACGCCCTGAAGGTATTGGCGCTGGAAGCCGGGCATTCGGGTAAATGGTCCTGGGGCGCATTCGCCGGGATGATCACGGCGTTGCTGATCTTGTCTTTCTATAGTGTGGTCGGCGGCTGGTCGCTGGATTACATCATCGACATGGGCCGTGGCGACTTCCAGGGAGTGACGGCTGATCAGGTCGGCGCGTACTTTGGCAACGTTATCTCCGACCCATGGCGCCTGACACTTTGGCACACGATTTTCATGCTGCTGTCGGCGGTGGTCATCGCCAAGGGCGTGGTCGCGGGCCTGGAGCGCAGCCTGCGGATCATGATGCCGCTGCTGTTCGTGATGGTGATTGTTCTGCTGGGCTACAGCATGACCACCGGCCATTTCATGGAAGGCGTGCATTTCATGTTCGACTTCCACCCGGAAAAAGTACTCGACGGCTTGCTGCCCGCCATGGGGCACGCGTTTTTTTCCCTGAGCGTGGGCGTCGGCTCGATCATGATCTACGGCGCCTATATGCCGAAGAATTCATCGATTTCCGGCACCATCGTCGGCGTGGCACTGCTCGATACCTTCGTTTCCCTGGTCGCTGGTCTGGCATTGTTTCCGATTGTGTTTGCCGCGGGCCTGAACCCGAGCGAAGGCCCTGGCCTGATGTTCGTAAGCCTGCCATTTGCCTTTGGTAACGTAGCGTTTGGCCAGTTGATGGGCGTAGTGTTCTTCGTGCTCGTAGCGATTGCAGCCTGGAGCTCGGCGATTTCCTTGCTTGAGCCGATGGTGGCTTACCTGGTTGAGCGCACGAAAGTCAGCCGCGCCTGGGTGACCTTTTGGCTGGCATTTATCTGCTGGTTTGTCGGTCTGGGCACAGTGTTTTCCTTCAATATCTGGAAGGAAGCCAAATTTTTCGTGAACGAAGGCGGAATGTTCCACCTCTATCAATGGGGTGCGGCCGGTGGCCTGGACTTCTTTGGTGTGATCGATTTCTTCACCTCGCGGATCATGTTGCCACTCGGTGGTTTGTGTTTCGTGGTGTTTGCAGGCTGGGTGATGGGGCGTGAAGCGGTACGCGACGAGCTGTCGATCCGCAACCCCGTATTGTTCGCCCTGTCCCTGTTCTTGATGCGCTATGTGGCGCCCATCGGCATTCTCGTAGTGTTTGCCGCCCAGCTGTGGAAGTGACGCTGACATGACGACACACATTCAACGTTCGGCCCTGCTGCCGTATCCGGCACAAGCGCTGTATGACCTGGTCAACGACGTGGCGCGTTACCCGGAGTTTCTGCCGTGGTGCTCATCGGCCGAAGTCCTGGAGAGTTCTCCTGAGCATATGCGCGCTAGCGTCGGCGTGGCCAAGGGCGGTCTCAGCCAGCATTTCGTAACGCGCAACACGCTGGTGCCTGGGCATTCGATCGAGATGAATCTCGAGGAAGGTCCGTTCAATCAACTGCATGGCGTCTGGGTGTTCAAGCCGTTGGGCGAGAAAGCCTGCAAGATCAGTCTGGACCTGTCGTTCGATTACGCCGGGCCGATTGTCCGCGCGACCCTGGGGCCGTTGTTCAATCAGGCGGTCAATACGCTGGTGGATGCTTTCTGCCAGCGCGCCAAGCAGATGCATGGTTGAGGCCGTGATCGACGTTGAGGTGGTGTATGCCGCCATTGATCGTCAGGTGCTTCTCTCGGTGACGGTTCCAGCTGGAGCGACAGTCCGGGCGGCTTTGCTGAAGTCAGGCATCGGCGAGGCGTTTTCCGAGCTGGATCTGGCCAGTTGCCCGGTGGGGATCTTCGGTAAAGTGATCGCTGATCCGGACAAGCATCCTGTCCAGGCTGGAGATCGCATCGAGATATACCGACCATTGCTGGCTGATCCGAAAGAAGTTCGTCGGTTGCGCGCAGCCAAGGCTGCTGAGGCCAAAAACCGGAATCAGTGATTCGCTCAAATGCTGGACAATAAAAAACCCGGACATGCCGGGTTTTTTATTGCGTCGCAAATTATTGCGGCGAGGTTTCCAGAGGTTCTGGAGTCGGGACTGGAACGGTTTCTACACCGTCGACGTCCTTCTGGATCTGGTCCAGCAACGAACCTGGCTTGACCGGTTTTTCTCGTTTCGGTTTCTCGGCGTTTTCTGCTGGCGCAGCAACTGTGGTGCCGCTGTCCTTGCCGAGAATGGCTTCGTCGCGGCTCACGCCTGGCATGAAATCACCAGAGAGGCTGACAAGCTGGTCATTTGGGTTGAAGATAACGCTAATGCGTTCCTGTTGGCGTTCGCCGCCACCCGGTTGCAGGCTGTACAGATAATCCCAGCGATCGGCATGGAACGTGTCGGTCAACAGAGGGTTGCCCATGATAAACCGTACTTGCTTGCGGGTCATTCCCGGGCGTAACTGGTCTATCATGTCCTGCGTGACGACATTGCCCTGCTGGATGTCGATTTTGTAAACCCCGGGGAATGAACAACCGGCGAGTGCGAGCAGTCCCACAAAGGTGAAACTGGTTAGCAAGAGCTTGGTGTTTTGCATCGGTGGGCGACTTCCACTATCTTGGCTGGGACAACGTAAACGCCGATCATACCCGCATTAAGAGAAGCTGCGAAGCAGCATCGCGAGAAAGCTGACCATGGTTGAAAATAGCGAACTACGCAAAGCCGGCCTCAAAGTGACCCTTCCACGGGTCAAAATTCTGCAAATGCTCGATTCCGCCGAGCAACGCCACATGAGTGCCGAGGATGTCTACAAGGCGCTGATGGAGGCTGGTGAGGACGTCGGTCTGGCCACGGTTTACCGTGTCCTGACCCAGTTCGAGGCAGCTGGCCTTGTGGTGCGGCACAACTTCGACGGGGGCCATGCGGTCTTCGAGCTGGACGACGGCAAGCATCACGACCACATGGTCAACGTCGAGACCAGTGAAGTGATCGAATTCTTCGACGAAGAAATCGAGCGACTGCAGAAGGCAATCGTCGACAAGTATGGCTTCGAGATGGTTGATCACAACCTTGTGCTGTACGTACGCAAGAAAAAGTAAGCATGTCGCGCGAACTTAAGGTTCGCGAAACGAGCGAAGGCGACCCCAGGGTCGCCTTCGTGCTTTCTGCCGATCTCAAATTTTTGCAGTAACGACCATTTTTTTTGCGTGAGCCAGAGATTCCTTGGTGAGGTCAATGCCTCCCAGCATCCGCGCCACTTCTTCGACACGATCGTTCTTGCTCAGCTTGGAGACGGCTGTGTGAGTGGCATCTTCGCCGCGCACTTTGTGTACGAATAGATGTTGATGTCCCTGCGCTGCTACTTGCGGCAAGTGAGTTACCGTCAATACCTGCCCGCGCTCCCCAAGTCGACGCAGCAATTGGCCTACGATTTCGGCAGTCGGGCCGCCGATGCCCACGTCCACTTCGTCGAACACCAGGGTCGGTACGCGGGAGGTCTGAGCGGTGATCACTTGAATCGCCAGGCTGATCCGTGACAGTTCGCCGCCGGATGCCACTTTTGCCAGGGCTTTCAGCGGTTGCCCTGGGTTGGCGCTCACGAGCAGTTCTACATGCTCAAGTCCATTCGGCAGGAGTTCATCGCTGCCGTTGGGGCGCAGTTCGATGGTGAAACGACCGCCGGGCATGCCCAGTCGCTGGATTTCCTGCTCCACGGCGCTGGCCAGGCTGTTCGACGCCTGATGGCGCAAATCGCTCAGCTCACGAGCCTTCTCTTGATAATGACGGGCATAGGAGGCTAGTTCATCGCTCAATCGCTCGATGGATTCGTCGTTGGCGTTCAGGGTTTCGATTTCATCCAGCAAGCGCTGCTGCATCTCGGCCACTTCGGTCGGCTGGATGCGGTGTTTGCGCGCCATGGTATAGATCGCATCAAGGCGCTCCTCCAGGTACTGAAGACGCGCTGGATCGGCATCGAAGTTATCAAGGAAGCGGTTCAGTTCTCCCACGGCTTCTTCGACCTGGATCTGTGCGCTGGTCAGCAGGCTGCTGGCTTCACCCAGGGCCCCAATCGAGTTGTTGACGCTCGAAAGGCGATTGAGGCTGGCGGTGAGGGCGTTTAGTACATTCCCGGAATCACTTTCGCTGCATTGCTCGACCACCTGCCGGCAAATGCCCAGCAGGGTTTCGGCGTTGGTCAGGTTCTTGTGTTCCTGTTCCAGCTGCTCCAGCTCGTTTTCGCCGAGGCCGAGGTTTTCCAGCTCTTCGAGTTGATAGCTGAGCAATTGATGGCGAGCGCGCTGCTCGTCGCCAGAATTGGAAAGGCGTTCCAGCTCCTGACGGGTCTGGCGCCAGCGTTGGGCGGCCAGGTGTACCTGACGGGCAAGGTCCGTCGCACCGGCGTACTCGTCGAGCAGCCGGCGGTGCGTGTCGGTCTTGAGCAGGGATTGATGTTCATGCTGGCTGTGGATATCGATCAGTAGCTCGCCCAGGGCTTTGAGATCGCTGAGGGGGCAGGGCGTGCCGTTGATGTAGCCACGCGAGCGCCCTTCGGCGGTGATCACCCGGCGCAGGATGCACGGGCCGTCGCTCTCCAGGTCACGCTCGGCCAGCCAGGCACTGGCTTCTGGAATTTCGACCAGATCGAAGGTTGCCAGGATATCGGCCTTGTCGGCGCCGGGACGGACCACGCCGCTGTCGGCGCGATCGCCCAGGGTCAGGCCGAGGGCGTCGAGCATGATCGACTTGCCGGCGCCGGTTTCCCCAGTGATCACGCTCATCCCGCGATCGAGTTCGAGATCGAGATGTTCAACGATGGCGTAGTTATGTACGGACAGGTGCACCAGCATAAAGGCCGCTCCCAGGCTTTAGGTCTGGTTATTTATACAGTGTTTTGTTTCCGGCTGACAATGCCCTCCCTTAGCTCGATTTGCTTGATCCGACGAAATCCTTAGTGCGCCTGGGAATGACAATGCAGCTGTTTTTTGTAGGGTTAATAAATCAGCGCCCCTTGAAGCTGAATTTTGCGGCCCCATATAGCTGGGCAGAAGCGTGAGTTGAGCTCGCGGACGATATTGAAAGGAGAAATCTATGGCTGACGAACAGACAGTGGATACGCAAAATCTAGACGCCGATCAGGCTGCCCAGGATTCGGGTGATGAACTGGCGGCTCGTGTTCAAGTGCTCGAAGAGCAATTGGCTGGCGCTCATGATCAGGCTTTGCGTGTAGCGGCTGATCTGCAGAACGTCCGCCGTCGCGCCGAGCAGGATGTAGAAAAGGCTCACAAGTTCGCACTGGAGAAATTCGCCGGTGACTTGTTGCCGATCATCGACAGCCTGGAGCGTGGTCTGGAGTTGTCCAGTCCGGATGACGAAAGCATTCGTCCAATGCGCGAAGGCATCGAGCTGACCCTGAAAATGTTCCAGGACACCCTGAAGCGTTATCAGCTGGAAGCGATCGATCCGCATGGCGAACCGTTCAACGCCGTTCAGCATCAGGCAATGGCCATGCAGGAAAGCGCCGACGTCGAGCCGAACAGCGTGCTCAAAGTGTTCCAGAAGGGCTATCAGCTCAATGGTCGCCTGCTGCGCCCGGCCATGGTCGTGGTCAGCAAGGCTCCGGCGCCGGTTTCGCCTTCGATTGACGAGCAGGCTTGAAATTAGCCGCAAGGCCCCCATTTAGAAGTCAAGCGTTTAAGTGCTACCGCAGTTAGCCACCACTGCTGCGGCAACCAAATCCAAAGTTTCGGGAGAGTGAACATGGGCAAAATTATCGGTATCGACCTGGGGACTACCAACTCCTGCGTCTCCGTGCTTGAAAACGGCGTAGCCAAAGTTATTGAAAACGCTGAAGGCACGCGTACCACGCCGTCGATCATCGCTTACGCCAACGACGGTGAAATCCTCGTTGGTCAATCGGCCAAGCGTCAGGCTGTGACCAATCCGCACAACACCCTGTATGCGGTGAAGCGTCTGATCGGTCGTAAGTTCGACGAAGAAGTCGTACAGAAAGACATCAAGATGGTCCCGTACAAAATCGCCAAGGCTGATAACGGCGACGCGTGGGTTGAAGTGAACGGCCAGAAAATGTCGCCGCCACAAATCTCGGCTGAAATTCTGAAGAAAATGAAGAAGACCGCCGAAGACTACCTCGGCGAGCCAGTGACCGAAGCGGTGATCACCGTTCCGGCCTACTTCAACGACAGCCAGCGTCAAGCCACCAAAGACGCCGGCCGCATCGCGGGCCTGGACGTAAAACGTATCATCAACGAACCAACCGCAGCTGCTCTGGCTTACGGTATGGACAAGGCGAAGGGCGATCACACCGTGATCGTTTACGACTTGGGCGGCGGTACTTTCGACGTTTCCGTGATCGAAATCGCTGAAGTCGATGGTGAGCACCAGTTCGAAGTACTGGCCACCAACGGTGACACGTTCCTGGGCGGTGAAGACTTTGACATTCGTCTGATCGACTACCTCGTTGACGAATTCAAGAAAGAAAGCGGCATGAACCTTAAAGGTGACCCGCTGGCCATGCAGCGCCTGAAAGAAGCCGCTGAAAAAGCCAAGATCGAACTGTCTTCGAGCAATTCGACCGATGTGAACCTGCCGTACATCACTGCGGATGCCACCGGTCCTAAGCACTTGAACGTGAAAATCTCCCGCGCCAAGCTCGAAGCGCTGGTAGAAGACCTGGTTCAACGCACCATCGAACCTTGCCGCATCGCTCTGAAAGACTCTGGCATCGACATTGGCGCCATCAACGACGTGATCCTGGTCGGCGGCCAGACCCGTATGCCACTGGTTCAGAAGCTGGTGACCGAGTTCTTCGGTAAAGAAGCACGTAAAGACGTGAACCCGGACGAAGCGGTTGCCATGGGTGCTGCTATCCAGGGCGCAGTATTGGCCGGTGACGTGAAAGACGTTCTGCTGCTGGACGTTAGCCCGCTGACTCTGGGCATCGAAACCATGGGCGGCGTGATGACTGCGCTGATCGAGAAAAACACCACGATTCCTACCAAGAAATCGCAAGTGTTCTCGACTGCCGACGACAACCAGGGCGCTGTGACTATTCACGTGCTGCAAGGTGAGCGTAAGCAAGCCGCTCAGAACAAGTCTTTGGGCAAGTTCGACCTGGCCGAGATTCCACCAGCACCACGTGGCGTGCCACAAATTGAAGTGACCTTCGACATCGACGCCAACGGCATTCTGCACGTAGGCGCCAAAGACAAGGCTACCGGCAAGACTCAGTCGATCGTGATCAAGGCCAACTCCGGTCTGTCCGAGGAAGAGATTCAGCAGATGATTCGCGATGCTGAAGCCAACGTCGACGCAGATCGCCAGTTCGAAGAGCTGGCAACCGCTCGCAACCAGGGCGATGCGCTGGTTCACTCGACTCGCAAAATGGTCGCAGACGCTGGCGATAAAGTGACTGCTGAAGAGAAGACTGCAATCGAAGCTGCTGTTGTTGCGCTGGAAGCCGCTGTCAAAGGCGACGACAAGGCTGCGATCGAAGCCAAGGTTGAAGAGCTGTCGAAAGTCTCCGCTCCAGTAGCGCAGAAGATGTACGCCGAGCAGGCTCAACCTGCTGAAGGTGCTGCACCGCAAGGCGAATCGGCTGAGAAGGCTGACGACGTCGTCGACGCTGAGTTCGAAGAAGTCAAAGACCACAAGTAAGTTGTTGGTCGGCCGGTTGACTGCCTTCAGGCAGTGACTGGTAGGATGTCGCCGCGCGGGGGCTTGCTCCCGCGTTGGCGTGTCTGGAGTTAGCGAATTTTTACAGCATGCGACAAGGCTCGTGTGTTGGCGGTATGGCCGGGAATGCTCCTGCTTTTCGAGCCGAAAGTACCGCATCGAATCAAAGACCAGGATCGTTGAATTGACGTGAGTTGGGTCCGGGCCTGTATTGGGGCTCAACGAGTTTGGCAAGGCTCAGGAGAGGTTTGCCGAACGTCCTTAAGAGTGCAAAGACTTATGGCAAAGCGTGACTATTACGAAGTATTGGGTGTTGAGCGTGGCTCAAGCGAAGCAGACCTGAAAAAGGCCTACCGTCGCCTGGCGATGAAGCACCACCCGGACCGTAATCCCGATGACAAAGCGTCGGAAGATATGTTCAAGGAGGCCAACGAGGCCTACGAAGTGCTGTCTGATTCCAGCAAGCGCGCGGCCTACGACCAATACGGTCATGCCGGTGTCGACCCGAGCATGGGCGGCGGCGGTGCCGGGTTTGGCGGTCAGAACTTCTCCGACATCTTTGGTGATGTCTTCAGTGACTTCTTCGGCGGCGGTCGCGGCGGTTCTCGTGGCGGCGCTCAGCGCGGCAGCGACCTGCGTTACACCCTGGAACTGAATCTGGAAGAAGCGGTGCGCGGTACGACCGTGAATATCCGTGTTCCGACATTGGTCAACTGCAAGCCGTGCGACGGTTCGGGTGCCAAGAAAGGCTCCTCGCCGATCACTTGCCCAACGTGTGGCGGTATCGGTCAAGTCCGTATGCAGCAGGGCTTTTTCTCGGTACAGCAGACGTGCCCGCGCTGCCATGGCCAGGGCAAGATCATTTCCGATCCGTGCGACTCGTGCGACGGTCAAGGTCGTGTCGAAGAGTACAAGACCCTCTCGGTGAAAGTGCCGGCCGGTGTCGATACCGGTGACCGCATTCGTCTGTCCGGCGAAGGCGAGGCGGGTGCTCAGGGTGGTCCGACTGGCGACCTGTACGTGGTGATCAACGTGCGTGAGCACGCGATCTTCCAGCGCGACGGCAAGCACCTGTTCTGTGAAGTGCCAATCAGCTTTGTTGATGCTGCGCTGGGTGGCGAGCTGGAGATTCCGACCCTTGATGGTCGAGTCAAACTGAAAATCCCTGAAGGGACTCAGACCGGCAAGCAGTTCCGTGTTCGCGGCAAGGGCGTTGCGCCAGTGCGTGGCGGCGGTGCTGGTGACTTGATGTGCCGAGTGGCGGTCGAAACCCCTGTCAATCTGGGGCGTCGTCAGCGTGAACTGCTGGAAGAGTTCCGTAGCTCGCTGGCAGATGACAACAGCCATTCGCCTAAAACCACCGGTTGGTTCGAAGGCGTGAAGCGCTTCTTCGGCGATTTGTAAGGAGTCGGCATGCGACGTATAGCTGTGATGGGCGCTGCCGGGCGCATGGGCAAGATTCTGGTCGAGGCGGTGCAGCAGCGTGCGCCGCTGACCGGGCTGACGGCAGCCATCGTGCGCCCCGGTAGCACGCTGATTGGCGTGGATGCTGGTGAGCTGGCCTCGCTGGGGCGTATCGGTGTTCCACTGTCCGGCAATCTGGACGCGGTGGCTGATGAGTTCGACGTGCTGATCGATTTCACGCTCCCGGAAGTCATGCTGAAAAACCTGGCGTTCTGCCGTAAGGCGGGCAAGGCCATGGTGATCGGCACGACAGGGTTGGACGCTGCGCAGAAGCAGCTGCTGGCCGAGGCCGGCAAGGATATTCCGATCGTGTTCGCAGCCAATTTCAGTGTCGGTGTAAACCTGTCGCTGAAGCTGCTCGACATGGCTGCTCGTGTGCTGGGTGATGACGCGGATATCGAGATCATCGAGGCTCATCATCGGCACAAGATCGATGCGCCTTCAGGTACGGCTCTGCGCATGGGTGAAGTTATCGCCAATGCGTTGGATCGTGATCTGCAAAAGGTCGCGGTCTATGGTCGTGAAGGTCACACCGGTGTGCGAGAGCGTGAAACGATCGGCTTTGCCACTGTTCGCGGCGGTGATGTGGTCGGCGATCATACGGTGCTGTTCGCCTGTGAGGGTGAGCGACTGGAGATCACGCATAAAGCTTCCAGTCGCATGACTTTCGCCAAGGGCGCGGTACGTGCTGCGTTGTGGCTGGACGGTCGTGAACCGGGTCTTTATGACATGCAAGACGTACTCGACCTGCGTTAAGATGCACCCGAAACCGGGTTCCAACACAGTGTTTGGGCCCGGTTTTATTACGCCAAGCGACGTCCTGTCGCATTCCCCGGCCTTTAAGGCTCATTGGCGGTAGACCAAAAATGCCTTTTTCTGTAAGCTACAGCTTTAGTGTGTCCACTAAAAGCGCGCAGAATTATTCGGTGAAGAAGCGGGGTGACGTGTCCATACGTCACTCCGCTTTTTTACAACCTGCGATCGCCCTTTCAGGCTTTATTTACGGGAGGTCTTCTTGACTAAGCCAGCCATACTCGCCCTTGCTGATGGCAGCATTTTTCGCGGCGAAGCCATTGGAGCCGACGGTCAAACCGTTGGTGAGGTGGTGTTCAACACCGCCATGACCGGCTATCAGGAAATCCTTACCGATCCTTCCTACGCCCAACAGATTGTTACCCTGACTTACCCGCACATCGGCAACACCGGCACCACGCCGGAAGACGCCGAGTCCGACCGCGTCTGGTCCGCTGGTTTGGTCATCCGTGACCTGCCGCTGGTTGCGAGCAACTGGCGTAACACGATGTCTCTGTCCGACTACCTGAAAGCCAACAACGTTGTGGCAATCGCTGGTATCGACACTCGCCGCCTGACGCGCATCCTGCGTGAAAAAGGCGCGCAGAACGGCTGCATCATGGCCGGGGACAACATTTCCGAAGAAGCCGCCATCGCCGCTGCTCAGGGTTTTCCTGGCCTCAAAGGCATGGACCTGGCGAAAGTCGTCAGCACCAAAGAGAAGTACGAGTGGCGCTCGACTGTCTGGGATTTGAAAACCGACAGTCACGCGACCATCGAAGCCTCTGAGCTGCCGTACCACGTGGTTGCCTACGACTACGGCGTCAAGTTGAACATCCTGCGCATGCTGGTCGAGCGCGGTTGTCGCGTGACCGTGGTGCCGGCACAGATGCCAGCTGCTGAAGCGCTGGCGTTGAAGCCGGACGGCGTGTTCCTGTCCAACGGTCCTGGCGATCCGGAGCCTTGCGACTACGCGATCCAGGCGATCAAAGATGTGCTGGAAACCGAAATTCCGGTCTTCGGTATCTGCCTTGGTCACCAACTGCTGGCCCTGGCCTCCGGTGCCAAGACCCTGAAAATGGGTCACGGCCACCACGGTGCCAACCACCCGGTCCAGGATCTGGATACCGGTGTGGTGATGATCACCAGCCAGAACCACGGTTTTGCGGTAGACGATGCGACCCTGCCAGCCAACGTCCGCGCGATCCACAAATCGCTGTTCGACGGCACCCTGCAAGGTATCGAGCGTACCGACAAGAGCGCCTTCAGCTTCCAGGGTCACCCTGAAGCCAGCCCTGGCCCGAACGACGTAGCACCACTGTTTGATCGCTTCATCAACGAAATGGCCAAGCGACGCTGATCGCTCGCCTTGATGTAGCAAAGCTTGAGGGCGGTCCCGACACACGGTGGCCCCCTCAGGTCTTCAAAGATTGAACAAGACGGCTTGCCGACTGACCTGCGGATTTGAGTGACAAACCCATGCCAAAACGTACAGACATTAAAAGCATCCTGATTCTCGGCGCTGGCCCGATCGTGATCGGCCAGGCCTGCGAATTCGACTACTCCGGCGCCCAGGCCTGTAAAGCCCTGCGCGAGGAGGGTTACCGCGTCATCCTGGTGAACTCCAACCCAGCGACCATCATGACCGACCCGGACATGGCCGACGCCACCTATATCGAGCCGATCAAGTGGCAGACCGTTGCCAAGATCATCGAGAAAGAGCGTCCGGACGCGCTGCTGCCGACCATGGGTGGCCAGACCGCTCTGAACTGCGCACTGGATCTGGAGCGCGAAGGCGTTCTGGAGAAGTTCGGCGTAGAGATGATCGGCGCCAACGCTGACACCATCGACAAGGCTGAAGACCGTTCGCGCTTCGACAAGGCGATGAAATCCATCGGCCTGGACTGCCCGCGTTCGGGTATCGCCCACAGCATGGAAGAGGCCAACGTGGTCCTCGAGAAGCTTGGCTTCCCGTGCATCATCCGTCCGTCCTTCACCATGGGCGGCACCGGTGGCGGTATCGCTTACAACCGTGAAGAGTTCGAAGAAATCTGCGCCCGCGGTCTGGACTTGTCGCCGACCAAAGAGCTGCTGATCGACGAATCGCTGATCGGCTGGAAAGAGTACGAGATGGAGGTTGTCCGCGATAAGAAGGACAACTGCATCATCGTCTGCTCCATCGAAAACTTTGACCCGATGGGCGTGCACACCGGTGACTCGATCACTGTTGCTCCGGCACAAACCCTGACGGACAAGGAATACCAGATCATGCGTAACGCCTCGTTGGCGGTACTGCGTGAGATCGGCGTGGAAACCGGCGGCTCCAACGTTCAGTTTGGCATCTGCCCGGACACTGGCCGTATGGTCGTGATCGAGATGAACCCGCGTGTATCCCGCTCTTCGGCACTGGCTTCGAAAGCCACTGGTTTCCCGATTGCGCGTATCGCTGCCAAGCTGGCGATCGGCTACACCCTGGACGAACTGCAGAACGAAATCACCGGCGGTGCTACTCCGGCATCCTTCGAGCCGTCCATCGACTACGTCGTGACCAAGCTGCCACGCTTCGCCTTCGAGAAATTCCCGAAAGCCGACGCACGCCTGACCACTCAAATGAAGTCGGTGGGTGAAGTCATGGCCATCGGCCGGACTTTCCAGGAATCCCTGCAGAAAGCCCTGCGCGGTCTGGAAGTGGGCGTTTGCGGTCTGGACGAGAAGCTCGACCTGAGCAATCCGGAAAGCATGAGTATCCTCAAGCGCGAACTGACCGTGCCGGGTGCCGAGCGTATCTGGTACGTGGCTGACGCGTTCCGCGCCGGTCTGTCGGTCGAAGACATCTTCGGCATGAACATGATCGACCCGTGGTTCCTGGTGCAGATCGAAGATCTGATCAAGGAAGAAGAGAAGGTCAAGACCCTGGGTCTGGCCAGCATCGGCCGCGACGTGATGTTCCGCCTCAAGCGCAAAGGCTTCTCCGACATGCGTCTGGCCAAGCTGCTGGGCGTAACCGAGAAGGCTCTGCGTCGCCACCGTCACAAGCTTGAGATTTTCCCGGTCTACAAACGCGTTGACACCTGCGCGGCCGAGTTCGCCACCGACACCGCCTACATGTACTCGACTTACGAGGAAGAGTGCGAAGCCGCGCCATCGGGCCGCGACAAGATCATGATCCTCGGCGGCGGTCCTAACCGTATCGGCCAAGGTATCGAGTTCGACTACTGCTGCGTACACGCGGCACTGGCCCTGCGCGAAGACGGGTACGAGACCATCATGGTCAACTGCAACCCGGAAACCGTTTCCACTGACTACGACACCTCCGATCGCCTGTACTTCGAACCAGTGACCCTGGAAGACGTGCTGGAAATCGTCCGCGTCGAGAAGCCGAAAGGCGTGATCGTCCAGTACGGCGGCCAAACCCCGCTGAAACTGGCTCGTGCCCTGGAAGAAGCTGGCGTGCCGATCATCGGCACCAGCCCTGATGCCATCGACCGTGCAGAAGACCGTGAGCGCTTCCAGCAAATGGTCGAGCGCCTGAACCTGCGTCAGCCGCCAAACGCCACCGTGCGTAGCGAAGACGAAGCGATTCGTGCGGCCAGCAAGATCGGTTACCCGCTGGTGGTTCGTCCGTCCTACGTACTGGGCGGCCGTGCGATGGAAATCGTTTACGAAGAAGAAGAGCTCAAGCGCTACCTGCGTGATGCGGTGAAAGTGTCCAACGACAGCCCGGTGCTGCTCGACCACTTCCTCAACTGCGCCATCGAAATGGACGTGGATGCAGTCTGCGACGGTACCGACGTGGTAATCGGCGCGATCATGCAGCACATCGAACAGGCTGGCGTTCACTCCGGTGACTCCGCGTGCTCCCTGCCGCCGTACTCGCTGCCTGCTCACATCCAGGACGAGATGCGCGAACAGGTCAAGAAAATGGCCCTGGAACTGGGCGTTGTCGGCCTGATGAACGTCCAGTTGGCGCTGCAAGGCGAAGACATCTACGTCATCGAAGTCAACCCGCGCGCTTCCCGTACCGTACCGTTCGTGTCGAAGTGCATCGGTGTTTCCCTGGCAATGATCGCGGCTCGCGTGATGGCCGGTAAAACCCTGAAGGAAATCGGTTTCACCAAAGAAATCATTCCGAACTTCTACAGTGTGAAAGAGGCGGTGTTCCCATTCGCCAAATTCCCTGGCGTGGACCCGATCCTGGGCCCAGAGATGAAGTCCACTGGTGAAGTGATGGGCGTGGGCGACACTTTCGGTGAAGCGTTTGCCAAAGCCCAAATGGGCGCCAGCGAAGTGCTGCCTACCGGCGGTACCGCATTCATCAGCGTGCGTGATGACGACAAACCACTGGTTGCAGGCGTGGCCCGTGATCTGATCAACTTGGGCTTCGAAGTGGTCGCCACTGCCGGTACTGCCAAGCTGATCGAAGCCGCAGGCCTGAAAGTGCGTCGTGTGAACAAGGTGACCGAGGGTCGTCCACACGTGGTCGACATGATCAAGAATGACGAAGTCACCCTGATCATCAACACCACCGAAGGTCGTCAATCGATCGCTGATTCGTACTCCATTCGTCGTAATGCCTTGCAGCACAAGATTTACTGCACCACTACCATTGCTGCTGGCGAAGCTATCTGCGAAGCGCTGAAG
Source organism: Pseudomonas sp. GL-B-26 (assembly GCF_019947405.1). Lineage (NCBI taxonomy): Bacteria > Pseudomonadati > Pseudomonadota > Gammaproteobacteria > Pseudomonadales > Pseudomonadaceae > Pseudomonas > Pseudomonas sp. GL-B-26. The sequence goes on along the minus strand of NZ_JAGYGJ010000031.1, from coordinate 53,197 downwards.
TTCGGTCCCGAGAAGACCGTGCGCCGCTTGCAGGATCTACACGCAGGATTGAAGGCATGATCAAATACCCAATGACCGTCAAGGGCGCTAAAGCCCTGGAAGAAGAACACGCTCACCTGACCAAGGTCGTCCGTCCGAAGCTCAGTCAGGACATCGGTACGGCCCGTGAGTTGGGAGACTTGAAAGAAAACGCTGAATACCACGCTGCTCGCGAGCAGCAAGGTATGGTCGAGGCGCGGATCCGCGACATCGAAGGCCGCATGCAAAACGCGGTGATCATTGATGTCACGACCATTCCTCACACCGGCAAAGTGATCTTCGGCACCACCGTTGAAATCGCCAACGTCGAGACAGATGAAAGCGTCACTTACCACATCGTTGGTGAGGATGAGGCTGACTTCAAGCTCGGCAAGATTTCGGTCGGCTCGCCATTGGCCCGCGCCTTGATTGCCAAGGAAGAGGGTGATGTGGTTGCCGTGAAAACGCCTGGCGGCGTTATCGAGTATGAGATTGTCGAAGTTCGCCACATCTAAGCGCAGGCGCCCGCTACGTGCGGGCGCCATGCTTTGGCAATTGACTCAGATGTTGTGGGTTGGTGGTCTGTGGCTGTTGCACATCGGTCTGCTGCCGGTGCTGGGCAAAATTGGCCTGGCACCGCTGCTGATCGACGAAATCGCAGGCATGCTTGATGCGCTGATGGTGGGGTTCGCCGCAGCGTGTGTGATTTTTCAGGCTTTGGTGCTGGTTCAGGCCGAGGGCCTTGCCAGTCTATGGCGCGATATTCGCGGTCAACTGCTGATGACGGCGCTGTATGCGTGTGCGATGTATGTCGCGGTGCGTATCGGCTGGCCGGATGCCGTGCGTTGGCAGGTGTTCAGCTATCTTGTTCTGGGCTTTTCCGGGCTGGTGCTGGTGTTGCAACCGGTGCCTGGGTGGAGTGGCAGGGTGCGCGAAGCACACCCTTGACCCTTGTCATCACTTGAAGCGATGGACGTTCGACAGCTGCTTGTTGACGCTGAAGTTCTTGCGGTAAATCAATGCCATCTTGCCGATGACCTGAACCAGGTCCGCTTTGCCGACCTTGCACAGTTCTGCAATGTTCGCCAGGCGCGACTCGCGATCGAGGATGTTGAGCTTGATTTTAATCAGCTCGTGATCCGCCAAAGCGCGTTCAAGTTCGGCTAACACACCTTCAGTCAAACCGTTGTCAGCCACAGTCAAAACTGGTTTCAGATGGTGGCCAATGGATTTGTACTGTTTCTTCTGCTCTTGAGTGAGCGGCATAATCTGACCCTTTAGTCTGGATTCTGTAAAATGGCGGCCATTTTACCCGAGGGTTCGTGGATCCGCCCAATTAATCACGACCCTTATCATCGAGGTGCCCAATGGCGCGTTCCAAGACAAGCCTTGGTTGGCTGAAAAGACATGTCAATGATCCATATGTGAAACAGGCGCAGAAGGATGGTTACCGCTCGCGTGCGAGTTACAAGCTTCTGGAGGTCCAGGAGAAATACAAGCTGATCCGTCCGGGTATGAGCGTTGTCGACCTGGGTGCGGCGCCCGGCGGCTGGTCGCAGGTCACTAGTCGGCTGATCGGTGGTCAGGGGCGTCTGATCGCCTCGGACATCCTGGAAATGGACAGCATTCCGGACGTGACTTTCATCCAGGGTGACTTCACCCAGGACGAAGTGCTCGCTCAGATCCTTGAAGCCGTGGGTAATTCGCAGGTGGACCTTGTGATTTCCGATATGGCCCCCAATATGAGTGGTACGCCTGAGGTGGACATGCCAAAAGCCATGTTTCTATGTGAGCTGGCTCTTGATCTGGCGGCTCGGATACTCAAGCCGGGTGGTAATTTCGTGATCAAGGTGTTTCAGGGCGAAGGGTTTGATGCTTACGTGAAGGACGCTCGTCAGAAATTCGACAAGGTCCAGATGATCAAGCCGGACTCTTCCCGTGGCAGTTCTCGCGAGCAATACATGCTGGCTTGGGGCTACCGCGGCCGTAGTGAGTAAATCGAGGTTTTTTTGCGGGTCGATAGGTTTTTCGTATTTCGCCCCGTGAGCATTAGCGAATATTGTGTAGAAAGTGTTTCACAAAGGGTTACAGACGGCGCCTGCCAGAGCCGTAGGTAATGTAGTAAGTTAGGCCGGTGAATATCATGCGAAGCGCGCGCCATTAGCGGAGCTTGCTTCAGAGGGTAGTTAATTGAACGATATGGCAAAGAATCTGATCCTGTGGTTGATCATCGCGGCTGTCCTGGTGACAGTGATGAACAACTTCTCCAGCCCTAACGAGCCGCAGACCCTCAACTATTCCGACTTCATCCAGCAGGTCAAGGATGGAAAGGTCGAGCGCGTAGCGGTTGACGGCTACGTGATTACCGGCAAACGCAACGATGGCGACAGCTTCAAGACCATTCGTCCGGCAATCCAGGACAACGGTCTGATCGGCGACCTCGTGGACAACCATGTCGTAGTTGAAGGCAAGCAGCCTGAACAGCAAAGCATCTGGACTCAGCTCCTGGTTGCAAGCTTCCCGATCCTGGTGATCATCGCCGTGTTCATGTTCTTCATGCGGCAGATGCAGGGCGGCGCTGGTGGCAAGGGCGGGCCAATGAGCTTCGGCAAGAGCAAGGCGCGCCTGCTCTCCGAGGATCAGGTGAAAACCACCTTGGGTGACGTTGCCGGTTGTGACGAAGCCAAGGAGGAGGTCGGCGAGTTGGTCGAGTTCCTGCGTGATCCGGGCAAGTTCCAGCGTCTGGGCGGCCGTATTCCACGCGGCGTGCTGATGGTGGGGCCTCCAGGTACCGGTAAAACATTGCTGGCCAAAGCGATTGCCGGCGAAGCAAAAGTACCGTTCTTCACCATTTCCGGTTCCGATTTTGTCGAAATGTTCGTCGGTGTCGGTGCCAGCCGTGTTCGTGACATGTTCGAGCAGGCCAAGAAGCACGCGCCATGCATCATCTTCATCGATGAAATCGACGCCGTCGGTCGCCACCGTGGTGCCGGTATGGGCGGCGGTCATGACGAGCGCGAGCAAACTCTCAACCAGTTGCTGGTAGAGATGGACGGCTTCGAAATGAACGACGGCATCATCGTCATCGCTGCAACCAACCGTCCGGACGTACTGGACCCTGCGTTGCTGCGTCCGGGCCGTTTCGACCGTCAGGTTGTCGTCGGTCTGCCGGATATCCGTGGTCGCGAGCAGATTCTCAAGGTTCACATGCGAAAAGTGCCAATGGGTGACGACGTCGCTCCGGCTGTGATCGCTCGTGGTACCCCTGGTTTCTCCGGTGCCGACCTGGCTAACCTGGTGAACGAAGCGTCGTTGTTCGCGGCCCGTGCCGGCAAGCGCATCGTCGAAATGAAAGAGTTCGAATTGGCCAAAGACAAGATCATGATGGGCGCCGAGCGCAAATCCATGGTCATGTCCGAGAAAGAGAAGCAGAACACCGCTTACCACGAAGCAGGGCACGCTATTGTCGGGCGCGTCGTACCTGAGCATGATCCGGTCTACAAGGTGTCGATCATTCCGCGCGGTCGTGCGCTGGGTGTGACCATGTTCCTGCCGGAAGAAGATCGCTACAGCCTGTCCAAGCGTGCATTGATCAGTCAGATCTGCTCGTTGTACGGCGGCCGTATTGCTGAAGAAATGACCTTGGGCTTCGACGGCGTCACCACCGGTGCGTCAAACGACATCATGCGTGCCAGCCAGATCGCACGGAACATGGTAACCAAGTGGGGCTTGTCGGAAAAACTCGGTCCGTTGATGTACGCAGAAGAAGAGGGCGAAGTGTTCCTCGGTCGCGGCGGCGGTGGTCAGGGTGCAAGCTTCTCCGGCGAGACAGCCAAGTTGATCGACTCCGAAGTGCGCAGCATCATTGACCAGTGCTACGGCACGGCCAAGCAGATCCTCACCGATAACCGTGACAAGCTCGACGCCATGGCTGATGCCTTGATGAAGTACGAAACGATCGACGCTGATCAGATCGACGACATCATGGCAGGTCGTACGCCTCGTGAACCTCGCGACTGGTCAGGCGGCACCGGTACCTCCGGAACTCCTCCGGTGGCACAGGATACGCGTCCGGAAACACCGATCGGCGGTCCGGCTGCTGACGTTTAAGGTTTGAAATGACTTCTGTTCAGTCCTCGACCCGGTTGCCTTGCGGCAATCGGGTTCTTGATTTAGCCCTGACGCACGTCATGGGTATTCTCAATGTCACTCCCGATTCCTTCTCTGATGGCGGCCAATATAGCCAGCTCGATGCGGCCTTGCGCCACGCTGAGGCTATGGTGTCGGCCGGCGCGACGTTGATCGATGTCGGTGGCGAATCGACCCGGCCGGGTGCCAGGGTGGTTTCACCGCTGGAAGAGCTTGAGCGCGTAGCTCCGGTCGTCGAGCGAATACACCGCGAGCTGGATGTAATTATCTCGGTCGACACTTCCACGCCAGCTGTAATGCGCGAAGCCGCACGACTTGGTGCGGGGTTGATCAATGACGTGCGTTCGTTGCGGCGCGATGGTGCTCTGGATGCGGCCGCAGCCACTGGTCTGCCGGTCTGTCTGATGCATATGCTCGGTGAGCCGGGCGACATGCAGGACAATCCGCAGTATCGGGACGTCACGAAAGAGGTGGGCGAGTTTCTCGCCGAGCGCATGGCTCAGTGTGCGTCGGTAGGCATTACAGCGGACCGGATCATCCTTGATCCGGGCTTTGGCTTCGCAAAAACCTTGCAGCACAATCTAAGCTTGTTCAAACATATGGAGGCCCTGCAAGCCTTGGGGCGGCCCCTGTTGGTCGGGGTTTCGCGAAAGAGCATGATAGGTCAGGCATTGAATCGTCCGGTTGGTGAGCGTCTGTATGGTGGTCTGGCGCTTGCAGCGCTGGCTTCGGTCAAGGGCGCGCGTATATTGCGCGTCCATGATGTGGCCGAAACCGTCGATGTGGTGCGGATGATCGCAGCAGTGGAATCAGCCGAATAAGAATGATGGAGTACTTATGACTAAGAAATACTTTGGCACCGACGGCATTCGTGGTCGGGTCGGCGAATATCCGATTACTCCTGACTTCATGCTCAAGCTCGGTTGGGCTGCTGGTATGGCGTTCCGCAAAATGGGCGCCTGCAAGGTATTGGTGGGCAAGGACACTCGGATCTCCGGCTATATGTTCGAATCGGCGCTGGAGGCCGGACTTACGTCGGCAGGTGCCGATGTCATGCTCCTGGGCCCTATGCCGACACCGGCCATCGCCTACCTGACTCGTACCTTCCAGGCCGAAGCGGGCATCGTGATCAGTGCCTCGCACAACCCTCACGATGACAATGGCATCAAGTTTTTCTCCGGGAAGGGCACCAAGCTTCCTGATGAGGTCGAGCATATGATCGAAGAATTGCTCGACACCCCGATGACTGTGGTTGAGTCGAGCAGGATCGGAAAGGTATCGCGCATCAACGATGCTTCAGGCCGCTATATCGAATTCTGCAAAAGCAGCGTCCCGACCGGCACCAGCTTCGCGGGCCTGAAAATCGTGATCGACTGCGCTCACGGTGCGACCTACAAGGTGGCACCTAGTGTATTCCGTGAGCTGGGAGCCGATGTCGTTGTGCTTTCTGCTCATCCTAACGGCCTGAACATCAATGAAAATTGCGGCTCGACCCATATGGAGCCGCTCCAAGCTGCCGTATTGGCCGAGCATGCTGATTTGGGTATCGCCTTTGATGGTGATGGTGATCGGGTTCAGATGGTTGATCATACCGGTGCTGTCGTCGACGGTGATGAGTTGCTGTTTATCATTGCTCGCGACCTGCATGAGCAGGGTAAGTTGCAGGGCGGTGTGGTCGGTACGCTGATGAGTAACCTGGGGTTGGAATTGGCCCTGGCGGATCTGGCAATTCCTTTTGTGCGGGCTAATGTTGGCGACCGTTACGTAATCTCCGAGTTGCTGGAGCGCAATTGGCAGGTGGGTGGTGAAAATTCGGGGCACATTGTCTGCTTCGACCACACCACCACCGGTGACGCGATCATTGCCGCATTGCAGGTATTGATGGCGCTGAAGACCCGCTCCGAGGGGCTGGCGCAATCGCGTCAGGCGCTACGCAAGTGCCCTCAGGTGCTGATCAATGTGCGATTCGGCGGTGGTGCGAGCCCTCTTGATCATCCGTCCGTCAAGGAGGCAAGCGAGCGTGTTACCAAGGCTATGGCTGGTCGTGGGCGTGTGCTGTTGCGCAAGTCCGGGACGGAGCCGCTGGTGCGGGTCATGGTCGAAGGCGAGGACGAAACACAGGTTCGCGGCTACGCCGAAGAGCTGGCAAATCTGGTTACTGAAGTTTCTGCCTGATTTTGGCTTGCCAGCCATGATTGTGTTGGGTAACATCTGCGCCCACTTTGACCGACGAGGTACAGCATGCGTCGCCCTATGGTAGCTGGTAACTGGAAGATGCACGGTACCCGCGCCAGCGTCGCTGAGCTGATCAATGGCCTTCGTCATCTGGCCTTGCCGAGCGATGTTGATGTAGCGGTATTCCCGCCTTGCTTGCATATCAATCAAGTGATTGATGGCCTGGAAGGAAAGTCGATTTCGGTCGGCGCGCAGAACTCTGCGGTGGAATCCATGCAAGGTGCATTGACTGGTGAGATTGCGCCGAGTCAGTTGGTGGATGCAGGTTGTTCCTTGGTGCTTGTCGGGCACTCCGAGCGCCGCCAGATAATGGGCGAGCAGGACGGAATGCTGATTCGCAAGTTCGCAGCGGCACAGGCATGTGGCTTGATTCCAGTGTTGTGCATAGGGGAAACCCTTGAAGAGCGCGAAGCTGGAAAAACTCTTGAGGTTGTCGGGCGTCAGCTAGGCAGTATCATAGAGGAGCTGGGTGTTGGTGCCTTTGCAAAGGCGGTAATTGCTTACGAGCCGGTCTGGGCCATTGGTACCGGGCTGACTGCTTCGCCGCAACAGGCGCAGGATGTGCATGCAGCCATTCGCGCTCAGTTGGCGGCAGAGAATTCTGAGGTCGCACAAGGTGTGCGGCTTCTATACGGCGGCAGCGTGAAGGCGGCCAATGCGGTCGAACTGTTCGGCATGCCGGATATCGATGGGGGGCTCATTGGTGGGGCTTCCCTGAATGCAGATGAGTTCGGTGCGATTTGTCGCGCCGCGGGAAACTGAAAAAATGCTGGAAACAGTCGTAGTCGTTTTTCATCTGCTGGGTGCATTGGGCGTAGTTGCTCTGGTTTTGCTGCAGCAGGGTAAAGGTGCGGATGCTGGCGCGTCTTTCGGAGCAGGTGCTTCAAATACTGTGTTCGGAAGCCAAGGTTCCTCTACCTTTCTTAGTAAGTTTACTGCTATACTTGCCGCCGGTTTCTTCATAACCAGCTTGGGGTTAGGTTACTTTGCTAAAGAGAAGGCTCACCAGCTGACTCAAGTAGGCTTGCCAAATCCAGCAGTGTTGGAAGTTCCAAAGCAACAACCGGCTTCTGATGATGTACCGGTGCTTCAAGAGCAAAAGTCGGCTACTCCAGCGACGGACGTGCCTCCAGCTCAAGAGCAAAAGTAAGAAGGGTTTCAAACGTAGTATTGCCGAGGTGGTGGAATTGGTAGACACGCAACCTTGAGGTGGTTGTGCCCATAGGGTGTAGGGGTTCGAGTCCCCTTCTCGGTACCAATTATCAGGAGAGCCCGCTGTTGCGGGCTTTCTTGTAGGTGGAAGGTTGCATTGACCCTGTCAGGGATCGGTCGTATACTTCCGCCCCAGCTTTGTCGCGGGGTGGAGCAGTCTGGTAGCTCGTCGGGCTCATAACCCGAAGGTCGTCGGTTCAAATCCGGCCCCCGCAACCAGTTTAAGGAGCCCCTTTTAAGGGGCTTTTTGTTAGCTGGACACTTCAACGCCGCTGTTCGACGGCGTTTCAAGGATGGGCGTTTCGCCCATTTTTTTATTTTGCACAGCATGCACATACATGCACGAGGGGGTTCAGGTGTCGAGCAAGCTAGAAGAGTTGCAGGCCTTGCTGGCCCCGGTGGTCGTGGCCCTAGGCTATGAATGCTGGGGTGTTGAGTTTTCGGCTCAAGGTCGCCACTCAATGTTGCGCGTTTATATCGATAAAGAGGGCGGCGTGCTGGTGGACGATTGTGCCATTGTCAGCCGTCAGATCAGCGGTGTTCTGGATGTTGAAGATCCAATCGCCGTTGAATACACCCTTGAAGTTTCCTCGCCAGGCATGGAACGCCCGCTGTTCACTATTGAGCAGTTTGCAAAATTTGCCGGTGAACAAGTGAAGATCAAGCTGCGCTCGCCTTTTGAAGGCCGACGCAACTTTCAGGGCCTTCTGCGCGGTGTAGAAGAGCAGGACGTCGTGGTGCAGGTAGAAGACCATGAGTTCCTGTTGCCGATCGATATGATCGACAAGGCCAACATTATTCCCAGTTTTGACTGAGACGCGGATCCCGCGGATCCAATGGCTTGCGAAAGGCGAGGCGTACGATGAGCAAAGAAGTACTGCTGGTTGTTGAGTCGGTATCCAATGAAAAGGGCGTACCGGCAAACGTAATTTTTGAAGCGCTGGAGCTGGCTCTGGCCACTGCTACCAAAAAGCGTTTCGAGGACGAAGTCGATCTGCGTGTGGAAATCAATCGCCACACCGGTGCTTACGAGACATTCCGTCGCTGGACGGTCGTCGAAGAAGCAGACCTGGACGATCCGGCCATCGAAACCTGGCCGAGCAAGGTTGCAGAAACGCATCCTGGTGCTCAGGTTGGCGATGTAGTCGAAGATAAGATCGAATCCATCGAGTTCGGCCGCATCGCTGCACAGACTGCCAAGCAAGTCATCGTGCAGAAAGTTCGCGAAGCCGAGCGCGCTCAAGTCGTTGATGCCTATCGCGAGCGCCTGGGGGAAATCATCTCCGGCACCGTGAAGAAAGTGACCCGCGACAACGTGATCGTCGACCTGGGCAACAACGCTGAAGCGTTGCTGGCTCGCGAAGACATCATTTCTCGCGAAACCTTCCGGGTTGGCGTGCGTCTGCGTGCGCTGCTCAAGGAAATCCGCACCGAGAACCGCGGCCCGCAGCTGATCCTGTCGCGTACCGCGCCGGAAATGCTGATCGAGTTGTTCCGCATCGAAGTGCCGGAAATCGCTGAAGGCCTGATCGAAGTAATGGCAGCATCCCGTGACCCGGGTTCGCGCGCCAAGATCGCGGTCCGCTCCAAGGACAAACGCATCGACCCGCAAGGCGCTTGCATCGGTATGCGCGGTTCGCGCGTCCAGGCAGTGTCGGGTGAGTTGGGCGGTGAGCGTGTGGACATCGTCCTGTGGGACGATAACCCGGCTCAGTTCGTGATCAATGCAATGTCGCCGGCTGAAGTGGCGGCAATTATCGTTGACGAAGATGCCCATGCAATGGACATCGCCGTTGGCGCAGACAATCTGGCTCAGGCCATTGGTCGGGGTGGTCAGAACGTGCGTCTGGCTAGCCAGTTGACTGGCTGGACCCTGAACGTGATGACCGAATCGGACATCCAGGCTAAGCAGCAAGCAGAAACCGGCGACATCCTGCGCAACTTCATCGACGAGCTGGAAGTCGACGAAGACCTGGCACAGGTGCTGGTAGATGAAGGCTTTACCAGCCTGGAAGAGATTGCCTACGTACCGTTGGAAGAAATGCTCAACATCGACGGCTTTGACGAAGAAACCGTCAACGAGCTTCGCGCTCGTGCCAAGGATCGTTTGTTGACCAAAGCCATCGCTACTGAGGAAAAGCTGGCAGACGCCCATCCGGCCGAAGACCTGCTCTCGCTTGAGGGTATGGACAAGGATTTGGCGATGGAACTGGCGGTGCGCGGCGTAATTACCCGCGAAGACCTGGCCGAGCAGTCTATTGACGACCTGCTCGACATCGACGGCATTGACGATGATCGTGCCGGCAAGTTGATCATGGCCGCCCGAGCCCACTGGTTCGAGTAATTAGGCGCGGCCTGAGGAGAGAAGTGCATGACGCAAGTCACGGTGAAACAACTGGCCGATGAGGTCAAAACACCGGTAGAGCGCCTGTTGCAGCAGATGCGTGAGGCAGGTCTGCCGCACACCGCCGCCGATGAAGGTGTGAGCGATAGTGAGAAGCAGTCTTTGCTGACTCACTTGAAGAGCAGCCACAAGGCGAAAGTGGAAGAACCGCGCAAGATTACATTGCAGCGCAAAACCACCAGCACCCTGCGTGTTGCTGGCAGTAAAAGCATCAGCGTTGAAGTGCGTAAAAAGAAAGTTTTCGTACAGCGCAGCCCGGAAGAAATCGAAGCCGAGCGCAAACGCGAACTGGACGAACGTCGCGCAGTAGAAAATGCTGCACGTCAGAAGGCTGAAGAAGAAGCCAAGCGTCGCGCCGAAGAAGAAGCGCGTCGCCAGCCTGCTGCTGCGCAATCCGCTACTAACGACGCCGTCGCAGCTCCTGCTGCAGTTGCCGAGCCAGTACGTGAAAGCGCGCCGGTTGTGGCTGCTGCACCAGCGCCGTCCGCCGACGTTCGCAACAAGCAGAATGAACAGCGCCGTCCGGACAAACCACGTGCCGACGATAACAGTCGTCGTGGCAGTGGCGATGGCGAGCGCAAAAACGCTCCGCATCGTGCTTCGGTCAAAGAGAAAGCGCCTGCTCCACGCGTTGCCCCACGTACTACCGACGAAGAAAGCGATGGCTTCCGTCGTGGTGGTCGCGGCAAGGCCAAGCTGAAGAAACGCAACGCTCACGGTTTCCAGAGTCCAACCGGCCCTGTAGTGCGCGAAGTGAAGATCGGCGAGACCATCACTGTTGGCGATCTCGCCCAGCAGATGTCGGTCAAGGCTGCTGAAATCATCAAGTTCATGTTCAAACTGGGTACTCCAGCAACCATCAACCAGGTACTGGATCAGGAAACTGCCCAACTGGTTGCCGAAGAGCTGGGCCACAAAGTGACCCTGGTCAGCGACACCGCCCTGGAAGATTCCCTGGCCGAGTCCCTGAAATTTGAAGGTGAAGCGTTCTCCCGTGCACCAGTTGTGACCGTAATGGGCCACGTTGACCACGGTAAGACCTCGCTGCTCGACTATATCCGTCGTGCCAAGGTAGCTGCAGGCGAAGCCGGCGGTATCACCCAGCACATCGGTGCGTACCACGTTGAAACTGATCGCGGCATGGTCACTTTCCTCGATACCCCGGGTCACGCCGCGTTTACCGCAATGCGTGCTCGTGGTGCCAAGGCGACCGACATCGTGATCCTGGTGGTTGCAGCGGACGACGGCGTAATGCCGCAGACCGTTGAAGCCGTTCAGCACGCCAAGGCTGCCGGTGTTCCGCTGGTTGTTGCAGTGAACAAAATCGACAAGCCGGGCGCTGATCTCGATCGCATCCGTAGCGAACTGTCGGTTCACGGCGTGACTTCGGAAGAGTGGGGCGGCGACACCCCGTTCGTATCGGTTTCGGCGAAAGTCGGTACTGGCGTAGACGAGTTGCTCGAAGCTGTTCTGCTGCAAGCTGAAGTTCTGGAGCTGAAAGCGACTCCTTCGGCTCCTGGCCGTGGCGTCGTGGTTGAATCGCGTCTCGACAAAGGTCGTGGCCCGGTTGCTACCGTTCTGGTTCAAGACGGTACCCTGCGCCAAGGCGACATGGTGCTGGTCGGTTCGAACTATGGCCGCGTTCGCGCCATGCTCGACGAGAACGGCAAGCCAATCAAGGAAGCTGGTCCTTCCATCCCTGTCGAGATTCTCGGCCTGGACGGTACCCCGGACGCTGGCGACGAGATGAGCGTAGTTGCTGACGAGAAGAAAGCCCGTGAAGTGGCTCTGTTCCGTCAAGGCAAGTTCCGCGAAGTCAAACTGGCCCGTGCTCACGCTGGCAAGCTTGAAAACATCTTCGAGAACATGGGTCAGGAAGAGAAGAAGACGCTCAACATCGTCCTCAAATCCGACGTCCGTGGTTCGCTGGAAGCGTTGAACGGTGCCTTGAATGGCCTGGGTAACGACGAAGTGCAAGTGCGTGTTGTCGGTGGCGGTGTCGGTGGTATCACCGAGTCCGACGCCAACCTGGCACTGGCCTCCAATGCTGTACTGTTCGGCTTCAACGTGCGTGCCGATGCTGGCGCTCGCAAGATCGTCGAGCAGGAAGGTCTGGATATGCGTTACTACAACGTGATCTACGACATCATCGAAGACGTCAAGAAAGCCCTCACCGGTATGCTGGGCAGCGATGTTCGCGAGAACATCCTGGGTACCGCTGAAGTGCGTGACGTGTTCCGTTCGCCGAAGTTTGGCGCGATCGCCGGTTGCATGGTTATCGAAGGTGTTGTTCACCGTAACCGTCCAATCCGTGTACTGCGTGAAGACATCGTTATCTTCGAAGGCGAGCTGGAATCCCTGCGCCGCTTCAAGGATGACGCTTCCGAAGTACGTGCCGGCATGGAATGCGGTATCGGCGTCAAGAGCTACAACGACGTCAAAGCTGGCGACAAGATCGAAGTCTACGAGAAGGTCCAGGTTGCTCGCAGCCTCTAACTCGCGCACTTCAAGGGCCACGGCGAGCCGCCGCATGCAAGTGCGCGGCACGGCGTCAGGACTCTAAACGCAACGCCCGGTCTGGCTTTTGTCAGGCCGGGCGTTTGCCGCTTTCAGACCCCACGGGTTTCACCGTGTGGCAGTAACAGGTAACAAGACATGGCAAAAGAATACAGCCGTACCCAACGTATCGGCGATCAGATGCAGCGTGAGCTGGCACAGCTGATCCGTCGTGAAGTCAAAGACCCGCGCGTCGGCCTGGTCACCATTACCGCTGTTGAAGTCAGCCGTGACGTCGGTCACGCCAAGATCTTCATCACCGTGATGGGTCAGGACAACGCTGAAGACATCGCGCAAAGCATCAAGGTGCTCAACTCCGCCGCCGGTTTCCTGCGCATGCAGTTGGCTCGCGAAATGAAGTTGCGCAGCGTTCCACAGTTGCACTTCCACTACGACGAAAGCGTCGTGCGTGGTGCTCATCTGTCGGCATTGATCGAACGTGCGGTAGCTGAAGACAATCAGCATCCGGTTGCGGCAGAAGCCGAAGACACCAAGGAGTAATCGGTGGCTCAGGTCAAACGTATCCGTCGTAACGTCAGCGGCATCATCCTGCTCGACAAGCCACTGGGGTTCACCTCCAATGCGGCGTTGCAGAAGGTTCGCTGGTTGCTGAACGCCGAGAAGGCCGGGCACACCGGCAGTCTCGATCCGCTGGCCACCGGCGTGTTGCCGTTGTGCTTCGGTGAGGCCACCAAGTTTTCGCAATACCTGCTCGATTCCGACAAGGGTTACGAAACCCTGGCGCAACTGGGCAAGACCACTACCACGGCCGATGCCGAGGGTGATGTGTTGCTGGAGCGCCCGGTGACCGTTGGTCGCGCCGATGTCGAAGCGGTGCTGCCGAAATTTCGTGGGCAAATCAGTCAGATACCGCCCATGTACTCGGCGCTCAAACGTGATGGCCAGCCGTTGTACAAGCTGGCCCGGGCAGGTGAAGTAGTGGAGCGCGAACCGCGTTCTGTTACTATTACGCGCTTGGAATTACTGGCCTTTGAAGGTGATACTGCGCGGCTTGCAGTGGATTGCACCAAAGGTACCTATATCCGCACCCTGGTGGAGGATATCGGTGAGCAACTCGGTTGTGGCGCTTACGTTGCTGAACTGCGACGTACCCAGGCCGGGCCTTTCACGCTGGCCCAGACGGTCACGCTTGAAGAGTTGGAAGCGGTACATGCCGAAGGCGGCAACGAAGCGGTCGACCGCTTCCTGATGCCATCGGACAGCGGCTTGCTGGATTGGCCACTGTTGCAGTTCTCGGAGCACAGCTCGTTCTACTGGCTTAACGGCCAACCGGTACGAGCCCCGGATGCACCGAAGTTCGGCATGGTACGGGTACAGGATCACAATGGTCGCTTCATCGGTATCGGTGAAGTGAGCGAAGACGGGCGCATCGCGCCACGTCGACTGATTCGGTCAGAATGACCGAACGAGGGTGGCTGTTAACAGGCACGGTCACTACTCATTTTTAGATACAGGGATTTGTCCCTGGCCTGTTGAAGCTGTTTCTTTGAAACAGTTTCCTGATAAAAGGATTGCCTCATGGCTCTCGACGTTCAAGAAAAAGCTCAAATCGTAGCTGACTACCAGCAAGCTGTTGGTGACACTGGCTCGCCAGAAGTGCAAGTTGCACTGCTGACCCACAACATCAACAAGCTGCAAGGTCACTTCAAGGCCAACGGTAAAGATCACCACTCCCGTCGTGGTCTGATCCGCATGGTAAACCAGCGTCGTAAGCTGCTGGACTACCTGAAAGGCAAGGATCTGGGTCGCTATCAGACTCTGATCGGTCGCCTGGGTCTGCGTCGCTAATAAGCGATTGCGCTAGAGGTTGGTTGTCTGTCGTACGTCAGTGGGTTTCCCGCTGGCGCATGGCAGGCTCCCAGCCTCAAGTTTTATCTGGATACCTGCTTTACCTGGACAATGACAGTCGGGCCGATTCCCGGCGTTGCCCAAGAATTTCGCAAGAAGACAAGTTCCCCAAGAGCCACAAAAGAAGGTAGGACACCGTGAACCCGGTAATCAAAAAATTCCAGTTCGGTCAGTCGACCGTTACCCTCGAGACTGGCCGTATCGCCCGTCAGGCCTCCGGCGCAGTATTGGTCACCGTTGACGACGACGTCAGCGTATTGGTGACTGTGGTCGGCGCCAAGCAAGCCGATCCAGGCAAGGGCTTCTTCCCTCTGTCTGTTCACTACCAGGAAAAAACTTACGCTGCCGGTAAGATCCCTGGCGGTTTCTTCAAGCGTGAAGGCCGTCCTTCCGAGAAAGAAACCCTGACTTCCCGACTGATCGACCGTCCGATCCGTCCGCTGTTCCCAGAAGGCTTCATGAACGAAGTGCAGGTTGTCTGCACCGTCGTTTCCACCAGCAAGAAGACCGATCCGGACATCGCTGCGATGATCGGTACCTCGGCTGCGCTGGCCATTTCCGGCATTCCTTTCGATGGCCCGATCGGCGCTGCCCGCGTTGCGTTCCATGAAAGCACCGGTTACCTGCTGAACCCGACTTACGAACAACTGAAAGCTTCGAGCCTGGACATGGTCGTTGCCGGTACTTCGGATGCCGTTCTGATGGTTGAATCGGAAGCCAAAGAGCTGACCGAAGACCAGATGCTGGGCGCGGTACTGTTTGCTCAAGACGAATTCCAGGTTGTGATCAACGCTGTTAAAGAACTGGCCGCTGAAGCAGCCAAGCCAACCTGGGCCTGGGCTCCACAACCAGAAGCTACCGCTCTGCTGGGCGCTATCCGTGCCGAGTTCGGCGACGCGATCTCCCAGGCTTACACCATCACCATCAAGGCCGACCGTTACGCTCGTCTGGGCGAACTGAAAGACCAGGTGGTTGCCAAGCTGTCCGGTGAAGAAGGTCAGCCTTCCTCCAGCGAAGTCAAAGCGGCTTTCGGCGAAATCGAATACCGCACCGTTCGCGAAAACATCGTAAACGGCAAGCCGCGTATCGATGGTCGCGACACCAAGACCGTACGTCCGCTGAACATCGAAGTCGGTGTTCTGCCAAAGACTCACGGTTCGGCTCTGTTCACCCGTGGCGAAACCCAGGCTCTGGTTGTTGCAACACTGGGCACCGCCCGTGACGCACAACTGCTGGACACCCTGGAAGGCGAGAAAAAAGACCCGTTCATGCTGCACTACAACTTCCCTCCGTTCTCGGTAGGTGAGTGTGGTCGCATGGGTGGCGCTGGTCGTCGCGAAATCGGTCACGGCCGTCTGGCCCGTCGTTCGATTCAGGCCATGCTGCCTGCTGCCGACGTGTTCCCGTACACCATCCGTGTTGTGTCGGAAATCACCGAGTCCAACGGTTCGAGTTCCATGGCTTCGGTCTGTGGCGCTTCCCTGGCGCTGATGGATGCCGGCGTTCCGATGAAGGCACCGGTTGCCGGTATCGCCATGGGTCTGGTTAAAGAAGGCGAGAAATTCGCCGTCCTGACCGACATCCTGGGTGACGAAGACCACCTCGGCGACATGGACTTCAAAGTAGCGGGTACTGCCAAAGGCGTTACCGCGCTGCAGATGGACATCAAGATCAAAGGCATCACCGAAGAAATCATGGAAATCGCTCTGGGCCAAGCCCTGGAAGCGCGCCAGAACATCCTCGGTCAGATGAACCAGATCATTGGCCAGTCGCGTACCGAACTGTCGGAAAACGCTCCGACCATGATCGCGATGAAAATCGACACCGACAAAATCCGTGATGTCATCGGTAAAGGCGGCGCGACCATTCGTGCGATCTGCGAAGAGACCAAGGCTTCGATCGACATCGAAGACGACGGCTCGATCAAGATCTTCGGCGAAACCAAGGAAGCGGCTGAAGCTGCCCGTCAGCGCGTTCTGGGCATCACCGCAGAAGCTGAAATCGGCAAGATCTACGTCGGTAAGGTTGAGCGCATCGTCGACTTCGGCGCATTCGTCAACATCCTGCCTGGCAAGGACGGTCTGGTTCACATCTCGATGCTGAGCGACGCTCGCGTAGAGAAAGTGACCGACATCCTGAAAGAAGGCCAGGAAGTGGAAGTACTGGTACTGGACGTGGACAACCGCGGCCGTATCAAGCTGTCCATCAAAGACGTAGCAGCAGCCAAGGCTTCGGGCGTTTAAGACACCCCCGCTTGATTGTTTCAACGTTGTAAAAAAGGCCCCGCAGTGAAAACTGCGGGGCCTTTTTTTGTCTGCCATAAACCGAGACGGGCTTGCGGTTGCGACTCGCCAAAGCTGTGCTAGGTTTAGCTCACCGCCCGTGTAGCTCAGTTGGTAGAGCAGCGCACTCGTAACGCGAAGGTCGCAGGTTCGACTCCTGTCTCGGGCAAAGACTTGTTATTTCACCTTCCGGCTCAGGTCTTCGACCGCGCGTTTGAGCTGATCCAGTTGATTGTCCTGATCGCTGACTTCTCGTTTCAGGTTGGACAGGTCGCTGGAGCTTGGGCTGGAACTCGATCCAGCGCTGCGCTTGAGGTCTTCTACCTGACTGGCGAGCTTTTTCAGATCTTTATCCTGATCGCTGACGGTGCGCTTGAGGTTGGACATTTCACTGGAGCTCGAGCTGGAGCTTGTACCGTTGTTGCGTTTGAGTTCTTCGATGAGGCGCGCTTGTTCGCTGATGGTTTTCTTCAGGGTGTCGATTTCAGTCGTGTTGGTTTTAACAGTGTTCGTTAATTTCACTACGTCTTCGACACTGATGCTGCTCCTGGCCATCACCTCTTTACCGTACGAGTTGTGGAGGGTGAGGAATTTATCGCCGGAATTGGAGCTGTCGGAGCTGTATTCCAAACTGGCTTGAGCGGTATTGGGCAGTACCAGGTTGCCGAGCAGCAGGGCGGCCATGCCGGTTGCAAACAGGGTAGACGAAAGCTTTGGGAAATTGCGCATCACCTGAGTTCCTTGTGAAGTGCCTATATGGCACATCGCTATGACTCCGGTTTTCGAAACATGTTCCTGAGGGGCCGCAAAAAATGGCATGGCCGGTGATGGCATCCGGTTTTTTGTAGATTTGATGTAAAGATCCGTATAAATCGTCAGCCAAAGGTCCTATATTCGGACCTTGCATGAGCTCCACATTGCAGTTTTCAAATGATCCCCGAATGGTTCTGAAGGCCAGACAAACCGGGCTTCAAACGGTTTTTTTGCGTCAGAGAGATCCTTGATGATCCAGATCCATCTTCCATTCCCCAGATCAAAGAGAACGCCATGACCGTTAAAGAGTTGACCCAAGAAGCCAGACACGCAGAAGCGCTGAAGAAGTACTTGCTGGAATCGCCTCAGCTAGCCGAAGAGATCAAGGACTTGCCCGCCGACGATCAGAAAGACCAGATCCAGTGGGCATTCGAGGATGAGGCGGAATCCCAGGGCTTGCAGCCGTGGGAACTGACGCTCAAGTACACCTCAACCCCTGAAGAGTTCGAGGCTGCGCGCCTTGTTCTGCACAAGGAGGCTGCCGAGGTGTTGGGCGTCGAGTGGGAAGAGTACTGCGAGATGAACAATCTGGTGGTCTGATAAAAACGCCAGCCTCACGAGGCTGGCGTTTTTCATTCACCAGGCGTTATCAAAGGCTCAAGCGCATCGACAGATCGACAGCCTTCACATCCTTGGTCATCGCACCAATCGAGATGTAATCCACCCCGGTTTCGGCGATCGGCAGCAGCGTGCTTTCGTTGATACCGCCGCTGGCCTCCAGTTTCGCCTTGCCGCCGTTCAGGCGCACGGCTTCGCGCATGTCATCCAGACTCAACTCATCGAGCATGATGATGTCAGCACCAGCCGCCAGGGCTTCTTTCAGCTCCTCCAGGCTTTCCACTTCGATCTCCACCGGTTTGCCCGGCGCAATCTTGTGCGCGGCTTTGATGGCCTCCGGGATGCCACCGCAGGCGGCAATATGGTTTTCCTTGATCAGGAAGGCGTCGTACAGGCCGATGCGATGGTTGTGGCAACCGCCGCAGGTGACGGCGTACTTCTGCGCCAGACGCAGCCCCGGCAAGGTTTTACGGGTGTCGAGCAGCTTCACCTGAGTCTCGGCAACGTAATCCGCCAGGTACTGGGCGCGCGTGGCCACGCCAGACAGCAACTGCAGGAAGTTCAGTGCACTGCGTTCGCCCGTCAGTAGCGAGCGCGCCGGGCCTTCGAGGTGGAATAGCACCTGATTGGGTTTCACCCGCTCGCCATCGCGCACCTCCCAGTGCACCGCAACACGTGGATCCAGCTGCCGAAACACTGCATCAACCCAGGCTGTGCCGCAGATGACGGCAGCGTCGCGGGTGATGATCGTGGCTTTGGCCAGGCGTTCGGCCGGGATCAGCTGTGCGGTGATGTCGCCGCTGCCGATGTCTTCGAGCAACGCACGGCGCACGTTGGCTTCGATTTCGGCGGTCAAATCGGCGAGACGTAGATTCGGCATAACGGACTCCACAAACAAAGTGGCCCGATTATAGGGCCATGGCGCTGGGCAACCCAAGGCATCAGAGGCGTTCCCATCGCTCTGAAACCTGCATTTGGTCGATTCGCCTGAGCAATCGGCTCTAAGTTGGCGTCTGCCATAAGCGTCTATTTCAATGGGAAACGCAGAGTCTGCTGGTACAGGGGACATCTTTTGCAAGATAATCCGCCTTGCTTTTGACGTCATGGCTTTGACGTGGATTTGGATTGACGACTTCGAAGACTCACCTTTTCAGGAGGCCTGAATGCACAACGACGGGAATGTAGTGCCTTTGCACAAGGTTGCTACCGACCAGGCGACTCACTCGCCGCTCGCCCGCCTGCCTGTGATTCTGCTTCAGGTTCGCGACAAGGCCGCTCAACAGCTCAGGCATGGGTTGCAGGAACTGTTCGATAACGCCGACGACACACTGTTCGAAATGGCCGACCGGGCCCGCAATGACGTCGAACAGAACCTCTTCTTCGAAGCCATGCGCGACTTGCGCCTCAAGCGTAAAAACATCGAACGCGGTTTTCTCGAACAATTCTTCGAGGCCTTCGTCAGCCTTGCGCAGTACGACATTTCCCAAGCTGCCTTGCCCCGGGCATTGGCTTTCGATGCCTCGGCGTCGATGCCCGATGACGACATGGAGCGCAGCGTGGCAGTGGAGGCGATGGTCGGCAAAGTGCTGAACCGCGACGGTTTCGCCCTGGACCAGCTCACCGCTCGGCTCAGCACACTGCAGGGCAAGACGCTGGTCGAACAGCACAACCCCCTGGGGCCAACGCTGCTCTGCGAGTATTTCTTGCAGGCCGGGCGCAACCTGGGCATGGAAATCAAGGTCAAGCTGATCATCCTCAAGTTGTTCGAACGCTATGTGCTCAGCAATGCTGATCAGCTTTACGCCGAAGCCAATCAACTGCTGATCGCCACCGGCGTGCTACCAGACCTCAAGCCCGCCCCGGCGCGGCGTGCCACCGATCGGGCGGCTGCGAGTGTTCGTGCTGACCCCGCCGAGACAGGCGTGCGGACTGGCAATTCTCAGATTGACGACGGCGTGCAGGAAGTTTTCGCGGCGTTGCAGGAGTTGCTGTTTCACGTGCGTGGCAGTGTCGCGCCAACCCTTGAAGCCAGTGCCCGGACACAGCCGATTTCCACCCGTGATCTATTGCGGCTGCTCTCGCACTTGCAGCAATACGTGCCGGCACCGGCAGCCCAGGACGACTTCGATCTGCGAAACCAGCTCGAACAGCTGCTGACCCGGGTCAGCGTCAAAAGTGGCAAGTCTCGCGTGGTCGGGGTGGCTGACGAAGACGTGATCAACCTGATCGCCATGCTCTTCGAATGCATCCTCGATGACCGCAATCTGCCGGATTCGCTCAAGGCGTTGATCGGCCGTTTGCAGATCCCGATGCTGAAAGTGGCGGTGCTCGACAAGAGCTTCTTCAGCCGCAGCAGTCACCCGGCCCGGCGCCTGCTCAATGAAATCGCCACCGCAGCCATGGGCTGGGGCGAGTGCGATGACCATGAGCGCGACAGCCTGTATCTGCGCATCGAGCAAGTGGTGCAACGGTTGCTGAACGATTTTGTCGATGATCCGGCGGTTTTTTCCGAATTGCTGGCGGATTTTCTCGCCTTCACCAGCGACGAGCGCCGTCGCAGTGAGCTGCTGGAGCAACGTACCCGTGACGCCGAAGAAGGCCGCGCCAGGACGGAACTGGCCCGCCAGCGCGTCGAACAGGTGCTGAATCAGGCCTTGTTGGGCAAAGTATTGCCGCAGCGGGTGGTGGTGTTTGTCCAGGAAGCGTGGAGCCAGGTGCTGCTGCTGACCTGTCTCAAGCACGGCGATCAGTCGGCCGAGTGGCACGCCGATGTGCAGTCCATGGAGCAATTGATCTGGAGCGTACAGCGTCATGACGAGCCCGATGCGAGTCTGCGCTTGTTGGTGTTGGTGCCTGGGTTGCTCAAGTCGTTGCGCGACGGTCTGAGCAGTTCGGCCTTCGATCCGTTCGCCACCAGCGAATTTTTCAGTGAGCTGGAAGCCTTGCACGTTCAACTGTTCGAACGTCCAGGGCAAAAGCTTGAGCCGTCTGTCGATACACCGGTTATGGTCGAAGTGCTGCAGGGAATCGTCCTGCGAACCGCTGACGAAGGGCCGGTCGATACGGCGTCAGTGCGCTTGCCGGAGGACGATGCCGGTCTGCTTCAGGTCGATCAACTGCGGTTGGGGTGCTGGGTCGAGTTTCAGGAAGACGAGGAAAACACCCTGCGCTGCAAGCTGGCGGCGATCATTGAAGCCACCGGCAAGTACATTTTCGTCAATCGCACCGGGATGAAAGTGCTGGAGCGCAGCCGCACCGGTCTGGCGCTGGAGTTCCGGCGTGGCGCGGTGCGCGCGCTGGACGACACCTTGCTGTTCGACCGGGCGCTGGAGTCGGTGATCGGCAATCTGCGTCGCCTCAATCGCGGCAAGTGATCGCGCCCCGAGGGTCTATCGCGGCATACTGGGCGCCAACACAGTCGTCGTTGAAGGAACCTGTATGCAGTTGGACCTCGCGAGCGGTTGGTGTCAGGGCGTAGATATATGCCCCTCGCCCAACTTCAATGCGCGCCCCTCGGGCGAAATTTCCCTGCTGGTGATCCACAACATCAGCCTGCCGCCAGCGCAGTTCGCTACCGGCAAGGTGCAGGAATTTTTCCAGAATCGTCTGGATGTCACGGAGCATCCCTACTTTGAAGGGATCGCCGACCTGCGTGTGTCTGCGCACTTTCTGATCGAACGTGACGGCACCGTCACTCAGTTTGTCTCTTGTCTTGAGCGTGCCTGGCATGCCGGCGTGTCGAGTTTTGAAGGCCGGGAAACCTGTAACGATTTTTCCGTGGGCATCGAACTTGAAGGCACGGATGATCTGCCGTTCACCGACGCTCAGTATCAAGCGTTGACGGCCCTGACCCGGCAGCTGCAAAGCGCCTTCACAGCCATTACCGCACAGCGCATTTGCGGGCATAGCGACATCGCACCCGGGCGTAAAACCGATCCGGGGCCAGCGTTCGACTGGGCACGCTATCGCGCCGCTCTGGCAAAAGCTGCTCTGGAAAATAAGGAGTAACAATGAGTTTTCTGGTGTTGCTGTTGGCGGTCTGGATCGAGAAGTTCTCGGCCTTGCGTCATCGGGTTCAGCGCGATGGTGGATGGGTTCACGAGCTGAACAAGCTTGAGGTCAGTCCGCGTCTGGCGAAAAATCCGTGGCTGATTTTGCTGATCCTGGTGTTGTTGCCAGTGGCACTACTGGGTTTGCTGCTGGTGGTATTGAGCCCGGTGGCTTACGGTCTACTGGCATTGCCGGTGCACCTGCTGGTGGTGATTTACAGTCTGGGCCGCGGTGATCTGCTGGCCGGTCTCGGGCCGTTTCGCGATGCCTGGCGCCGGGAAGACCTGCAAGCGGCCGCTCATGTGGCGAACCGCGACCTGGGTATCTGCGCCGATAGCGGCGAACAACTGCTGGAGCGGGTCGAAGGGCATCTGCTGTGGGAGGCTTATCAGAGCTTTTTCGCGGTGATTTTCTGGTACTTCCTGTTGGGTCCGGTCGCGGCCCTGAGCTATCGACTGCTCGCCCTGGCCGAAGAACACGGGCAGAACCCGGCCGTGGTCGAGCGCGCGGCCAAACTGCGTCACGCGTTCGACTGGGTGCCGGTGCGTCTGCTGGCGGCGAGTTTTGCGTTGGTCGGCAACTTTGTCGCGGTCAGCCGGGTGATGCTGCACGAGCTGCTGAACTGGAACATCAGCGCCGCCCAATTGATCGAGAAGGTCGGGCTGGTGGCCGGTGAAATCCCGGCACCGGTAGTCGGTCCTGACGGAATCAACAGCCTCGACCGGATCTGGGAACTGCTGCTGCGCGCGGCGGTGCTCTGGTACGCCGGTTTCGCGTTGTGGACCGTCCTTCCGTAAGCACACTGAAATCCTGTAGCAGCTGGCGCAGCCTGCGTTCGGCTGCGCAGCAGTCGCCAACTCAGACACCGCGGTTTGGCTGACTCACCGCGTGATCAGGATTTACGACTGCTGCGCAGCCGGACGCAGGCTGCGCCAGCTGCTACAGAGACCGCGTCAATCCAGCCGTTAACCTTAAGTTACAAAACCTCCCGCCGATTTGAGCTATACAGAGACAGCGCTGAATAGTGGCTATCTGCTGTCGACCCGCGCCTGCCAATAAAAATAAGAAATCAAAGGGAGACTTCCAGTGAAGAGCTTGCTCTATCCCGCCGTCGCGCTAATGAACCGCCTGAGCTTTGGCATGAAGTTCAGCCTGATCAGCGTGCTGTTCCTTGTGCCGATGCTGGTGACCAACTTTTATCTGGTGCGCGATTCTTATCGAGAACTCCAAGGCACCCGGGTCGAACTGCAAAGCCTCGACCTGCTGGGCAGCAGCCTGACGTTACGGCGCGATCTGGAAACCCTGAACAACCTGGTGCAGATCAACGTCACCCTCGGTCAGTCCGGCAAGGCCGGCAATGTCGAGTCGCAGATCAGTACCCTGGGGCAAAGTGTGCTGACCCGTTTGCAAGGGCTGACGGCGATGACCGCGGACCCCGAGCAAATCCTGGTTTTCGATGGCAAGCGCGATGAAATGATCGCCGCGTTCAAGGCCCAGCAAGCGGAAAACTCCCTGCAAAGCAAAAGCGCGATGATCGGCAAGTTGCTCGGCAATGCGCAAATTTTCAGCCAGATCATCGCCAGTCAGGCCGGCCTGAGCCGCGACACCCAGAGCGACATGCGACAGCTGAGCGAACTCATCACCAATGTCACCCCGCCCGTTACCCAGCTTCTGGGCGAAGGCCGGGCGATGGGCTCTTTTTCGCTGGGGCAGGGCTTTCTCAACTCGGCATCGAGTACCCGTTTTGATGAGTTGCTGGCGCAGATCGAAAAACTGCAGGCCGAATATGCCCTGAAGTTGCAGGACGCGCTGGGTTCCAGCAAAGCGGCACGGGAAACCCTGGCGGCTCAGGCCGATAGCAGCAAGGCGTCGTTGAAAAAGGCCAGTGAACTGTTCGAGGAGCAGGTGGTGATGGCCGACACGCTCGATGCGCCGTGGCAGGGCTTTTACGATCAGGTCACGGGCCTGATGGATCAGACGTACCAACTCAATGAAGCCACTCTGAAGTTTCTTGGCACTCAGCTGCAACAACGACTGGAGCAGAACCGCACGCATATGGTCTTGCAGGCCGTGGCGCTGTCGTTGGTGTTTGTGTTGATTTTTTACCTCTATGGCGGCTTCTACGCTTCGACCCGCACCACCCTCAAGCGTCTTGGCGCGGTGATGGACAAGGTCGCGGCCGGCGACATGACGGTGACCTTCAGCGCCAACAGCCGCGATGAATTGGGCGAGTTGGGTGAGGTGTTCAACGGCACCGTGAAGAAAATCCATGACTTGATCGAGCGGGTCGGCCAGACCGTCACTGAAGTTGAGCGCCAGGCCGGGCAGGTGGAGAACGTTTCCGCCCAGAGCAACCAGGCGGTGGCGGGGCAGCGCACGCAGATCGAGCAGGTCGCCACGGCCATGAACCAGATGTCGGCCACCTCACTTGAGGTTGCACGCAGTGCCGCGGCAGCGGTCAGCAGCGCCCATAGCGTCAACGATGAGACCATCAGCGGTCGCGGGTTGGTGGAGTCCCAGCAGGGCAGCATCGCTGCACTGGCCAGTGAGATCGACCAGTCGGTGCTGGTGATCAATCAGTTGGCCAGCGACAGCCAGTCCATCAGCCGCGTGCTGGAGGTAATCAAGAGCATCGCCGAACAGACCAACCTCCTGGCCCTCAACGCGGCCATCGAAGCCGCTCGGGCCGGTGAGCAGGGCCGTGGTTTTGCGGTGGTGGCGGATGAGGTTCGGACCCTGGCCAAGCGCACCCAGCAATCGACCGAGGAAATCGAGCAGATGATCGCCAAACTGCACAGCGGTGTCGGCGCTGCGGTGAAGGCGATGGGGACCAGTCATCAGATGGCCAACGGCACGGTGGGGCAGTCGGAAAAGGTTCAGCAAGCGCTGGAAAACATCCTCGGCGCCGTCGGCATGATCGTCGATCAGAACCAGCAAATCGCCGCCGCGGTAGAGCAGCAGACCGCCGTGGCCCATGACATCGACCAGAATATTGTCGAAATCAACCGCGCCGGTGAGCGTACTGCCGAAGGTGCACACCAGACCGAGGACGCCAGTCGCGCGTTGTCGGCTCAGGTGGTGGAGCTCAAGCAACTGATCAGCGCGTTCCGGGTCTGAAAAAAAACGAATCAACTGGCGGGCAATGTCCGGTTTTCCTCCGTCGTCTGGTTTTTGGTCTTTAATGAAGGAAGATCAATCACTTGGACCCGCCCTGAGGAGGCTCGGTTATGTCTGCGGTAACGATTGGAATCCAGGGTCATTGCGCTCATTGCGCGAGCACGCTTCTGCTCAAACCCTGGCAACTCAATGCCATTGCGATCAATGAAGCGTTCACGTGTTCCCACTGCCAGAAAGCTTTACAACTGAACGATCCGAAACAGATCAAGCGCTTCAAGTCGCTCGACTCCCTGGCATTGCTGCGGGCGAGCACGTTGGTCATGGTTTGCACCGCGTTGCTGGTGGCGTTGGTGTTGGAGTGGATCGGGATGTTCAGCGTCGTGGAGCAGCTGAATTTTTCGCTGTTGGCGATTTTCGTCTATTTCGCCGTCATGCGTTTTGCCCGGCACCGGCAACACATGACGCTGACGCTGGAAGCCGCGAAGGCCTACGCCGACTGATTACCAGTTGAACAGCTCACAAGCGTTGGCAGTGCTGGCGGCGGCCAATTGCTCAGGGCTGATCGCCATGATCCCGGCCAGTGCCGAGCAGATCGCCGGCAGATGCGCCGGGCTGTTGCGTTGGCCGGGGAACATGGCGGGTGCCATGTCCGGAGAATCGGTTTCCAGTACCACCGATTCAAGCGGCAATTCGGCCAGCACACGGTGCATGCGCAGGGCCTGAGGCCAGGTCGCGGCACCGCCCAGGCCCAGTTTGAAACCGAGCTTGATGTATTCGCGGGCTTCTTCTTTGCTGCCGGCGAAGGCATGAATGATTCCCGCACGTTTCAAGCGAAACCGTTTAAGCGTGGCAATCACCGCCGCGTGGCTGCGTCGCACATGAATCAGCGCCGGAAGATTGAAGTCCGCCGCCAGTTGCAGTTGCGCATCGAACAGTGCCTGTTGACGTTCGCGGTCCAGGATCTCGATAAAGTAATCCAGACCGATCTCGCCCACGGCGCAGAGCTGTCGATGGCCGGTTAACCGAGTCAGCCAGTCACCGAGTTCCGTCAGGTCTTCGGGGCGATGATCATCGAGATACACCGGGTGCAGACCAAACGCCGCATACAGATCGGGATCGCTTTGCACCAGATCCCAGACCCGTTGCCAGTTGGCCTGGTAAACCCCCAGCACCACCATCCGTCGTACTCCGAGGGCGCGGCTCTCGGCCAACAACGCCGTGCGATCCTCGTCGAAGTCCGGAAAATCCAGATGAGTGTGGCTGTCGATCAGCTCCACGGTTCAGTCCTGGCGAATACGCTGCTTGAAGGTCCGAGCGATGGCCTGCACGCCGGGTCGGTAATCCGATTGCTCGATGGCGGCCAGGGCCAGTTCCAGCGCTTTGTCGGCGATAAGCTGATGCTGCTGGGCCATGGCGTTGACCGGCAGCGGCAGGAAATCCAGCAGCTGCGTGTCGCCGAATGTGCCGAGGCGCAGCGGGCGGGTTTTGAGCGGGAAGTCGTGCAAGGCATCGAATACGCCCTGAAGCAGCACGTAGGACGTGGTCACCAGCGCATCCGGCAAATGGCCCAGACGCTGCAGCAGTTCTTCCATCAACTGTTTGCCGCACTCACGGCTGAACGACTCGCCGTGTTCGATCAGTACCTCGCCTTTGAACCCGTCCAACGCTTCTTTGAAACCGCCCGCCCGCTCCTGGCTGATGCTCAGTTCGGGGCGTGCGCCGATCAGTGCGATCTGCTTGGGCAGCGGTTCCAGTAGACTGCGGGTCAGTTGCAGGCTGGCCTCGCGGTCATCACTGATCACCGAACAGAAATGCTCAGGCTCCATGACCCGGTCGATTGCGATGATCGGAATGCCCTTGGCCTGCAATTGGTGATAGCTGTCATCGCCGGTCGGCAGGCAACTGGCAACGATCAATGCATCGCAGCGCCGGGCCCGGAACAGTTTCAGCAATTGCCGTTCGCTGTCCGGTGCATCGTCGGAACTGGCGATCAGCAGCTGATAGCCGCGAGCGCGGGCGCCTTGTTCCAGCAGTTTGGCGATTCGCGCGTAACTGGGGTTTTCCAGGTCCGGCAGAATGAAACCCAGGGTGCGGGTATGCCGACTGCGCAGCCCGGCAGCCTGGGGATTGGGCGTAAAGCCATGTTGTTCGACGACCGCGCGCACGCGCTCGACGGTGGCACTGCTGATACGTTGTTGTTCTGCCTTGCCATTGATGACGTAGCTGGCGGTGGTAACGGACACACCGGCCAACTGGGCGATATCACTGAGTTTCAACCCGGGTTTTCCTTGTTTTTTCGAGCTTGCCTCGACATTTTCGCCAATCCTACCCGATTAAGGCAGACGACCATCGTCGCGACGCATCCGACAATTGGACTTCAAGGATGAGACATTATCGAGTAACGTGCCAATCATTCTAGATTAAACGTTTCAGCAAGCGTATTTTCTACGTTACAGGCTCCTTTGTCGGTTCTGCCGCGAAACCGCCAAAACTGCCCCTGAAAAGGTGTGTCTAAGAGCCTAAGCTGAATCATTCAAAACAATACCTGGCGTCACAAGACGCCAAAAAGGAGAAAGCATGCTCGAGCTCACCATAGAGCAGATATCCATGGGCCAGTCGGCTGTGGATAAGTCCGCAGCGTTGCACCTGTTGGCCCAGCATCTGGTCACCGATGGCTTGGTCGCCGAGGGTTATCTCGCCGGGTTGCAGGCGCGCGAAGCCCAGGGCTCGACCTTTCTCGGTCAAGGTATTGCCATCCCCCACGGTACGCCGGAAACCCGCGATCTGGTGTTTTCCACCGGCGTGCGGCTGATGCAGTTCCCTGAAGGCGTGGACTGGGGCGACGGTCAGATTGTCTACCTGGCGATTGGTATTGCGGCCAAATCCGACGAACACCTGCGCCTGTTGCAACTGCTGACCCGCGCCCTCGGCGAAACCGACCTGGGCCAGGCGCTGCGCCGCGCCAGTTCCGCCGAAGCCTTGTTGAAGTTGTTGCAAGGCGCGCCGCAGGAACTGGCGCTGGATGCACAGATGATCGGCCTCGGTGTGTCCGCCGATGACTTCGAAGAGCTGGTCTGGCGCGGTGCGCGTTTGCTGCGTCAGGCCGACTGCGTGAGCAACGGTTTCTCGGCGGTGTTGCAACAAGTTGATGCGCTGCCCCTGGGCGATGGCCTGTGGTGGTTGCACAGCGAGCAAACGGTCAAGCGTCCGGGCCTGGCCTTCGTCACGCCGGACAAACCCATGCGTTACCTCGGCCAGCCGCTCAGCGGTCTGTTCTGCCTGGCCAGCCTTGGTGAAGCCCATCAAGCCTTGCTCGAACGCCTTTGTGCGTTGTTGATCGAAGGTCGCGGCCACGAATTGGGCCGCGCCACCAGCAGCCGTAAAGTCCTCGAAGTCCTGGGCGGAGAGCTGCCGGCCGATTGGCCCAGTGCTCGCATCGCCCTGGCTAACGCCCACGGCTTGCACGCGCGTCCGGCGAAGATCCTCGCGCAACTGGCGAAAAGTTTTGAAGGTGAAATCCGCGTACGCATCGTCGATGGCCAGGACAGCGCGGTGTCGGTGAAGAGTTTGAGCAAACTGCTCAGCCTCGGCGCCCGTCGCGGCCAGGTGCTGGAATTTGTCGCCGAACCGAGCATCGCCGCCGATGCCTTGCCAGCCTTGCTGGCCGCCATCGAAGAAGGCCTCGGTGAAGAAGTCGAACCGCTGCCAGCCGTGAGCCAACAGCGCGAAGTGATCGCCGATGTGGCCGAGGTAATCCTCGCGCCAGCGTCCGGCAGTCTGGTTCAGGCCATCGCCGCCGCACCGGGCATCGCCATCGGCCCGGCGCACATTCAAGTGCTGCAAACCATTGAGTACCCGCTGCGCGGTGAGTCTGCTGCGATCGAGCGCGAGCGTCTCCAACAGGCGTTGGCGGACGTGCGTCGCGACATCGAAGGCCTGATTGAACGCAGCAAGTCCAAGGCCATTCGCGAGATTTTCATCACCCACCAGGAAATGCTCGACGACCCGGAATTGACCGATGAAGTCGACACCCGTCTCAAGCAGGGCGAAAGCGCCGAAGCGGCGTGGATGGCGGTGATTGAGACTGCGGCTAAGCAGCAGGAATCGCTGCAGGACGCCTTGCTCGCCGAGCGCGCTGCCGACTTGCGTGATATCGGCCGTCGAGTGCTGGCGCAATTGAGTGGCGTCGAAACCCCGAGCGAGCCTGAGCAACCGTACATTCTGGTGATGGATGAAGTCGGTCCGTCCGATGTCGCCCGTCTTGATCCGGCCCGTGTCGCCGGCATTCTCACCGCCCGTGGCGGCGCCACCG
The DNA here is from genome assembly GCF_019947405.1 of Pseudomonas sp. GL-B-26. Classification (NCBI taxonomy): domain Bacteria; kingdom Pseudomonadati; phylum Pseudomonadota; class Gammaproteobacteria; order Pseudomonadales; family Pseudomonadaceae; genus Pseudomonas; species Pseudomonas sp. GL-B-26. The sequence goes on along the minus strand of NZ_JAGYGJ010000031.1, from coordinate 23,622 downwards.
CTCACAGTGCGATTGTCGCCCGAGCCCTCGGTATTCCGGCGCTGGTCGGCGCAGGCCCGGCGGTGTTGCTGCTGGCGCCGGGCACGCCGTTGCTGATTGATGGTCAGCGCGGCCGCCTGCACGTGGACGCCGACGCGGCGACCTTGCAGCGCGCCACCGAAGAACGCGACACCCGCGAGCAACGCCTGAAAGCGGCCGCCGAACAACGCCATCAACCGGCGCTGACCACCGACGGCCATGCGGTCGAAGTGTTCGCCAATATTGGTGAAAGTGCAGGCGTGACCAGCGCGGTGGAGCAGGGCGCCGAAGGCATTGGCCTGCTGCGCACCGAACTGATTTTCATGGCCCACTCGCAAGCGCCCGACGAGGCGACCCAGGAAGTCGAATACCGTCGCGTCCTCGATGGTCTGGCCGGTCGGCCGCTGGTGGTCCGTACTCTCGATGTCGGTGGCGATAAACCGCTGCCGTATTGGCCGATCGCCAAAGAAGAAAACCCGTTCCTCGGCGTGCGTGGTATTCGCCTGACCCTGCAACGTCCGCACATCATGGAAGCGCAATTGCGCGCGTTGCTGCGTGCAGCCGACAACCGCCCGCTGCGGATCATGTTTCCCATGGTCGGCAGCGTCGACGAGTGGCGCCAGGCGCGGGACATGACCGAACGTCTGCGTCTGGAAATTCCGGTTGCCGATCTGCAACTGGGGATCATGATTGAAGTGCCGTCGGCTGCATTGCTGGCGCCGGTGCTGGCCAAAGAGGTCGACTTCTTCAGCGTCGGCACCAATGACCTGACCCAATACACCCTGGCCATCGACCGTGGTCATCCGACCTTGTCGGCCCAGGCTGACGGCTTGCACCCTGCGGTGCTGCAACTGATCGACATTGCCGTGCGTGCGGCGCATGCCCACGGCAAGTGGGTCGGCGTGTGCGGCGAGTTGGCGGCCGATCCACTGGCGGTGCCGGTGCTGGTCGGTCTGGGTGTGGATGAGCTCAGTGTTTCAGGTCGCAGCATTGCCGAGGTCAAGGCGCGGGTTCGCGAACTCAGCCTGGCCCAGACCAAAATCCTTGCCCAACAGGCCCTGGCCGTGGGCAGCGCAAATGAAGTGCGCGCATTAGTGGAGGCCCTGTAATGGCCAAGATCCTGACACTGACTCTCAACCCTGCACTGGACCTCACTGTCCAGCTGCCGGTACTTGCACCCGGCCAGGTCAATCGTAGCGACGAGATGCACGCGCATGCCGCCGGTAAAGGCGTGAACGTGGCACAAGTGCTGGCGGACCTCGGGCATCAGCTCACGGTCAGCGGTTTCCTCGGGGAGGACAACCTTCAAGCGTTCGAAGCCCTGTTCGCCAAACGCGGTTTTGTCGACGCGTTCATCCGTGTTCCGGGTGAGACGCGCAGCAACATCAAACTGGCGGAAAGCGATGGGCGCATCACCGACATCAACGGGCCCGGCCCCTTGGTGAGTGAAGTCGCGCAGCAGGCGTTGCTTGATCGACTTGATCAGATTGCACCCGGTCATGACGCGGTCGTCGTCGCCGGCAGCCTGCCCCAAGGCATCAGTCCTCAATGGTTGCAGGCGTTGATTGTGCGTTTGAAAAATCTCGGTTTGAACGTGGCGCTGGACACCAGTGGTGAAGCCTTGCGGGCGGCGCTCAAGGCTGGCCCGTGGCTGATCAAACCCAATACCGAAGAGCTGGCCGACGCGCTGGGTTGTGAGGTGGTTTCGGTGGCTGCGCAAGCGCAAGCCGCGAGCCGCTTGCACGCTCAAGGCATCGAGCACGTGGTGATCTCCGACGGTGCCGACGGTGTGAACTGGTTCAGTGTCGGCGCGGCGATGCATGCCACGCCACCCAAGGTCAGTGTCGTCAGCACCGTAGGCGCAGGCGATTCGTTATTGGCCGGCATGCTCCACGGTCTGCTCAGCGCCGACACGCCTGAACAGACCTTGCGCACCGCCACGGCGATTGCCGCGATGGCGGTCACCCAGATCGGTTTCGGTATTGGCGACGCCACGCAGTTGGCGCGGCTCGAACAGGGCGTGCGCATGCGCACCCTGACAGAACAATAAGAGGGTTTGTCATGAAGTTAGCCATTGTTACGGCCTGCCCGAACGGCATGGTCACCAGTGTGCTGTGCGCCCGTTTGCTTGATGCAGCGGCCCAGCGTCAGGGCTGGAGCACCAGTGTCGAAGTCAACGATGCCGCGCACCCTGAACGCCAATTGTCGGCGGCCACGATCGAGGCGGCCGCGTGGGTGTTGCTGGTGACCAGCGCGCCGGTGGATATGTCGCGATTCGTCGGCAAGCGGGTGTTCCAGAGTACCCCGGCGCAAGCCCTGCAAGATGTTGAAGCGGTGCTGCGTCGCGGTGCTGAAGAGGCTCAGGTTTACGTCGCCCCCGAAGCCGTGGCCGAGCCTGCCGCCCTCGTGAAACATGCCCCGCGCCTGGTCGCGATTACCGCGTGCCCGACCGGCGTCGCTCACACCTTCATGGCCGCTGAAGCCTTGCAGCAAGCGGCCAAGCGTCTGGGTTACGACCTGCAAATCGAAACCCAGGGCTCGGTCGGTGCGCGCAATCCGCTGAGTGCAGCAGCCATTGCCGATGCGGACGTCGTGCTGCTGGCCTGTGATATCGAAGTCGCCACCGAGCGTTTTGCCGGCAAGAAGATTTACCGTTGCGGCACCGGCATCGCCCTCAAACAAGCCGAAGCGACACTGAGTAAAGCGTTGGCCGAAGGCACGCAGGAAACCGCTTCGAGCGGTGCCAAAGGCCCGGCCAAGCAAGAGAAAAGTGGCGTCTACAAACACCTGCTGACGGGCGTGTCGTTCATGCTGCCGATGGTGGTGGCGGGTGGTCTGATGATCGCCTTGTCGTTCGTGTTCGGCATCACTGCATTCAAGGAACCGGGCACGCTCGCGGCGGCGCTGATGCAGATCGGCGGCGAGACCGCGTTCAAGCTGATGGTGCCGCTGCTGGCGGGTTACATCGCCTACTCGATCGCCGACCGTCCGGGCCTGGCGCCGGGGATGATTGGTGGTCTGCTGGCAAGCACCTTGGGCGCCGGTTTTATCGGCGGGATCATTGCCGGTTTCATCGCCGGTTACGCGGCGCAGGCGATCAACCGTTATGCGCGCTTGCCGCAAAGTCTTGAGGCGCTGAAACCGATCCTGATCATCCCGTTGCTGGCGAGTCTGTTCACCGGTCTGGTGATGATCTACGTGGTCGGCAAACCGGTGGCCGGGATGCTCGCAGGGCTCACGCATTTCCTCGACAGCATGGGCACCACCAACGCGATTCTGCTCGGTGTGTTGCTGGGCGGGATGATGTGCGTTGACCTTGGCGGGCCGATCAACAAAGCCGCGTATGCGTTCTCGGTGGGGCTGCTGGCGTCACAAAGTTATGCACCGATGGCCGCGACCATGGCGGCCGGCATGGTGCCACCGATTGGGCTGGGCATCGCTACGTTTATTGCACGGCGCAAGTTTGCTCAGACTGAACGCGAAGCCGGTAAAGCGGCGTTGGTATTGGGGCTGTGCTTTATCTCCGAAGGCGCGATTCCGTTTGCCGCGAAAGACCCGTTGCGGGTAATCCCGGCGAGCATTGCCGGTGGTGCGCTGACCGGTGCGTTGTCGATGTATTTCGGCTGCAAACTGATGGCGCCGCACGGCGGATTGTTCGTGCTGGCGATCCCGAATGCGATCAACCATGCACTGCTTTATTTGCTGGCGATTGTGGCTGGGAGTTTGTTGACGGCGGTGGCGTATGCGGTGCTCAAGCGGCCGGAAGCGGTCGAACTGGCACTGGAACCCGCCAACGCCTGACACCCCACCGCACTCCTACAGTAGTGCGGTGTCACACCGGTTTCATGGGCATGTGCTTAAGTTTTCCTTTTCAGGGAGAACACCATGAGCGAATTCGACATCGGCCGTCGTCGTGTCATACAAGCCGTCGGCGCCGGGCTGTTGTTGCCAGGCTTGGCGCCGGCGGTGATTGCCTCGGTCAAGGATCGTCCGCAGCTCACCGATGGCGTGCAGTCCGGCGACGTGCTGGGCGACCGGGCGATGATCTGGAGTCGATGTGATCGTCCGGCGCGAATGGTGGTGGAGTGGGACACTCGCAGCCTGTTCAGCAACCCTCGTCGTTTTGTCTCGCCATTGGCCGTCTCCGGTACCGATTTCACTGCCCGCGTCGAACTCACTGGCCTGCCCGCCGATCAGGCAATTTTCTACCGCGTGCACTTCGAAGACGCCCAGAGCGGCGTCGCCAGCGAACCGTGGTTTGGCCATCTGCGCAGCGTGCCGCAAACCCGTCGCGACATCCGTTTCGTCTGGAGCGGCGACACCGCCGGCCAGGGCTTCGGCATCAACCCGGACATCGGCGGCATGCGCATCTACGAAGCCATGCGATTGCGCCTGCCAGACTTCTTTATCCACAGCGGCGACTCCATCTACGCCGACGGTCCCGTACCTGCGCAGCTCACCACAGAGGGCGGCCGCGTGTGGCGCAACAGCACCACTGAAGCCAAGAGCAAAGTCGCCGAAACCCTCGACGACTATCGCGGCAATTACCGCTACAACCTGATGGACGAAAACATCCGCCGCTTCAACGCCGAGGTCCCGCAGATCTGGCAGTGGGACGATCATGAAGTGGTAAACAACTGGTCGCCGGGCAAGCAGTTGGATGATCGCTACAAGAGCAAAGATATCCACAGCCTGGTCGGTCGCGCGCGTCAGGCCTGGCTCGAATACGCACCGATGCGGTTGCAGAGCGCCGATGGCGGCGGGCGGATTTATCGCAAGCTCGGTTACGGTCCGTTGCTCGATGTGTTCGTGCTCGACATGCGCAGCTATCGCGGGGCCAATGACGACAACCTGGGTGCCGCTAAACCGTTCCTTGGCCGAGAGCAGCTGGACTGGCTCAAGCGTGAATTGAAGGCCTCCAAGGCCCAGTGGAAAGTCATCGCTGCTGATATGCCGATCGGCCTCGGCGTATCGGATGGTGAAGTCAGCCCCGGTGTGGCGCGTTGGGAAGCCGTGGCCAACGGTGATCCGGGGGCGGCCCAGGGGCGTGAACTGGAAATCGCCGAATTGTTGGGTTTTCTGCGGACGCAGCAGGTGCGCAATTTTGTCTGGCTGACGGCGGATGTGCATTACTGCGCCGCGCACCATTACCACCCGGACCGTGCGACGTTTCAGGATTTCGAGCCGTTCTGGGAATTTGTCGCCGGGCCTTTGAATGCGGGGAGCTTCGGGCCTGATTCGCTGGATAAGACCTTTGGGCCGGAGGTGGTGTTTGAGAAAGCACCACCGGCACAGAACACCTCACCGTTTGCCGGGTTTCAGTTTTTTGGTGAGGTGAATATTGATGGGCAGACGGGGGAGATGAGTGTGGTGTTGCGGGATCTGGATGGGGTTGGGGTGTTTGAGCAGAAGCTGCAGCCAGTCTGATGGATCCACCCCTCACCCCAGCCCTCTCCCCACGGGGGAGAGGGGGAAAGGGGGCCCATCTCCATTGGATTCGAAACCTGAGTTCGACTCGATTTTTCAGGTCGATGTATAACGTGAGACACCTCGGTCAGTCCCCTCTCCCTCTGGGAGAGGGCTAGGGTGAGGGGGCGATGTTCGATTCGCCGCAAGTCTCAGGATCTGCTCAAGTACATCACTCATCCGCTCAATAACCTCTAGATTGCTAAACCGCACAACCTCAATACCTTGCAGCTGAAGGTAAAGCGTTCGACGCCGGTCATGTATTTTTGCCGCTGTCTCGTAATGCTGACCACCATCCAGTTCGATGGCCAACTTCAGTTCCACGCAATAAAAGTCCAGGATGTACGGCGGGCATGGAAACTGCCGACGGAATTTCAGATTGGCGATTTGCCGAGAACGAAGTTTTTGCCAGAGCAGGAGTTCGCAGTCAGTTTGATTGGTGCGCAGATAGCGGGCGAATTGGCGTTGGTTGGAGGTGGGGCGGGTGGGCATGCTTCACGTCCGTGTGAAGGGGGATAGAGGTTTTACTGTAGCCGAGGTTTTGTCATTTGCCTGTAGAGCCACCCCTCACCCCAGCCCTCTCCCCATGGGGGAGAGGGCGAAAGGGAGGCGATCTTCATCGTATCCAAACCTGAGTTCGACTCGGTATTTCAGGTCGCAAAATTTCTAAAGAAATCCACGGTCAGTCCCCTCGCCCCTTGGGGAGAGGGCTAGGGTGAGGGGCTCTTTCAGTAGACGTCACGCCGATACCGACCTTGCTCGATCAACCGGTCAACCTCTGCAATCCCGAGTACTTCGTTCAGTACGTGATCCACGCCTGAAGCCATCCCTTGCAAACTGCCGCAGATGTAAATGACCGCACCCTCGGCCAGCCATTTTTTCAGCTCGTCCGCCGACTCACGCAATAGATCCTGTACATAAATCTTCTCGGCCTGGTCTCGGGAAAACGCCAGGTCCAGCCGCTCCAGATCCCCCGAAATCAACCATTCTTCCAGCTCATCGCGACACAGATAGTCATGCTCGCGATTGCGTTCGCCGAACAACAACCAATGACGTTGCTGCCCATCGGCGATCCGCGCCTTGAGCAAGCTGCGCAGCCCGGCCAGGCCGGTGCCGTTGCCCAGCAGGATCATCGGTGCCGGTTCGACCGGCAGGTGGAAACCGCTGTTGCGCCGTACGCGCAGGCTGATGGTGCCGCCCACAGGAGCATGCTCGGTCAACCAGCCGGAGCCGACACCCAGGCTGCCGTCGGGATGCAGTTCCTGGCGCACGATCAGTTCGAGGATGCCATCGGCGGCGATCGAGGCGATGGAGTATTCGCGCATGGCCAAGGGCACCAGCGCATCCACCAGCGCCTGGGCATGCAGGCCGACCAGGTGAGCTCTGCTTTCCGGCAGTTGTCGACTGGCGAGGGCTTGCTCCAGCGGTTGCGACAGGCCATCAAGCGCAACCGTGGCGCGACCGTCAATGCCCAGGCCATCGAGGAAATGTTCGATCGCCCACGGACAATTGCGCGGCAACACTTCCACCAGGTCACCGGCCAGCCAACTGCTTGTAGTCGGGGCTGTGAGGCCCAGCAGGTAAACGCCCGAACCGCTGCTGTCAGGGTTGAGCAACTCCCGGCGGGTCAGGTTCCAGTTGTCGTAGCTTGGCGCTTGCCAAGTGTCCACGGGCGCCTGTCCGGTCAGCAGACCCAGTTGCTGCTGCCAGTGACGCAAGGCGTAAGGGTCGCCGCTGTCGACCTCCACCGGGGCGAACAGGGTCTTGCCGCCGTGCTCGCCCAGCCACGTGTGCAAGCGTCGAGCGAAGCCGCAGAAATGTTGATACTGCCGATCACCGAGGCCGAGCACGGCGTAGTTCAGGCGTTCCAGGCTCAACGTCCGGCCCAGCACTTTGCGCTCAAACCCCCGGGCGCTGTCCGGCGCTTCACCGTCGCCGAAGGTGCTGACCACGAACAACGCATTGCTGGAATCACGCAAGTCTTGCTCGCTGACGTCTGCCAGCGGCTGAACCTTCACCGGCAGGCCCGCAGCCTGCAATTGCCCGGCGGTCTGCCACGCCAGTTGCTCGGCAAAGCCGCTCTGGCTGGCGAAGCCGATCAACCACGCAGGCGCGTCGCTACCCGGTTGTGCGAGGCCTTTGCGGGCATCCTTGATCTGCTTTTTCTTGCGTCGACGATCGAGGTACAACAACCAACCGGTGACGAAAAACAGCGGCATCGTCAGCGCACTGATCGTCAGGATGATCCGCCCGACAATGCCGAAATAGCTGCCGACATGCAGCGCATAGATACTGGTCAGCAACTGCGCCTTGAGGCTCTTGTCGCTGTAGCGATCATGGCGCTTGACGATGCCGGTGGCCGGATCCAGCGAGATCTGGTTCAGCGCGCGGTCGTGGGGTGAGGTGTTCAAGAGGTAGAACACGGTGGCCGGTTGTCCGGCCACGGGCGGCATGCGGATGTTGTAGGCACTCAGTGCCGGGCCGGCAGCGCTGTAGATGCTGCTCCACATCGCTGCATAGTCGGCGGTGGGTGCCGGGCCGCTTGGCGCAGGGCCGCGACCGCTGCGGACGCGCTCGTTCTGCGGTGAGTCGGAAAGCAATCGGGTCAGGCCCTTGTTGTACCACTCATAGGACCAGGACAACCCGGTGAGCGCTGCCAGGAGGTAAAACACCAGGCACCAGGTCCCGGCGACGGAGTGCAAATCCCAGTTGAAGCTGCGGCCTTTTTTCTTCCAGTCGAGGGTCAGCCAGGCACGCCAGCTTTTCCACTGGCGCGGCCAGCGCAGGTAAAGACCGGACAGGCAGAAGAACACCAGAATCAGCGTACAGGCACCGGTGATCTGCCGACCGCTATCGCCCATGGCGAGGAAGCGGTGCAGTTGCAGCATCAGGCCGAAGAAATCCTGGCCGGTGGCGTCGCCCATGAACTCGGCGGTGTACGGGTCGAAGTAGCGCATCTGCCCACGGCGCTCGCCCGGTGGCGGAGTAAAGATCACGCGCGCGGCGTTACCGCTGTCGGTCTCGACCCAGAGCATCGCGACTTTCTTGCCCGAGGCGCCCTCGATTTTCTCAACCAGTTCGGCGGGCGGCAGGACGCCGGCGACCTGCTTCTCGACCTGCAGCACAGAAGGGTTCAGCGCGCGCAGGATTTCATCCTGAAACGATACCGTCGCCCCGGTGATGCCCATCAGGGCCAGGACCAGTCCGGCGCTGATGCCGAAAAACCAGTGCAACTGGAACAGGGTTTTCTTCAACACGTCGCTCGCCTTGTTCGTTCGAAAATAATGATCACGGCGCGCATTATGCCGTGGGTTGTCGAGAAACATTCTTTATTACGCACAAAAGCCCCGTTCACCTGGATGAACGGGGCCTTGGTCTTCACGCTTCTATCAGAAGTGGAAGTTGGTGCTCAGCAATGCTGTACGCCCCGCCGCCTGGTTGGCGAAGTGGGTCGAGAAAGCTTTGTCGTAGTAGGTTTCATCCGTCAGGTTCTGCACGTTCAGTTGCAGGTCGACGTTTTTGCTCAGCTTGTACGCGGCCATGGCGTCGTAACGAACGTAGGAATCAACCATGGTGGTGTTGGCCACGCTGCCGAACACATCATCGACATAAAACGCACCGCCACCGATGGTCAGCTTCGGCGTGACCTGATAAGTCGTCCACAAGCTGGCACTGTTTTTCGGTGTGTTAGGCAGCTCGTTGCCTTCGGTGGCGCGGTTCAGCGGGCCGCCATCGACCTGCTCGCTGTCCATGTATGCGTAACCGGCGAACACTTGCCATTTGTCGGTGATCTTGCCGCTGGCCGACAGTTCGATACCTTGAACGCGGGTTTTGCCGGCGTTTTCATAGGCGGTTGTGTCGACTTGAACGCGAGCGTTTTCTTTCTCGGTGCGGAAGATGTCGGCGGTCAACGACAGGCGATCGTTCAGCAGGTCCCACTTGGTACCGATTTCGTAGTTCTTGGTGGTTTCCGGCTCCATGTCGCTTTTGAGCAGGTTGCCGTTTCGATCCGGCGTACCTCCCAGCGGGTTGCCTTCCTGACCTTCGCCCAAGGTGTTGCCCGGTGGCGTGGCGGACGTCGCGTAGGACGCATAGATGCTGCCATTTTCTGCGGGCTTGTAGACCACGCCGAACTGCCCGGTAACGAACTCGCTCGTGTCGTCGCCTTTGGAGGTCGTCGTGCCGGCAGCGTTGAAGGTTTTGTATTCGGTGTCGAAATGGTCATAACGCAGGCCCATGTTCACCAGCCATTGCTCGGACAACTCCAGCGTGTCGAACACATACAGCGAATAGGTGTTGGCTTTGGTGTCGGTGCCAGCGTAGTTACGTGAGATTGCACCGTTCCATGGGTCGTTCGGGTTCGGGTTGGACAGCGAGGTACAGTTGTAACCGCTCGGTGCGCCAATCATCGCCGGTGTGCAGTTGGTGCTCGCAGGAGGAGCGGTCGTTCTCGGGGTGGTGTCGGTGTTGACATTATACGAGGACTTTTCGCTTTCCTCGCGGCTCAACTCGATACCGGTAGAGAAGCTGTTTTTGAATCCGGCGATGTAGACGTCGCCAAACAGATCAGTCTGGTTAGTGGTGGTTTCGGTGTTGCTGACCCGGGTATTGGCCCGACGCCAGACGCTGCCGTTGTTGACGTTGCCCTTGCTGTCGTCCGGCTGGGTCAGGATGTAGTCCTGCATGCTGGTGCCGTGGCGCAGGGTGTTCTTGACGGTCAACGCGTCGCTCAGATCGTGCTCGATGGCGATGGTTGCGGTGTCGGTGCGGCCCTTGCGGAAGTCGCGGCCGTCGAGACCGTAGAAGTTGCTGCTGTCGCCGCCATCGTCAGGCTTGTCCGGGTTGGACTTGGTGCGAGCCGTCGAACCCGCGACCGGAATGCTGTATGGAATGCCGGAATCTGGCGTGTCGTTGCTTTCCAGGTGGTAGTAGTCGAGGTTGACGCGAGTGTCGGTGCCCAGGCCGAAGGCCAGCGACGGTGCGATGCCCCAGCGATCGTAATCGACAGTGTCACGGCCAGCGACGTTGCTTTCGTGGCTCATCAGGTTCAGACGGCCAGCGGCGGTGTCGGTGAACTGATAGTTGCCATCCATGGTGTAACGCTGGGTCTGGTCGGAACCCCAGGTGAAACCGCCATCGAGCGAATTGCCAAGGTGCGCCTTTTTGCTCACCACGTTGATGCTGCCACCGGCCGCGCCACGGCCGCCCATGGCCGAGTTCGGGCCTTTGCTGACTTCGATCGACTCAACGGCGAAGATCTCGCGGCTCTGCGAACCGGTATCGCGCACGCCGTCCAGATACGTATCGCCCTGGGCATCGAAGCCGCGAATGAATGGCCGGTCACCTTGCGGGTTGCCGCCTTCACCGGCACCGAAGGTGATGCCTGGAACAGTGCGCAGCGCGTCCTGCATGTTGAGGGCGCCAGTGTCCTTGAGCACTTGTTGCGGGATGACGGTGATCGAACGCGGCGTGTCCACAAGCGGCGCGGTGTACTTGGGCGAGGAGGCTTTTTCGACGTGGTAGGAAGTCTCGTCCTGAGCCTCGCCAGTGATGGCGGTAGCGCCCAGAGAAATCACATTACTCGGTGCTTTTTCGTCAGCTTTTTCCGCCGCGAAAACCATGTGGCCCGCAGAACCGGCAGTAATCGCCATGCCGATGGCCGATGCGAGCAAACGTGGTGAACTGACCGGTACTTGTGGTTGTTGACGTGACATTTGAATTCCCCTCCCCAAGGATTTGAGGCCGCGGAATATAGGGTAAACAGGTATTTGTATCAATTGCGAAACGTTACTATTCGCGACAAATTTACATTCTTTACAATTTACCCTTACGGTTTTTGGCGTCTCGTTCGTCCCGGGGGTTTTACACGGGCAATAAGAATCAATACCATTGACGTCTCTTTGTCTTCAGGTGTCATCCCATGCTGCTGCACATTCCCGGCGTGTTCGCGAAAGAAGAAGTGCAGCGCATCCGCGAGGCTCTGCAGCAGGCAGATTGGGCGGACGGCAAAATCACCGCCGGCTACCAGTCGGCCAAAGCCAAGCACAATCTGCAGCTGCCGGAAGGTCATCCGCTGGCCAAGGAAGTCGGTGCGGCGATGCTGGAACGGCTGTGGAAAAATCCGCAGTTCATGTCAGCCGCGTTGCCGCACAAGGTCTTTCCTCCGTTACTGAACTGTTACACGGCCGGCGGCAGTTTCGACTTTCACATCGACAACGCCGTGCGCCAGCCCAAGGGCAGCATTGAGCGGGTGCGCACCGATTTGTCGGCCACTCTGTTCTTCAGCGAACCGGATGACTACGACGGCGGCGAACTGGAAATCCAGGACACCTTCGGCACCCAACGGGTGAAGTTGCCGGCCGGTGACATGGTTCTGTACCCCGGCACCAGCCTGCACAAGGTCAACGCCGTGACGCGCGGCACTCGCTACGCCTCGTTCTTCTGGACCCAAAGCCTGGTCCGCGAAGACAGCCAGCGCGCCTTGCTGTTCGAGATGGACGGAGCGATCCAGCAACTGACCCAGGACATGCCCGACCACCCTTCGCTGATTCGCCTCACCGGCACTTATCACAACCTGCTGCGTCGCTGGGTCGAGGTATGAGTTATCAACTGCGCCGCGAGGAAGTGCTCGACGGTGATCAGCTCAAAGCCATGCTTGACGAAAGCCCGGCACGTGCTGCCCAGGCGATTTTGATCGCCGCCCGCGAAGGTGTACTCGATGCTCAGGCGTTGCTCGGGCAGATTCTGCTGGATGGGCAGGGCATCCAGCAGGACCAGCGGCTGGCCGTGCGCTGGTTCGAGATCGCCGCCCAGGGCGGGCACTCGATGGCGCGCAACATGCTCGGTCGTTGCCATGAGCATGGTTGGGGTTGCGTTGCCGATGCTTCAGTTGCTGCGGGGCATTATCGCTTGGCCGCCGACGCCGGCCTGGATTGGGCGATGTACAACTACGCCAACCTGTTGGCCACCGGGCGCGGCGTTATTGAAGATCAGGCGCACGCGTTGATTCTTTATCGCCGGGCAGCGGAACTGGGCCATGCGAAATCGATGAACTTGCTGGGACGATATCTGGAGCAAGGCCATTTTTGTCCTGCTGATCCTGTGACGGCGTTTGATTGGTATCGACGTTCGGCGCTGGGCGGTGATTTTCGTGGGCAGTTCAGTTATGCCAGTGTTCTGGTGGAACTCTCGCACATCGAAGAAGCGCTGGTCTGGTATCGCCGGGCAATGCACGCGGGGCATTCGGCTTTTTTAAGTATCGCGGCGCAGACACTGTCGAACGTGCCCCACGCGCAAGTGCAAGCAATGGCCGTGGAATATCGCGCACGGGCAGCCAACCAAGTAAACATTTGAAGTTCGCCGTCGGCTTGTCACGCGAGTGGATTAGTTGCTTGCTCGCCAGGCGTTGGTATTTTTTATAAACATATCCTCGTAAGTTTGCACTTTGCAGCGGCGCTGCATTGTGTTTTATTTCCAGTGCGCAGTTTGAATGGTTGTAATGTTCCGGCTCTGCAAATCACGTTATTAAATATCTAGTTGTGTGTTGACTAATTAAAGGAATAATTATGTCTGGTAATAAGTTGTGGGATGACGCTCTGAAAAACGCTTCTCCCGAGCAAATATTGCAGTACGCCGCTGAAGCTCCGGCGCGGTTAATCAGTGCATCCGCTTCGGACTTCAATAGCGATGTACGTGCCACGGGATTGTTGCTGACTAAAAAACAAATCATCGATCTGCACAAGTATCAGGCTGCCGCTTTCAGGCTTCCTCGCACTTTGAAAGACGTTACTGACTATCTGCGTTTCGGTGTCGGTCAGAATGGTGGCCCGGGCCTTTACCCCGAAGACTTCCTGACCACTTTTCTCAATACTCACAACCATGCCTCGCGTTGGACGGACTTGCGCGAACGCATCATGATGACGGGCCGCGGCCTCAGTAACTTCGCAACGAGCATGCTGACGTATGGTGCATCGATGGAAGAAGTCTACTCCGACGTAAGGGCTGGCAATCTGCTGGACCTGCACGACATTAAAACGGTTGAACAACTAAGAGCGCTGGAGGCCGCGTTGGGTGACAAGTTTCCAGGTCTGCAACTGGAAAGCGATACGCTGAGTGATTTGGGTTATTTTCTCGACAGGATATTTGAAGAAGTTGATAAGAACTTAAATATTACTCGCGGCATCAAGAAAGACCTCGATGCGTTTGGTATGGATCTTCAGGAATACATTCTGCCTGGCATCCAATACAAGGTTGATTTGATAAAAAATAATACCTTGTCGGCAGAAATAAAAAATCTCCAAGTGAAAATTGATGATCGTTCCGCCGAGATTGAACTAAAGAATACTGAGTACAAAGCGGCCGTTCAGGAGGCATTGAAAGCCGCGGCTGGTATGAACATTGTCGGGTTGGCGATGGCTATCTATATGGGCGTCGAAGCTGAAAACATTCGTGCAGCGCGTAACGAACTGTATGCCCAACAGGATCGCGACATTCTGAAGCTGGACAGCATGAATCAGACCTTGGGTTCTCTGGCGCGTGTAAAGCACGACTTGCAGAGTCTTGAAATCGTGGCAATCGATGCCGAAATCGCGACAAAAAACCTTATCTATACCTGGAACGTCTTGCACGATGCTGTCGCAAACTCTTCCAAAGCTATCGCTACCATCAACGATGCGTTGTCGCTGCGACAGTTCATCGCGCAATTCAGGCTGGTCGTTAATCCATGGAGAAAAATCGAGACCGATGCCGACGCTCTTATTCTGGTGTTCAAGGAGGCTCAGGAAGAGTTTTCGCGCAATAACTTGTTGGGAGTACGTTCGATGAATATTGTAAGCCTATTTAATTCGGCCTATCCGCCGCTGGATTTGGCGGCATTAAGTACCCATCACGAACACATGCGTAATGCGCGCATTCAGGCCAATACCTGGCAGGTCAAGCTTGGTTATTTGCCGGACTTGTTCAGCCGCTTCGACAGCGTTGTCAGAGAGGTCGGTCGGGGAAGCAACGAGTTACAAGGCGCCGCTCAGACCAGCAAGTACGAACTCGAAATCATTCAGCGCGGTCTTGAAGACCTCGAAAAAGAACGACTGAGCGAGGCTGACCCGCTAGTTATCGAAGAAATCGATGGCGATCGTAAGCGACTCTTGAAGCAGGCAGCCGATGTAATCAAGGAGAAGTCGTCCAAAATTGACCAATGCCTGGCGAATATCAGCGATTCGTTCGATCGACGCCTGGTCCAGACTTACCTGGTTGATTTTGCGCACGAAGAGCAAATGGCCAAAGATGAAATCAGTGATCTGCAATTGAAGTTGCAGGCGTTCAGGGATGAGCGCAAAACGATCTCTGAAGCCGTCGCTACCCTGGAAAAGGCAGGCATTGAAGCACTTGGCAAAGACATTGAACTGACCCTTGCCAAGGTCACTCAGTTGGGCCTGGCTCCTACAGAAATTCAACTGGTGATGATGGCGATCGACCAACTTAAAAAAACATTAATCGACGCCGGCAAGACAATTGCTTTTATCGACATGCTTCGCGAGAGTGACAAGCTGAAGCTGAAGATTGATGCCCTGATCGAGAAGATCGATGTCGAGAATTCAATTATTCAGGCATCACTCGGCAGGACTAAATACTTGCAGGCGATTCTTTCGATAGAGGACTCGCGACATGAATACGCCACTGTCTATAGCGGTGCTGCGGCAGCTTATCGGCATTTTCTGACGGCCACCGCCGCAGCGCAATTTGCCGATGTCGAAGCGCTGGACAATGCATTCAAGGTGCAGGCACCGCTGTTTATCAAGTTCCTCGCGCCCGTGTCGGTGCCAAGGCGCTGACAAACGGATGACCACGGACTGCCAGCGGCAATTTTGACGCTGGCAGTCGAGGTTTTGTCAGGCCAAGGAGAGACTGATGCTGGATTATTTATTGGCAGAAAAGAATTTTGCCTCGTTGAAGCAATACATTGTTTTTTTGAACGATTTGCCTGGCGCACTTGGGGAAATCAACCGGCTCTCAGATTCTATCGCCCGATCCGGATATACCTTATTGCCTTGGCCCGATTCTCAGGCATTGATTCAAGTTGCGCGTGGCAACGCGGTCTGCTGGCAAGCGATCGGTATTACCGTACCTTGTCTTGGTAAAGTGTCGACTCGGGTACTGCAGGATGTGAGCGGTTTTATCCGCGAGTTTCAGGCGATTGTCAGCGTTACCGAGAATCGGCGTTTGGCGATTTCGGTGATTGATCCGCAACAGTTCACCGTTGTCAGATCTGCCGGTTGGGGCAATGCACCCTGTGCCAATGTGATTGATGTGATGCGCGAACTCTATGCGCGGCTCGAACGTTGCCAATATGCAGTGACGGACTTCAAGTTGCAGGTAACTAAACTTGCGGTGTCGATCCACAGCATTTTTATTCGCTTCATCGAATCGCTGACATTGCCGTTAAGTACCGAAGGTCCGATGTCCAAGATTGAAGCCTATTACACCTTGGGTCGAATTGGGTTGCCGGGCATGGATTACGATCCTGGCCAGCCGTACTCGCAAACGCAACGGCAAGAGATGTCCCGAGCGCATATGGGACGTCTTGGCGATCTTTACCGGCAAGCCAGTGTCGCCGCCTGTAACCTCGGTGATTTCTGTTACCGCTGGACCTACATGCTCGATGAAACCAAACGGTCGCTGGCAACTCATTATCCTCAACAAACGATGATGCGTGCCAAGGCCTCTTTGCCGATGATTACCGGCTCACTGGGGGATGTTAAATCCATGTCTGACCAACTGTTGAAAATGGCCAGGGTCTTCTAATAAAAAAACCCATGACACTGTCATGGGTTTTTCATTGGGCGCTTGAAACTCGAAATGTCAGTTACACGTAAAACGACTTCAACGGTGGAAAGCCATTGAACTCTACCGCGCTGTAACTGGTGGTGTACGCACCGGTCGACAACCAGTACAAACGATCACCAATCGCCAGGTTCAGCGGCAAACCGTACTTGTAGTTCTCGTACATGATGTCGGCGCTGTCGCAGGTCGGGCCGGCGATGACCACTTCTTCCATCTCGCCTTTCTTCTCGGTCCAGATCGGGAACTTGATGGCTTCGTCCATGGTTTCGATCAGGCCGGAGAACTTGCCCACATCCGTGTACACCCATCGCTCTACCGCGGTACGGGATTTACGCGCTACCAGCACCACTTCGCTGACCAGGATGCCGGCGTTGGCGATCAACGAACGGCCTGGTTCCAGGATGATTTCCGGCAGTTCGTCACCGAAGTCTTCCTTGAGGAAACGGATGATTTCTTCAGCGTAGGTTTCCAGGCTGTTGGTGCGGGTGATGTAGTTGGCCGGGAAGCCGCCGCCCATGTTGATCAGCTTCAGGTGAATGCCGTCTTCTTCTTTCAGGCGTTCGAAGATCACTTTGACCTTGGCGATCGCCGCGTCCCAGACGCTGATGTCGCGCTGTTGCGAGCCGACGTGGAACGAGATGCCGTATGGCACCAGGCCCAGGTCGCGAGCGAGGATCAGCAGGTCCATGGCCATGTCGGTCTGGCAGCCGAATTTGCGCGACAAAGGCCAGTCGGCAGTGGTCGAGCCTTCGGTGAGGATGCGCACGTAGACTTTCGAACCCGGTGCAGCCTTGGCGATGTTGCGCAGGTCGGCTTCGGAGTCGGTGGCATACAGGCGCACGCCCTTCTCGTAGAAGTAGCGAATGTCTTTGGATTTCTTGATGGTGTTGCCGTAGCTGATGCGATCCGGGCCGACGCCCTGGTTCATCACTTTGTCGAGCTCGTAGATCGAAGCGATGTCGAAGTTCGAACCTTTCTCTTTGAGCAGGTCGATGATTTCGACGGCCGGGTTGGCCTTGACCGCGTAGTAGACCTTGGCGAATTCGAAACCGGCGCGCAGGTCGTCATAGGCCTGGCTGATCATCGCGGTGTCGATCACCACGAACGGGGTTTCTTGTTTGTCGGCGAAGGCCTTCATTTTGTTGAAGGTATCGCGCGCGAAATAGTCTTCGACGTTGATCGACATGCTGGGAACTCCTACTGGCAAACTGAAATTAACAATGGGTGCAAATGAACGTCCTCCGTATCCCCACTTTGGTTCGCCTACTTCCCAAGGCATGTCGCCGAAAGCAAAAAGGCCATGGGAAGCGGTGCTTTCCCTTGGCCTTGCTGTCTCGTCGTCAGTACTTGAGCCGGATGGATCGTTTCCAGCATGGACGTTCGGCGCGAACTTTAGGGCGTGAGGAGCTTGAGATCAACAAAAAATGTCGCGTTTTTACACGCATCCGTCGTGCGGTCCTGGACAGCTACTGATGTAACCGACCTGCATGACAGTGTGATGTTCCCCGAATGAGGATTTATGGAGGGATTTGTATTGCCTTTGTGGCGAGGGAGCTTGCTCCCGCTGGGCTGCGTAGCGGCCCCAGATTTTGCGGCTGCTTCGCAACCGAGCGGGAGCAAGCTCCCTCGCCACAGGGGCAGGTCAGGCCAACGCAGTTTCGGCTGGAGAAACAATGCTGGTCTTGCCGCCGCGGGACTTGCCGGAACTCAAATACTCGGCAATCGATTCCTGCGTCACTTCCCCAAGGAACACCCGCTCCGCATCCATCACCGGCAGCCACGAACGGTTGAATTCGTACATGCGCGACAGCAGGATGCGCAAATGTTCGTCGTACGCCGCGGTGGCGTTGAACTCGCGCAGGTATTGCGCACAGGTGCCGGTCTGACGGTGCAGGTCGCGACGGCGCACGTAGCCCAAGGCCTTGTTCTCGGCGCAGGTAACCACCACGTAGCGACGGTCGTGTTCGTCCATCAATTCCAGCGCATCGGCCACTGGCGTTTCCGGGCTCACCGACGGCGCGTTGTCCGCCGCGTCCTCGGCTTTCACCAGCAACAGACGCTTGAGGGTGCTGTCCTGGCCGACGAAGTTGCTGACAAAGTCATCCGCCGGGTGCGCCAGCAGCGTATCCGGGTGATCGATCTGCAACAACTTGCCGGCGCGGAAGATTGCGATCTTGTCGCCCAGCTTGATGGCTTCATCGATGTCGTGGCTGACCATGATCACGGTCTTGTTCAGCGCGCGCTGCATTTCGAAGAACTCGTTCTGGATCATCTCGCGGTTGATCGGGTCGACCGCGCCAAACGGTTCGTCCATCAGCAACAGCGGGGCATCCGCCGCCAGCGCACGAATCACGCCGATCCGTTGCTGTTGTCCACCGGACAATTCACGCGGGTAGCGAGTCAGATACTGCTTGGGTTCGAGCTTGATCATGCTCATCAACTCGCGAGCGCGGTCGTGGCATTTCTGTTTGTCCCAACCCAGCAGGCGCGGAACGATGGTGATGTTTTCCTCGATGGTCATGTTCGGGAACAGACCAATCTGCTGGATCACATAACCGATGTTGCGGCGCAGGGTCACGGCGTCGAGGTCGGTGGTGTCTTCGCCGTTGATCAGGATCTTGCCGGAGTTCGGCTTGATCAGGCGATTGATCATTTTCAGCGTGGTGCTTTTGCCGCAGCCCGATGGCCCGAGGAACACACAGATCTCGCCTTCATTGACGGTCAGGCTTACCGAGTCCACGGCTTTCACATCTTTGCCGTTGCTTTGGAAGGTCTTGCTGAGGTTTTGAAGTTCGATCATTTCAGGAGTCCTTTTGGAGTCAGCGTGCGTTGCAGCCATTGCAGAAGCAGGTCGGCGAAGATGGCCAGGAGACTGACCAGCACGGCGCCGACGATCAGCATCGACATGTCGCTGCGGCTGATGGAAGCGAGAATGAGTACACCGAGGCCACCGGCGCCGATGGTCGCGGCGATGGTCATGACACCAATGTTCATCACCACGGCGGTGCGCACACCGGCGAGGATCACCGGCACCGCGATCGGCAGTTCGACCATGCGCAGGCGCTGGCCGAAGGTCATGCCGATGCCGCGGGCGGCTTCGCGAATGCCGGGGTCGACGCCAGTCAGGGCGAGGTAGGTGTTACGCATGATCGGCAGCAGCGAGTACAAAAACACCGCAGTGATCGCCGGCATCGGGCCCAGGCCCTGGCCGAATTTGGAGTAGAACGGCAGCAGCAGGCCGAACAGGGCAATCGACGGAACCGTCAGCAGCACCGTGGCGCTGGCTTGCAACGGGCCGGCGAGGGTCGGGAAGCGCGTCATCAGGATGCCCAGCGGCACGCCGACGAGGATTGCCAGGGTCACGGCAATACCGACGAGGGTGATGTGCTGCCCGGTCAGTTGCAGGACCAGCGGCCAGTCGAGATGGGAAAAGGCGTTCAGAAATTCCATGTCTTTTCCTCCTTATTTGATGGGGTGTTGGCGCAGGAAATCGGCGGCAACGGATGAAGGGCTTTCGTGATCGACATCGACCCGCGCGTTGAGCTGGCGCATTGTCGCGTCGTCGAACAGTTCGGCCAGCGGCTTGAGTTCTTCGGCGAGTTTCGGATGGGCGTCGAGGTACACCTGACGCACCACCGGCGCAGCGGTGTAGTCCGGGAAGTAATGCTTGTCGTCTTCCAGCAGTTTCAGCTTGAAGGCGTTCAATCGGCCGTCAGTGGTGTAGACCAGACCGGCAAACACCTGACCATTACGCAGGGCGGTGTAGACCAAACCAGCATCCATCTGCCGGATGTTTTTGCGGGTCAGGTTCATGCCGTAGAGGTCGACCATGCCGTCCAGCCCGTCGGAACGGTTGGCGAACTCAGTGTCCAGGGCGACGAGGTGATTGGTCTTCGCCTCAGCCTGCATCACCGTGTTCAGCTCGCTGATGGTGTTGATCTGCGGATACGCCTTCGCGGTGTTTTCTGGCAGGGCCAGCGCGTAGGTGTTGCTGAATTTCGACGGGGTGAGCCAGATCAGGCCTTTTTTCGCGTCGAGTTCTTTCACTCGGGCGTAGGACTGAGCGCTGTCGAGCTTGTCGGTTACATGGTTGTAAGCCACCAGCGACACGCCGGTATATTCCCACATCAGGTCGAGCTGACCACTTTCGTGGGCGCTGCGGGCCAGGTTGCTGCCCAGACCACCGGTCACCTGAGTGTCGTAACCCTTGGTGCGCAGGTATTGGGAGGTGATTTCCGCCAGCAGGGTTTGTTCGGTGAACACCCGGGCGCCGATGCGGATCAGCGGTTTTTCGGCGGCTTGGGCAAATCCTGCGAACAGCAGAACGCAGCCCAGTAATAGGCTTGGCTTTTTCATAAATATTCCTTTGCCGAGGCTTAAGACGGGCGGAGGCCGCGTTCGAGCCAGAGGCGGCTGGCGAGTGTCACCAGACCGTCGAGCAGCAAGGCCAGCAGGGCGGTGCAGGCCGCGCCGAGCAGCAGTTGCGGCTGATTGTTCAGGGCGATGCCAGGGAAAATCAGGCTACCCAGACTGTTGGCGCCGATCAGGAACGCCAGCGGTGCGGTGCCGACGTTGATTGCCAGCGCCACGCGCACGCCGCCGATGATGATCGGCACGGCATTTGGCAGTTCGACCCGCCACAGCACCTGAGTCGGTGTCATGCCGATGCCGACAGCCGCTTCCTTGAGCGAACCCTGAACGTTTTTCAGGCCTTCATAGGTGTTGCGCACGATCGGCAACAGCGAGGCGAGGAACAGGGCGAAAATCGCGGGGCCGCTGCCGATGCCGAGAATACCCAGGGCGATGGCCAGTACGGCAAGAGGCGGCACGGTGTTGCCGATGTTGAAGATCTGCATGAAGCGTTCAGCGCGGCCCACCATGGTCGGGCGGCTGAGAAAGATACCGGCGGGTATGCCCACAACGAGGGCGGCCAGCATGGAAGCGAGGACGAGAATCAAATGGGCTTGCAGGTAAAACAACAAATCGTCGCGGTAATGTTCGATCGTGTTGATGCCAATCCAGTGGACCAGCAGGGCCAGAAGGGCGACGACAACCGCACCTCCTATCAGCCCTTTGCCATAGCGAATAGCCACAGGCAGACTCCTTTTCTTTGTCGGCGAACGCAGTCCCGAGTGGCAATGCCATTCCTGGCTGCCGGGATTATCAACGTTCGCGAGAAGCAGCTCTTCATGCTGATAAAACCGCATGAGATCGAGCCATAAGCGCAGCCTCGTCAGGCTAACTTGCTGATTTTTCAGCCCCTGATACGAGTGCCGTAACAGGGGAGTGGACGTCTGCACCTTTTAAAAGGTTCCATAATTAACAGCATTTAGCCACCTTTGATGTCCCTTCCGGCCCGTCGATCGCTGTTGGCGACAGGGCGAGCGGTGGTCCGTGACGCTCGGTTTGCGCTATACTCGCCGCCCTTTTTTGAATCACCTGCCAGGCGATTTCCCATGACCAAACAGGCCGCCGAAGTCGCGAAACGCCGCACTTTCGCCATTATTTCCCACCCCGATGCCGGTAAAACCACCATCACCGAGAAGCTCTTGCTGATGGGCAAGGCGATTGCGATTGCTGGCACGGTGAAATCTCGCAAGTCCGACCGCCATGCCACCTCCGACTGGATGGAAATGGAAAAACAACGGGGTATTTCCATTACCACGTCGGTCATGCAGTTCCCGTATCGCGACCACATGATCAACCTGCTCGACACCCCGGGCCACGAAGACTTCTCCGAAGATACCTACCGCACCCTGACGGCGGTTGACTCGGCATTGATGGTCCTCGATGGCGGTAAGGGTGTAGAGCCACGGACCATCGCGCTGATGGACGTCTGCCGTCTGCGTGACACGCCGATCGTCAGCTTCATCAACAAACTCGACCGTGACATCCGCGACCCGATCGAACTGCTCGACGAAATCGAAGCAGTCCTGAAGATCAAGGCAGCGCCGATCACCTGGCCGATCGGTTGCTACCGCGATTTCAAGGGCGTTTATCACCTCGCCGACGACTACATCATCGTGTACACCGCTGGCCACGGCCACGAACGCACCGATGTGAAAATCATCGAGAAACTCGACTCTGATGAAGCCCGCGCGCACTTGGGCGACGAGTACGATCGCTTCGTCGATCAGCTGGAACTGGTGCAGGGCGCCTGTCACGAATTCAATCAACAGGAATTCCTCGACGGCCAACTGACCCCGGTGTTCTTCGGTACTGCATTGGGCAACTTCGGTGTCGATCACGTGCTCGACGCCGTGGTCAACTGGGCGCCGAAACCGTTGGCCCGTGTCGCCAACGAGCGAACCGTGGAACCGGTTGAAGAGAAATTCGCCGGCTTCGTGTTCAAGATCCAGGCGAACATGGACCCGAAACACCGCGACCGTATCGCCTTCATGCGTATCTGCTCCGGCAAGTACGAAAAAGGCATGAAGATGCGCCACGTGCGCACCGGCAAAGACGTGCGGATCGGCGACGCGCTGACCTTCTTCTCCTCCGAGCGTGAGCAACTGGAAGAAGCGTTTGCCGGCGACATCATCGGCCTGCACAACCACGGCACCATCCAGATCGGCGACACCTTCACCGAAGGCGAAGTCCTGGGCTTCACCGGCATCCCGCACTTCGCCCCGGAACTGTTCCGTCGCGTGCGTCTGCGTGATCCGCTGAAATCCAAGCAACTGCGTCAGGGTCTGCAGCAACTGGCGGAAGAGGGCGCGACCCAAGTGTTCTTCCCGACGCGCAGCAACGACATCATTCTCGGCGCCGTCGGTGTGCTGCAGTTCGACGTGGTCGCCAGCCGTTTGAAAGAGGAATACAAGGTCGAGTGCTCCTATGAGCCGATCACCGTTTATTCCGCGCGCTGGATCGATTGCAGCGATAAGAAGAAGCTCGAAGAGTTCAGCGTCAAGGCTGTGGAAAACCTCGCCATCGACGGCGGCGGTCACCTGACCTACCTGGCCCCGACGCGGGTCAACCTGGCACTGATGGAAGAGCGCTGGCCGGATGTCAAATTCCGTGCGACGCGTGAGCATCACTAAACGTTAGCTGTTCGGTCACAGCAAAGGCGAAGCTTTCGGGCTTCGCCTTTTTTATGGAAGATCAAAAGATCGCAGCCTCGTTTCACTCGACAGCTCCTACAGGGGGATCGCATTTCAATGTAGGAGCTGCCGTGTAGTGGTCGAATATTTTTGGACCATGATGTAGGAGCGTCGACTTTAGGAATCATCATGGGATATCGGGTTGTTACATCTGAGGAAAAAGCGGAGGCGATCCGTTTGGTTGTGGAGATGGATTACT
>NZ_JAGYGJ010000030.1:0-80939 GCF_019947405.1 Pseudomonas sp. GL-B-26 | reverse complement strand
GTGTCAGTCGACAATGATGTTGTCTGACACTCCGCCTTCGCGAGCAAGCCCGCTCCCACAGGGGATTTTGGGGTGTTCAAAATCTTTGCTATTCGCTGATTGATTGCAGCATTCGATGGAGCATGGCATCGCAGCTGTTCAATTGCTCGAGGCTGATGAATTCGTCGGGTTTGTGGCCTTGATCCATGCTGCCGGGGCCGCAGACGACGGTGGGAATGCCTGCTGCGTCGAATAGGCCGCCCTCGGTTCCGAACGCCACGGTGCCAAATTCTCGGGAGCCTGAGACCGCAGCAATCAACTCAGCGGCTTCGCTTTGCGCATCAGTCGCCAAACCGGGGTACGCCGACAACTCGCTGAAGCGAATCTCACTCTGCTCACTCACGGCACGCATGCGCGGCAAAACCTGCTGTTCGGCATAGGCCTTTAGCTCCTGCGCAACCTCACTTGGATCATGCGAGGGCAGGGCGCGGATTTCGAAGTCGAAGCGGCAATCGGCAGGGACGATGTTCAAGGCCTTGCCGCCGGAAATCACACCGGTTTGCACGGTGCTGAACGGCGGATCGAATCGGGCGTCGTGATGCTCGGGTGCTTTGAGCCGGTTGCCAATCCTCCCCAGTTCACCGATCAGTTCCGCGGCGTATTCAATCGCATTGACCCCGAGCGGTGCGTACGCCGAATGGCACGCTTCACCGTGAATGTCGCAGCGCATCGCCAGTTTGCCTTTATGGCCGAGCACCGGCTTCAGCTCGGTCGGTTCGCCAATGATGCAGAGCATCGGTTTGACCGGGCGCTTTTCCAACTCCGACAGCAACGAACGCACACCAAGGCAGCCGACTTCCTCATCGTACGAAAGCGCGATATGCACCGGCAGCCTCAGCGAGGCGTTTACCAAGGATGGAACCAGGGCCAATACGCAGGCGATGTAGCCTTTCATGTCCGCCGTGCCGCGACCGTACAGTTTGCCGTCGCGCTTGGTGAGTTCGAACGGTGCAACGGTCCACGGCTGGCCATCGACGGGCACCACGTCGGTGTGCCCCGACAGCACGATGCCCGGCCGGTCCGCCGGGCCAATGGTTGCGAACAGATTGGCCTTGCTGCGTTGCTCGTTGTAGATCAACTCGCAAGGCACGTCGAAGCGTTCGAGGTAGTCGCGGACGAACTCGATGAGGTGCAGATTTGATTCGCGGCTCGTGGTGTCGAACGCCACCAACGTTTTCAGCAAATCGAGGCTGTTGCTCATCGGTCGTCTCCGGCGACACCGTAGCCAGGGGATTTGTCGGGGGCCAGGGCGCGGTCGATGTAGTCCTGAACCTGTGGGCGATAGGCGTCCCACAATTTCTCAAGCTGGCCGATTGGATCGTGATCCGCCCAATCCACCCGCAGGTTGATGATCGGCCAGGTCAATTCGCCGACCACCACCACCGCGGCCGAATGCACCGGCCCGGCTTCACCGCCCGCCGCGATGGCTGCTTTCATGGCCGCCAGCAAGCGGTCGGTCAGTTGACCCTCGCCATGCTCGAATGCCTCGACCATCGCCTCGATCACTGCACGGTCCGCCAGCATGTTGCCGGCAGCCACGCATTGATCGCCGGACACGGCGTTGTGGTTGCCCAGGGTTTGCGAGCCGCTGAAGTGTGCGGTCTGGCCGAGGTGGTCAATCGCGGTGATCTGGCGGTATTGGCTGTAGCCGTTGCGGGTCAGGACCTTGTCCAACGCTTTGGCCGGTGCAAGGCCTTGCTCCATGAGGGCGAGGACTTCCGGGCCGAGCGACGGCAGGGTGATGTTTTGTGTGGAGACGGCGCCGACACCCGGCAGCAGCCAGGGGCAGCGGGCGCCGACGGCGATGCTGGAGGAACTGATCGCAATGCCGAACTGACCGGTTTCGGGGCAACGGGCGGCGATGGAGAAGGTCATGTTTTGGTTCCTTGTTTAGCCTTGGCAAAGTGGGTGTCTGTGCGGACGCCTTCGCGAGCAAGCCCGCTCCCACATTTGATCTGTGTCGCTCACACATTTTGTGTTCGCTGAAGATCCCCTGTGGGAGCGGGCTTGCTCGCGAAGGCCGCGCCTCGGTCTACTTCCTTACTCAGGAATCACCGCAATCACATCAATCTCCATCAACCACTGCGGTTGTCCCAGTGCCGACACCACCAACCCGGTCGAAATCGGAAACACCCCTTTAAGCCACTTGCCGACTTCCTGATACACCGGCTCGCGATACCGCGGATCGATCAGGTAAGTGGTGGTTTTCACAATGTGGCTGAGGTCGCTACCAGCCTCTTCCAGCAACTGCTTGACGTTGCGCATGGCTTGCTCGGTTTGCGCTCGCGGGTCGCCGAGGCCGACCAGGTTGCCTTCGAAATCAGTCCCGACCTGACCGCGAACGTAAACGGTGTTGCCGGCCCGGACGGCTTGGCACAGGTCATTGTCCAGGCTCTGGTTCGGGTAGGTTTCTTTGGTGTTGAACATGCGAATGCGGGTATGGGTTGGCGTGGACATTTGAAGCTCCTAAAGAAAAATGGCTCAAGCGCTGACAGTTGCTTTATGGGCGGCCGGGACGGTTTCAGCCTCGCGTTGCGCGGCGTCGTGGTAGTCGAGGTAGGAACGCTGGATGGCGATGTGATCAGCCACGTACTTGGCGTCGTGCCAAACGCCCCAGATGAACGAAGACCCGCGACGGGACTGCCACGGCAGGCCGAGAAAATACACGCCAGCTTCGCTCGACACGCCGCGCTGATGTGCCGGTTTGCCGTTGTCGTCGAAGGCATCAACCTTGAGCCAGCTGTAATCCGTGGCAAAACCGGTGGCCCAGATGATCGAGGTCACGCCGGCCTTGGCCAGGTCGAGCTGAAGAATCGGGTTGGTCACGCACTCCGGATCCGGGAAGGTAATGCGCGCTTCAGGCTCTTCCGGCAGGTCCAGGCCGTTGCGTTCGATGTAGGCATCGGCGGCATTGAGCAGCGCCAGATAGTTCTCATCGCCACGCGCCAGGTTCTCGGCAAGGTTCGGTTGAAAAGACGCTACGCCGCCGTTGAACGACTGGGTCAAACCCACCAGCGTCATGCCGCGATGGGCGAGACCACGGAAGTCCACCGTGCGGCCGCCATGCGCACCGCTGACCGCGATGGTCACGTGTTCCCGGCCGGGCTTCATGGCGGCCTGATCCCATTCGCCCAGCACACCCAACCACCAGCAGAAATCACGGTTGCGATAGGCGCGAGGAGGGCGATCATGTGCGCCCACCGAGAGGTATACCTTCTTGCCGGCACGCTGCAATTCATCGGCGATCTGCACGCCCGACGAACCGGCACCGACCACCAGAACAGCGCCTTCGGGCAGCTGCGCCGGGTTGCGATAGTCGGCGGAATGGATCTGCAGGAATGGCTGATCTTTCGGCGCGATTGGCGGGATGACAGGGCGCTGGAAAGGCCCGGTGGCAGCCACCACGCGATTGGCTTCGATCACGCCCTCGGAGGTTTCAATGGTGAAGCCCGGGCGACCGACATTGGGCTCAACCTTCAGCACGTCCACGCCGGTGCGGATCGGGGCGTTGAATTTCTTGGCGTAGGCTTCGAAGTAGTCGGCGACCCGTTCTTTCGGGGCAAAGTCGTCGGGGCTGAGGTCGTCGAAATCGAGACCGGGAAAACGGTCGTGCCAGGCCGGACCGTTGGCCACCAGCGAATCCCAGCGCCCGGTGCGCCAGCGCTCGGCGATACGGTTGCGCTCCAGCACCAGGTGCGGCACGCCGAGTTTGCTCAAGTGTTCACTCATGGCCACGCCAGCCTGACCGGCGCCAACAATCAGCGTATCTGTTTTTATTTTTTCAGTGGTCATCTCAATACCCTTCGAAGTTGGATTTAGGTCGGTAACGGCCTGCCATTTCTTGGGGTCAAGACTAGGGATCACCCTGGTATCGGTAAAATATTATTAAGCTGGCATTTGAGTATAAATAACTGATGCAGAGCGTTTGGTTCGGCGGCTCTCCCTTTAAACGCTAGGCGCTGGCATCGGCTTCATGCTCGTCGGCGAAGGCCATGAGCACCTCCAGATCGAGTACATCCAGCTTGATCCGGGAAATAAAAGCGGAGAAGGCCAGGTTGGCGGCGAGCAGACGCAGATCGGAGGCCCAGGCCGGGACATGGACCGGCCCCTGCAGCCAGCCGGACTCGAAGAGCGGGGCCAAGCGCACGGTATCCCCCAGACTGAGGCGCCCGGCGAACAAATGGCCCACCAGTTCCGGCCGGTTGTCGCGGATCGCGATGCGCAACAGGGTATGCACGCCGAGCAAACCGGTCAGGTAGGCGGCATCCTTGGTGAACGCCGAACCGCCGCGCAGGTCGGCGCCGCGGAACACCCGCTGGGTCGAGCGGAAGGATTCCTCTTGCGACTGTCCGGCCGCGAGAAAACCTTCAAATACCTGGATGAAATCGGCGCCATCCAGCGCCTGCTGGACCGCGAGTACGCGCAGGGCGAGGCGGCGCAGGCGGTTGATGTCCATGCTGCCGGTGAACAGCTCGGCCAGGGTGGCGATGCCCTCTTGGGTCTGGGTCGTGCGTGGCGCCCCCAGGCCCAGGCTTTTGAGGTTGGGTTGGAGTGCGCCGTTTTGTGCCGTGGCGACATGCACGAAGGCCTCATGTTGCAACAACTGGTTCTTGTCCAGTTCCGAGAACAGCGCGCTGGCCCGCAGGCGGATGCGACTGGCCCCGGCGATGGCCTTGGCGGCCAGGGTCGGATCGAGCACGACGGTGATCCGGCCCGGTCCGAAGAAGCGGTCGAGTTCCGGCTGCATCCAGGCGGCGAAGACCTCGGCCGGAATTTCTGCCGGGCACGGTGGAATCCGCGCACCGCCCAGAAGGGCGTCGGTGGTCTTGAGGAAGAATTGGGCCGCGTCCAGCATGCTCAGTTTCAGGCGCGAATAGTAGAAGTCCGGGCGCCGGTACAGCGCTGACGAATACTGAGTAAAGTCGGGTGTGCCGATGGCACCGAGCATGAGCCCGGCCGTGGCATAGCTGCGCGCCGTCATGGCGAGGTGGCGTCCGGCCGGATGGCCTTCATCGCAGCGGCCGATAAAGGCTTCGAGGGCGGCGATGTCAGCGCTGTGGTCGCGCGGGCGCAGCTCGACCCTGGGCAGTTCTGCCTGCCCGGCGCGCCAACGTGTCAGAAATGCTTCCTCAACCCCATCCGGCCAGGCCAGGGCGTCCAGCACGCGGATCTTGCGGACCAGACCGGGTAGAGCAGCATCGAGTTCGGACAGGGACGCGGTGCTCATGAAGATCTCCTTGGGGAACAAGGTTCAATCGCAAAAGTTTAGTCGTTGTCGATACGCCGCGTTGTGACAGGTCAAGTCTGAACTAAGCTGTTCGGTGTGCTTGCGGATGCCGGGTCTTGGCCATCCTGGCACGGCTGAAAACCAGGACCACGCTGACGCAGCCGTGGTGAGGATGAGCGCATGCAAAGCACTGGAGAGCAAAAGCGGGCCCGTGTACTTGATCCGGTCGATCGTGTCACGGAGGTCATCTTCGGCCTGCTGATGGCTATGACCTTCACCGGAACCATCAGCGTGGCCACGTCTGGCCAGGAGGCGGAGCGCACGATGATGATCGCCGCGCTGGGTTGCAACCTCGCCTGGGGACTCGCGGACGCCGTGATGTATTTACTGCGAACCCTGATCGAGCGCACGCGCAACCGTACGCTTCGCACCAACCTGCGCGATGCGACGGACGCAGCCGCCGGGCAAGCGCTCATTGCCGAGGCGTTACCCCCGCGTCTCGCAGCAGCGGCCGGCCCTGAAGAGCTGGAGTCGTTGCGGCGCCGCCTGGTCGAGTATTCATCGATGCCGGTACAGCCACGCCTCGGTTGGGATGATTTCAGGGGCGCTGTCGGTGTTTTCCTGTTGGTGGTGTTCTCGACATTCCCGCTTGTCGTGCCGTTTCTGTTGCTCGACCAGACGGCGCTCGCCGTGCGCCTGTCTAACCTGGTCGGACTCGGCGTGCTGTTCATCGCCGGTTGGGTGCTCGCGAAATACGCTGGCGCAAAACCGTGGCAAGGCGCAATTGCGCTGGCAGTCACCGGCGCTGTTCTAATCACCGCGATCATCGCGCTCGGTGGATGAGCAGATTGCAACCCTACGCTGTTTATTGGTGAGGTCTCGATCATGGCAAAGGACAAGAAAAAAGCCCCTAAGCGTAAATCTGCTGAAAACCCGAAGCTGAAGAGCAAGGATTACCTTGAGCAACTGCGCACCCTGCACGTCGAACTGGTCAAGTTACAGGAGTGGGTAAAAGCCAAAGGCATCAAGCTCTGCATCGTCTTCGAGGGGCGCGATGGCGCTGGCAAGGGCGGAACGATCAAGGCGATTACCGAACGCGTCAGCCCGCGTGTCTTTCGGGTGGTGGCGCTAACGGCGCCGAGTGATCGAGAGAAAAGTCAGATGTATGTCCAGCGTTACCTGCCGTACTTGCCCGCGGCCGGCGAAGTGGTGATCTTCGATCGCAGTTGGTACAACCGGGCGGGCGTTGAGCGTGTGATGGGGTTCTGCACTAAACAGCAGGTTGCCAGTTTCCTGAAGACAACGCCGCTCGTGGAGCGTGCAATCGTCGATTCGGGCGTGATCCTGCTCAAATACTGGCTGGAAGTCAGCGAAGAGGAGCAGACCTGCCGGCTTCAGGAGCGCATCAAGGATGGACGAAAAACCTGGAAACTGACCCCCATGGACCTCAAGTCATACAGCCGCTGGTATGACTATTCACGTGCACGTGACGACATGTTCAAGGCGACTGACACCGATCATGCCCCATGGTTGGTGGCCAACTCGAACGACAAGCGGCGGGCCCGCCTTAACATCATCACCGATTTACTCAGCCGCATCCCGTACAAGGAAGTCGAACACGAGAAGGTGATATTGCCCAAGCGGCAGAAGCCAGGCGGCTATCGCGACCCGGATTATCCGCACCGGCGAGTGCCCGAAAAGTTCTGACGGGCACGTGTAAGCGAATCTGCGCTGTACACCTAAAGGCCACAGTTCTATGAGCGATTCGGATTCTTCGCCTCCCGTCCCGGAACCGGGCCGGATTGCACGCCGGGATACCGGCGACGATACCGGCTGGAGCCGTTGGCTTCCTGGGCTTCGCACGCTGCGCGGGTACCAGGTTGCCTGGTTACGTCACGACATCATGGCCGGGCTGGTACTCACGACGATGTTGGTGCCCGTCGGCATCGCCTACGCCGTGGCATCGGGCGTACCCGGCATCTATGGCCTCTACGCGACCATCGTTCCGCTACTCGCTTACGCATTGTTCGGGCCTAGCCGGATTCTGGTGCTGGGCCCGGATTCCTCACTGGCCGCCGTTATCCTGGCGGTCGTCCTGCCCCTGTCGGGTGGTGACCCGCATCGCGCCGTCGCCCTTGCGGGCATGATGGCGATCGTTTCAGGCGCCGTGTGCATCCTGGCGGGCATCATGCGTTTGGGCTTCATTACGGAGTTGCTGTCCAAGCCGATCCGCTACGGGTACATGAACGGCATCGCGCTGACCGTGTTGATCAGCCAACTGCCCAAGTTTTTCGGTTTTTCGATTGAGTCCGACGGCCCGCTGAGAAACATATGGGCAATCGTCACAGCGGTGATGGAAGGAAAGACCAACTGGACCGCGTTCATGATCGGCGCAGCCACTTTGGTCGTGATCCTGCTGCTCAAGGGCTTCAAGCGCGTGCCGGGCATCTTGATCGCAGTGGCAGGCGCGACCGTCGCCGTCGGCGTGCTGGACCTTGGCACGCGCGCGGGTGTGTCGGTCCTCGGTGCTCTTCCACAAGGTTTACCTGCGTTCGCCATCCCCTGGATCACCCAAGCCGATATTGTACCCGTGCTCATCGGCGGTTTTGCCGTCGCCCTGGTGTCGTTCGCCGACACCAGCGTGCTCTCTCGTGTCTATGCGGCGCGGACCCGTTCCTATGTCGATCCGAACCAGGAGATGGCGGGGCTCGGTTTTGCCAATCTGGCGGCTGGATTTTTCCAGGGCTTTCCAATCAGCAGCAGTTCGTCACGTACCCCCGTGGCCGAAGCCGCAGGCGCCAAAACCCAGTTGACCGGGGTTGTCGGCGCGTTTGCAGTTGCCTTATTGCTGATGGTGGCGCCGAACCTGTTGCAGAGTTTACCCAGCAGCGCGCTGGCAGCGGTCGTAATCTCCTCGGCCATCGGCCTGATTGAAGTCGCCGACCTGCGGCGCATTTATCGCATCCAGCGCTGGGAGTTCTGGTTGTCGATCGTCTGCACCGTCGGCGTGGCCGTGTTCGGCGCGATCGAGGGCATCGGCCTGGCCATCGTGATCGCCGTGATCGAATTTCTGTGGGATGGCTGGCGGCCGTATTCCGCGGTGCTGGGGCAAGCCGAGGGGGTCAAGGGCTACCACGACATCCAGCGCTATCCCGACGCGAGCCTTATCCCCGGCCTGGTGTTGTTTCGCTGGGATGCGCCGTTGTTTTTCGCCAACGCCGAACTGTTCAATGACCGGGTGCTTGCCGCAGTGGCGACATCGCCTACGCCCGTGCGCTGGTTGGTCGTTGCGGCCGAACCCGTCACCAGTGTGGACGTGACCTCTGCCGACGTGTTGGCTGAACTGGACGACACCTTGCACGCGGCGGGCATCAAGTTGTGCGTGGCCGAGATGAAGGACCCGGTCAAGGACAAGCTGAAGCGATTCGGGCTGTTCGCACGGCTTGGCGAATCGGCGTTCTTTCCAACCATCGACGATGCCGTCGACAGCTACCTCGTGATCCATCCGGTGGACGAGGCGCGCTGAGTGGCATTGGCGTCACTCAGCGACGGTCTTTCTCCGCGTTATCCAGATTGACTGGATCGCCCGGTTGGACGCCGAGTTTGTCGCGAATATCCTCGAACATCGCGTCGTATTCCTTGTGCCCGCGCATGATGAGACTGGCATTGGCGGGCACTCCATGCTTGGCCGCAGCCTTTGCCACGCGGCTGGCGAAGTTGAAGGCCGTGTCGCGGTGCATATCGAATTCTTCAGTGAAGCTTTTACCTGATACCGCTCCGTCCATCTTGAAGTGCATCAGCATGCCTTCCTTGGGGTCGCGGCGGACTTCATAGAAGACATCAATGTTGTATTCCGGGACTCCGGGAGTGCCAGGAGCATTAGTACGGTTCAGGTGACCGGGCTTGAACATGAGTGGCTCCTTTTGGGGTGGATGGCTACCTTCCTGGAATCGGCAGTCCATGAAAATCGCATTAATGGAGCGTGCTCCATAGCGTGGAGCTATCAATTTGTAGCAGCGCAAAATCTCCCCTTAGAGCTTAGGTGATCGCTTGGGGTTTTCTACCTTCAAGGTGCACGAAAGGCGTATCCGTACCAGAATGCACGTACCCGTTTCTTTTCTGGAGAACCGCGATGATCAGCAAAAACACGATTTGTCTGTGGTACGACGGCACCGCGCTGGACGCTGCGACGTTCTACGCCAAAACGTTTCCCGACAGCGCTGTGGGAGCGGTCCTTCGCGCGCCTGGCGACTATCCGGCGGGCAAGCAGGGCGATGTCTTGACGGTCGAGTTCACGGTGATGGGCATCCCTTGTCTCGGACTGAACGGGGGCTCGGCGATCAAGCACAACCAGGCTTTTTCGTTCCAGGTTGCAACCGACGACCAAGCCGAAACGGACCGCTTGTGGAACGCGATTGTCGGAAATGGTGGCCAGGAAAATGTATGCGGCTGGTGCCAGGACAAGTGGGGAGTGTCATGGCAGATCACACCACGCGTTCTGACCGCCGCGATAACCAATCCTGATCAAGCAGTGGCCAAGCGCGCGTTCGACGCCATGATGGAGATGGGAAAGATCGACGTCGCTGGGATTGAAGCGGCGGTTAAGGGTTAACTGAGCGGTTACTGCGCTTTCCAGTGACCACCACCCGACTCGCAATCAATTTTCGCCTGACTCAAGTGCTCAGCGCCGTAGTAATACGTAGTGACCTTCGCATTGTTCGGAATGTTCAGCGATGTGCTGCTCTTGTCCTTGCTGGTGGAGTGAGGATTGGCCAGCGATTCTTGCGTCAACGTCGCGATGCAAGTGGCCTGAGAATGATCGGCACATTGTTCGACTTTTTTCTTGGTGCTGGTCAGCATGTCTTTGCTCTCGTTGCTGCATGACCAATCAATGGAACTCACCGGCATGCCTTCGTACTCATAGCAGCTATGCGTTTCGACCACCGGCACGGAAGGGCTTTGGGAGCGGGTCAGCACGTCACAGCCCTCAGCCATGACCAGGGTTGGGCTCAGGCTGGCAAGCAGAAACAGCAGTCTACTGTTCATCGGGGTTTCCTCTCCAATGGCGCCTTGTTTGATCAAAGATCAGCGCTGATAGGCTTTCGAAAACGCGATGAGGCGCGCGGTTCCATTGGTTTTTCAGATCCGCTGTGGGAGGGGGCGTAAAAAGCGCAGGCCCGATGGTATGCTCGCCGCGCCACGCGCTGGCAATCCAGGGAACACTCTTTAAGGAAGGGGATGACGGATGATCGATTTCAACAACAAAGGCTTTTTCAAACTCAAGCAAAACAACGAGTACGCGGAGCGAGTCACCGCGCTGCTGCTGGACGGCGAGCATGTCATTGATGCCTATAAATCCATGCGCGACGGCGTGGTGTTTACCAACAAGCGAATCATCGCGGTGAACGTGCAAGGCATCACCGGCAGCAAAAAAGACTTCACTTCGTTGCCTTACAAAAACATCGTCGCCTACTCCGTGGAAACCTCGGGCACCTTCGACCTGGATTCTGAGCTGGAAATCTACTTCTCGGCGCTGGGCAGAGTGAAGTTTGAATTCACGGGGAGGACGTCGATGGTCGAGATTTCCAAACTCATCTCACAGCATCTGTTGGGCTGAACCCGGATTTTAACGGTCATTGCGGCGAGCTCCAATGCGAACGCCGATTACCCAGAGAGAACGACATGAGCCAGACGCTGGAACGCGCCATTGCCATCGCCGCCACCGCGCATGAGGGGCAGGTCGACAAGGGCGGTAGCCCTTACATCCTGCATCCGCTAAAAGTCATGTTACGGGTCAACACGCTGGAAGAACGCATCGTCGCGGTGCTGCATGACGTGGTCGAAGACAGTGGCATCAGCCTTGATGACCTGCGCAAGGAAGGCTTCAGCGAAGCCGTTCTGACAGCCATCGAGTCGGTGACCAAAGTGGCGGGTGAGTCCTATGAAGCCTTCGTCGAACGCGCGGCGCAGAACCCGATAGGCCGGGTGGTGAAACTGGCGGACCTTGAAGAGAACAGCGATCTGTCGCGGATAGCGCAGCCGTCGTGGGAAGACCTGGAACGTGTTGAGAAATATCGACGAGCGATTGGCGTGTTGCGTTCCTGACAAGCCGAACCAATAGATCAATTGCGCCCCGCACTGTGTAGCAGCTGGCGCAGCCTGCGTTCGGCTGCGGAGCAGTCGTTAAACCTCAACACACGGTTTTCCTGAAGCATCGCATTGTCTGGACATCACGACTGCTTCGCAGCCGAACGCAGGCTCCGCCAGCTGCTACACAGTGCGTGTTGCGGCGCAAGTAACCGAGATTACTGCGCAATGAAGTCGCGAATCGCTCGAATGGTCTGCGTTGGCGCTTTGCCCTCTCCCTGGCAGGAGAGGGCGGGTGCCAGACTTAGGTGTGATGAATTTCCCGATCCTTGGTTTCCGGCAGGAAGAACGTGCCAAGAATGGCCGTCATCACAGCGATGACAATCGGGTACCACAGCCCATAGTAGATATCACCCGTGGCCGCCACCATGGCGAACGCCACCGTGGGCAGAAAGCCGCCGAACCAGCCGTTGCCGATGTGGTAGGGCAGCGACATCGAGGTGTAGCGGATGCGCGCCGGGAACAGTTCCACCAGCCAGGCGGCGATCGGGCCGTAGACCATGGTCACGTAGATCACCAGGATGGTCAGGAGCAGCAGCACCATTGGGTAGTTGGTCTTGGCCGGGTCGGCCTTCTCGGGGTAGCCGGCGTCCTTGAGCGCGGTGCCAAGCGTGGCGGCGAAGGCGTCGTTCTTGGCCTTGAAGTCGGCGCCCGGCATGCCGGTGCCCTCGAAGCTCTGGATCACCTTGTCGCCGATGCGCACCTGCGCGACGGTGCCCGGTTCGGCCTTCTCGTTCTTGTAGGGGATGGCCTTCTTCGCCAGCACGGTCTTGGCGAGGTCGCAGGAGCTGGTGAATTTGGCCTTGCCCACCGGGTCGAACTGGAACGAGCACTGGCCGGGATCGGCGACCACCGTGACCGGGTTCTTCTCCTGCGCGATGAACACGTCGGGGTTACCGTATTGGGTCAACGCATGGAAGATCGGGAAGTAGGTCACTGCCGCCAGGATGCAGCCGGCCATGATGATGCCCTTGCGGCCGATGCGGTCGGACAGGCTGCCGAATATGACGAAGAACGGCGTGCCGATCAGCAGGGAGCCGGCAATCAGCAGGTTGGCGGTTTGCGGGTCGATCTTCAGCGTCTGCAGCAGGAAGAACAGCGCATAGAACTGCCCGGTGTACCAGACGACGGCCTGGCCGGCAGTGCCGCCGAGCAGGGCCATGATCACGATCTTGAGGTTGTCCCAGCGGGCGAAAGATTCGGTCAGCGGCGCCTTGGAGGACTTGCCTTCGGCTTTCATCTTCAAGAACACCGGCGACTCGCTGAGTTGCAAGCGGATGTACACCGAGACGATCAGCAGCAGGATCGACAGCAGGAACGGAATCCGCCAGCCCCAGGCTTCGAACGCTTCGGTGCCGAGTGCCGTGCGGCAAGCAAGGATCACCAGCAGCGAAAGGAACAGCCCAAGGGTCGCGGTGGTTTGAATCCACGAAGTGAAGTAGCCGCGTTTGCCTTTCGGCGCATGCTCGGCGACATAGGTCGCCGCGCCGCCGTACTCACCGCCCAGGGCCAGGCCTTGCAACAGGCGCAAGGAGATCAGGATGATCGGCGCCGCCACGCCGATGGTCGCGTAGCCGGGCAAAAAGCCCACCACGGCCGTGGAGATACCCATGATCACGATGGTGATGAGGAAGGTGTGTTTGCGTCCGATCATGTCCCCCAGTCGGCCGAACACAATGGCGCCGAAGGGGCGTACCGCGAAGCCCGCGGCGAACGCGAGCAGCGCGAAGATGAAGGAGGTTGTCTCATTGACGCCGGCGAAGAAGTGCTTCGCAATAATTGCGGCGAGAGAGCCGTAAAGGTAGAAGTCGTACCACTCGAACACGGTGCCCAGGGACGAGGCGAAAATGACCTTGCGCTCCTCCTTGGTGATCCCGTGGTGGGGCGCGCTGCTCGTGGAAGTGTTGTCGATTGCGGCCATGAGTCTTCTCCGTCGTTCTTGTTATAGGCCGGAGTACCTCGTTACTTTTTTGCCGCACCCAGGCCCTGGGGCTGATGTCGTCGGATTACGGATTGCGCGAAGCATGCACACAGGCTGACGGCCTCGCATCGCTGCAAGGTTTCCTGAAGCATAATCGGCTTCGCGCAGATATCCACTCGCCATCACGCTCAACCCCGGGCTGACACACCGCTGGAGGTGTGAAGACTCACGTCTTGATCACGTACCCATAGGCTCGAATGCGATCACCTTCCTGTTTCAAGTACACGCCCTGCAGTTCCGGCGTGAAGCCGGGCAGTGAGTTGATACCTTCCTCCAGCGCCAGGAAGTACTTGAGCACCGCACCGCCCCATATTTCCCCGGGCACCACGCAGAGCACGCCGGGTGGATAGGGAAGGGCACCTTCGGCAGCGATGCGACCTTCGGCGTCTGCCAGCGCCACCAGTTCGACGTTGCCACGGATGAATTCGAACTGTGCTGTTTGCGGGTTCATCGCCTTTTTCGGGAAGTGTTCCTTGCGGAACATTGCCTTCTGCAATTGCTGGACGTTGTGGGTGCGGTAGAGGTCGTGCATCTCCTGGCAGAGTTGGCGAATGGTGTAGTTGCGATAGCGCTCCTGATGCTTCGCATAGATGGCCGGCAACACCCGGCTCATTGGCGCGTCATCACTGATGAAGCGTTCAAAGCGCGCGATCTGTGCGGCGAGATGAGTCATCTTCGCCCAGTCTTCAGCAGGGGTGAGCAGGAATAGAATCGAGTTCAGGTCGCACTTTTCCGGAACGATGCCATTCTCGCGCAGGAAGTTGGCGAGGATGCCGGCATGGATACCGAAGTCGGTGTAACTGCCATCGATCGGGTCGATGCCGGGCGTTGTGAACAGCAACTTGCAGGGGTCGATGAAGTATTGCTTGTCGGCGTAACCGCCAAAGGCATGCCAGCGATCCTTCGGATGGAATTCGAAAAACCGGATGTCGTTGGCGATGTTTTCGGTCGGATGGTCCTGCCAGGGGCGCCCGTCAATGGTGTCCGGCACGAAGGGGCGAACCAGGGTGCACGCTTCCAGAATCAACTTGCGCGCCTCGATGCCGAACTTCACACAGTCTTCCCACAGGCGCAGGCCACTGCGGCCGGAATGGATGCGCGCGTTCACATCCAGTGAGGCGAACAGCGGGTAAAACGGGCTGGTAGAGGCTTGGGCCATGAAAGCGTTGTTTAGCTGCGCATGGTTGCAATAACGGGCCTGGCCCTTGATATGGCGATCTTTTTTGTGGATCTGCGACGCCTGGGAAAACCCCGCCTGCTGTTTGTGCACCGATTGG
Source organism: Pseudomonas sp. GL-B-26 (assembly GCF_019947405.1). NCBI lineage: Bacteria > Pseudomonadati > Pseudomonadota > Gammaproteobacteria > Pseudomonadales > Pseudomonadaceae > Pseudomonas > Pseudomonas sp. GL-B-26. The sequence continues at coordinate 66,268 of NZ_JAGYGJ010000030.1, read as the reverse complement.
GTGACAAAGATGCCGGGATCGTTTTCATGCAGATCCAGCAGCAGCGGCGAGCAATCCTTCATCATCGGGATGAACTGTTCGTAGCCCACCCACGCCGAGTCAAACAGGATGTAGTCGCACAGTTTGCCGATGCGATCGACGACTTGCCTGGCGTTGTAGATGGTGCCGTCATAGGTGCCCAGCTGAATGATCGCCAGGCGAAACGGCCGTGGCAGCTCGGCCTTGTCCGGTGCAACTTCACGGATGAGTTCGCGCAGGTAATCTTCTTCGAAACAATGGGCGTCAATCCCGCCGATGAACCCATAAGGGTTGCGCGCGGTTTCCAGGTAAACCGGGGTCGCCCCCGCCTGGATCAATGCACCCTGGTGATTGGATTTGTGGTTGTTGCGGTCGAACAGCACCAGGTCGCCAGGCGTGAGCAGCGCATTGGTGACCACCTTGTTGGAGGCCGATGTGCCATTGAGCACGAAGTAGGTCTTGTCGGCGTTGAACACCTGCGCCGCGTGCTTTTGCGCCAGAAGTGCCGGGCCTTCATGGATCAGCAGATCGCCAAGTTTTACGTCGGCGTTGCACATGTCGGCGCGAAACAGGGTCTCGCCGAAGAAGTCGAAAAACTGCCGGCCAGCCGGGTGTTTGCGGAAAAACTGGCCGCCCTGGTGACCCGGGCAGGCGAACGTCGCGTTGGCTGATTCGGTGTAGTGCTTTAGCGCGTCGAAGAAGGGCGGCAGGAGACTTTCTTCATAGGCTTTTGCCGCCGTCTCCAATTGGTTGCCATGGTATTCGGCGTTGTTGCGCGAGGGGTCAAAAATGCCATTCACCTGAAGCAGAACATCTTGCAGGTGCTTGTAAACCTCCCGGGCGCGGTTGCCGGAACCGGGGGAGGCGACGAGAAAAATGGGGATATCGAAACCGGTACGTTGCAGGACGCCCAAGGCGTCTCCCAGCACATCCTCCACAGAGAACACCGCAACCGCGACGTCGGTGTAGTCGGTTTGATTGAGCGGAATCACTTCTCGGGAGGTCTGGAAACAATCGAACGCGGAATCACTGGCGGCTATTTTCAGGGTTTTCATGCGAGGAATCTCCTAGCGGACAGTCACTTGTCGGCTTTTTTCAAGAGATCAATTTAGCGAGGGAGACTTCAAGGTTCCCTGATCCAAATCATGTAGACACTGGTTATAGACCATGTTTGGCAAGGCTTATGGCTTTTCTACCGGTGTTCCCCAAGCACCGCGGCGCTCGACCCCTCTGATTCGCTAACCCCTTGGTTTCCGCTGATCAGGCGTGGCCCAACGCAATCGCGAACGAGACCACGATCATGCAGGCAAAGGCAAAATTTAGATTCATGAAGTTTTCATCCAAAACATGTGTGATGGCGCCATCTTGAATAGGTCACAAAGAAATAAAAAATTCGGCTTCATGATTTGAATCATCGAAACAATTGATAGCCGGCTGGTTTGTGTTTACCCCGCGCTTTGGCTAGTCTCGCACAAACACGCAATTACACGCAAAAGCGGGCAAAAACATGCACGATTCACACTCAGCCGCCGAACTCCCTCATCTGCGCCGGCAAAAAATCCTGCTCATCCTCGAACGTGACGGCAAGGTCATGGCTAGTGAGCTTAGCCAGCATTTCGTGGTGTCCGAAGATACTATTCGCCGTGATCTGGCGGAGCTGGCCAGCGCCGGGCTGGTGCAGCGGGTGCACGGCGGGGCGCTGCCGCGGCCCAAGGACACCGGCAAGGATTATTTCACCCGCGTCAGCGAAACCGATGAGGTGAAAACACACTTGGCGCAACTGGCCGCACGCCACGTACACAACGGCCAGATTGTGATTTTCGATTCGGGGAGCACGACGCTGCAGATCGCCCGTTCTCTACCTTCCGACATTGCCATTACGGCCGTCACCGCCTCGCCGATGATCGCGATCACCCTGGCCGAATACAAAGGCATCACGGTGATTCTGGCCGGCGGACAACTCAACCCCGCGACCCTGTCGGCCAGCGGACATGAAACGTTGCGGCTGATCGAGGGCATCAAGGCTGATCTGCTGTTCACCGGCGTCTGTGCGATTCACCCGGAAGTCGGCATCAGCTCCCTGCATTTCGACGAGGTGCCGGTCAAACAGGCAATGCTCGCCAGCGCTTCCCATGTCGTTGCCGTTACCACCGCCGACAAACTGGGGGCGGTAGAGCCGTTTGTTGTTGCGCCGTGTCAGCGCATTCACACCCTGATCACCGAGCGCCACGTGGCGTCGGGCAATGTCGAGGACTATCAAAAACTCGGGATTGAGGTGGTGCAGGTGGAGGCGTGAAGCGCGTCATGCTTCAGCCCCCGGTCACCGGCGGAAAAAAGGCGATCTCGTCAAAGTCCTCGATTGCCTGATCCGGGTGGCACAGCTCCTGGTTCAGGGCGCACATCAGGTTGCTTTCACCCAGCACCTCTGCCCAGACACCGCCGCGCGCGATCAGCAGTTGGCGGACGTCGTCGATGCTTTTGAGGGTGGCGGCCAATGGCAGCTTTTCACCGCCAAGGTTCAGCTGCTCGCGATAACGAGCGAAGTAACTGATCAGAATCATTGTGCGTCCTCCCACTGGAATTTCCCCGAACGGCCACCGTGTTTGCTGAGCAGACGGATTTCGCCGATGACCATGCCGCGATCCACCGCTTTGCACATGTGGCCGCCATGATGCCGGCGATCCGGGCGACGGTAAACACATCGCCTTTCGGGTGGCCGTCGTTCTGAATCAGCTTCAAAGTCTCGGGGCGCATACGCACCCAGGCGTGTGCCTGGGCTTCACGCAGGGTCGAAGTTTTTTCACTCACATCGACCATGTTCGCGCGGCCCTGGCTGTCGAGGTGGGTCAAGCGGTTGGATGGGGTATTCGCGTTTTCTGTCATGTCTAACTCCTGCGCTCACAAGAGAGCGCTAATCCCGTTAAACCGGGCTGTAAATGCGTGGCGCGTTTCGATGGGGGACGTGGATCAGGTTCAGGCGATGTTTGAGGGCCCACTGCACGGTCAGCGCGGTGGGCGCCAACAAGCTGACCAGCGTGCCAAGCTTCGCCCTGACGGCTTTGTGAATGAGTTCCAGGCTGCAGCGGCTGGTCACCACCGTGAAGCCGCTGCGCGTATTGATGCCGGCGTGTTGCAGGGCGCCGATCAATTTATCCAGCGCGTTGTGGCGGCCGATGTCTTCGCGGCACAGCAGCGCCGCGCCGTGAGCATCGAAGTACAGCGCCGCATGCAAGGCACCGCTGCTGCGGGCCATTTGCTGAGCCTGTTCGATGCGATCGCGGATGCCGCGCAAATGCTCCGCCGGTGGAAGCGCGGCAGGGTGCAGAATCTCCAGTTGCGGCAGCGCCTGCTCCAGCGCTTCCACGCCGCACAAGCCGCAACCGCTGGTGCCCGCCATTTGCCGGCGATGATTTTTCAGTGCCCAGAAAGCGCGATTGGAAATCTGCACATCCGCCTGACAGGCCTGGTCGAAATGTGAGAGACGGACATCGTAGATTTCGCTGAGGTCTTCGACGATGTCGTTGCTGACGCTGAACCCGCGAATGAAGTCCTCGAGGTTACCGGGCGACACCATCATCACGGCCTGGCTCAGACCGTTGTAAGTGATAGCGAGGGCAATCTCGGAGGCCAGCGCCGCTTGAGCGACTGACGCGTTCGAATCGTATTCTTTATAAGTGACGTGCAAAGGCTTTGGCGCAGGTGCGTTTGCGTCGGTTAGTTCACGTGTTTGTTCAACTTGGCACGCCATGATAAATCCCCGCAGCACTGGACTAAGTTCAGGCTACGGATATTCAACGAGTGCGTCTAATCGCTTGTTCCGATTCGGTGATTGGTCGCGTCGATCACCCTGTCCGATATGAGTTATTAGTTGTGAATAATCAGTATTAACTTTTTGGGCTGAAAAGCAGTTTGGCTTCAGCAAAACATTTCTCGGCAATGGCCGATCGAGGCTCGGTTTTGCGCATGACGAGGCCCAGGGGCGCAAGCACACTGGCATCCGGCAGGTTGATGAACGCCAGATGCTCGATGGGTTCCTCCAGACCGCTGTCCAGCGGCATGATGGCGCAGCAAAAGCCTTCGTGAATCGCCTGGAGCAACTGGTACGTCGAATCGCTTTCCAGTATCGGCTGCGGATTGAGTCCACGGCTGCGGAAACTCAGATCGATGGATTTTCGATAGTGCATGCCGTTGCTGATCATCCCCAAGGGCAGTTCGGCGGCGTCTTCCCAGCTCATTTCAGTGCCTTCGAAATGGAAGTGCCGCGTGTCGTACAGCAGGCCGACGCGGGTCTCGCCGATTTCGAAAGACTCGAAATAATTCGGATTGACGTGATCCAGGTAGCACACGCCCAGGTCCAGTTGATTGTTGCCAAGACCTTCGATGATCTCGTCTGAACTGAGGGAGCACAGGCTGAATTTCAGCTCGGGAAAGCTGCGGTTAAGGCCCTGAATGTAGCTGACGGGATTGAAGCTGCTCAGCGGCACCAGGCCCAGACGCAAGTTGCCGACCAACTGGCCACGGCACGCGGCGGCTTCAGCGAAGAGCCCGTCGTGGGCGGCCAGCAATGTCTTGGCCCATGCCAGCACACGCTCACCGGCCTGGGTAAAACCCTCGAAGCGTTGGCCCCGGGTGACCAGCACCAGGTCCAGTTCATCCTCCAGGTTGCGCAAGCGCATGGACAGGGTTGGCTGAGTGATGTGGCAGCGCGCGGCGGCCTGCCCGAAGTGTCGGGTCTGCTCCAGGGCAATCAGGAACTTGAGTTGTTTGATGTCCATGATGGCACCTGCTGACGGAGGAATGAGAGGTAAGTATTGACTCAGGTGCCGTAGACACAAGGCTGGGCTGATGGCGTTAGGCGCAGACGATCTCACTGTCCTTGTCATGCGTCTAATCAGCAGTATTTAAGGGGTTATCGATGGGCTCTATCAGCGGCGGGTTATTTACACTTGATACACACTATTTATCGATAGAGGCGCTCGATAGTCTGGTTGGTTAGAGTGATTAGACAGTCAGCGTTTAAGCGCTTTAGTCTCTGAAAGTTATTTAACTTATATCGGTCGGAGAATGACATGAGCGTGAAATCGGATGCATTGTTTATACCGTTGAATATTGCCGTGCTGACTGTCAGCGATACCCGTGAATATGCCAATGACACGTCCGGGCAATTACTGGTCAGCCGGTTGCTGGAAGCCGGTCATACCCTGAGTGAACGAAACCTGTTGAAGGACGACCTGTACAAAATCCGCGCGCAAGTCGCGCACTGGATTGCCCATGAAGGGATTCAGGTGGTGTTGATTACCGGGGGCACCGGGTTCACCGGCCGCGACAGCACACCTGAGGCGGTGGCCTGCTTGCTGGATAAACAGATTGATGGCTTTGGTGAGTTGTTCCGGGCGATTTCCATCCTCGACATCGGCACGTCCACGGTGCAGAGCCGGACCTTGGCCGGGCTGGCCAATGGCACGCTGGTGTGCTGCCTGCCAGGGTCCACAGGCGCTTGCCGCACGGCGTGGGAAGGCATTCTTGCTGAGCAACTGGACGCCCGCCACCGTCCGTGTAATTTCGTGCCGCACCTCAAGCCTGTGCAAGCCTGCGGGTCACGGGGATGAATCGGTCAGCGCTGATGCCGGTGGAAGAGGCCATTGCGCGGTTGCTGGAGATGGCTGAGGCACAACGTCTTCAAGACAGCGAGCCCGTTCTTTTGAGCGAAGCTCGGCAACGGGTGCTGGCCAATGATTTACTGGCGACGATGGACCTGCCGCCCTGGCCGAACAGCGCCATGGATGGTTATGCCCTGAATGTGAACGACTGGCATGGCGAACCACTGACCGTGTCGCAGCAGATTTTTGCCGGCCGCGCCCCCGAAGCGCTACGCCCGGGAACTTGCGCCCGCATCTTCACCGGAGCCCCCGTACCGTCAGGGGCCAACTGCGTGGAGATGCAGGAAAACACCCAGGTGCTGGACGACGGCCGCGTCAGCTTCAAGCAACCGCTGGCGATGGGTGACAATATCCGCCCGCAAGGCCAGGAGAACCGTGCCGGGCAAGTACTGCTGCTGGCCGGCAAGCGATTGGGGCCTTTCGAGTTGGCGGTCGCTGCGGCTCAGGGCTGCACCCATGTGCACGTCGTGCGGCGGCCACGGGTCGCCTTGCTCTCCACGGGTGATGAGCTGGTCGATCCAGGAACGCCGCTCAAACCCGGCAGTATCTACAACAGCAACCGCACCTTGTTGAGCCATTGGCTGAGTGCATTGGGTTGCGAGGTCATCGATGCCGGCATTCTTCCTGACGATGCCCGGCAGACGCGTCTCAAGCTCGAACAGTTGCAGCACGCGGCGGACTTGATTCTGACCACGGGCGGGGTGTCCGCCGGTGACGCCGATTGCCTCGGGCAGGTGCTGCGTGAGTGCGGTAAGCCGCTGCTCTGGAAGCTGTCGATCAAACCGGGCAAGCCGTTGACCGTGGGCCATTTTGGCACCGTGCCCGTCATCGGACTGCCCGGTAACCCGACGTCGGCGCTGGTGACATTTGGCCTGTTGGCGCGACCTTATGTGTTGCGGATTCAGGGTGTCGAAGACGTCACGCCATTGAGCTTCCCGATCAGCGTCGGCTTTGCCTGGCCCAAACCGGGCAGCCGCCGGGAGTACCTCAGAGCCCGTTTGGAGGCGGGTCGAGCGGTGCTTTATCCGAACCAGAGTTCCGGCGTGTTGCTGGGCGCCTCATGGGCGGATGGGCTGGTGGAAATTCCAGAGGGCTGCACGCTGGAAGTCGGCGACACGGCGCGGTTTATTCCCTTCAGCGAATTGTTCTAAAACACGTAACGCACTCTGTAGCAGCTGGCGAAGCCTGCGTTCGGCTGCGAAGCAGTCGTGAAATCAGGCAATGCGGTCCTTCAGGGCTACCTCATTCTCAGGTTTTACGACTGCTTCGCAGCCGAACGCAGGCTTCGCCAGCTGCTACAAGGTGTGTGTTGCCGGGGAAATTACTTCACTGGCGGGCATTAACGAAACCCATCAACTAAGCACATAGTCCACCGGCTCCAGCTGCGGTGGCAGTTGCGTCACGCCAAGCGCCGCCAGCACATCCCGTTCGACGCTGCGCACCAATGCATCGGTGGGCAGGTCGTTTTCATCGCGCCCGAATGGGTCTTCCAATTCATCGCCAATCGCATCCAGACCGAAAAAGGTATAGCTGACAATGGCGGTGAAAATCGGTGTCAGCCAGCCCAGCGGCTCGGCCATCGCGAAGGGCAGCAAAATGCAGAACAGGTAGATGGTCCGGTGCAGCAGCAAGGTGTAAGGGAAGGGCAGCGGTGTGTGTTTGATCCGTTCACAGACCGCTTGCACCTGGGTCAGGCGGGTCAAATGGTTGGCCATGAGCGTATAGCGCCATTCATTGATCGCCCCTGACTCGGCGAGCGCCGAACACTGTTGACCAACCTGCAGCAGAATCTGCCCGCTGAAATCCGCCGCGTTGTCCTTGGGCACCGGGTTCAGCCATTCACCACTGGCCGCCAGTTCGTTTTCTTTGCGCAGTTTTGCATTGAGCGCATGGGCGAAGCCGCAGAGGTTGCTGAGGATATTGTGTCGCTCGTTCGCGTCCTTGATGACCTGGGTTTCGCGCACCATCGAGCGAATGTCCACCAGCATGTCGCCCCAGGCTTTGCGCGCTTCGTACCAGCGGTCGTAGCAAGCGTTGTTGCGAAAGCTCATGAAGATCGACAACGACAAACCGAGCAGGGTGAAAGGCGTTGCACTGACCTTGGAAAAATAGCTCGGGTGCAGTGTTTCGATGAGTACGATGGCCGAAGCGAGCAGCGTTACCAAAAGGCTGCGCCAGGCAATTCGTTTGGCGATCGAGCCCTTGAGTGAAGTCAGGACGCCGATCAGATTGGGTTTGGGTCTAACGATCATGGTGTTCAGCCGCCCGTCATGTTCATGAAGCGAACCACCTGGACATCGTCGTTCACTTCGAAATTGTGCCGATAGGGTTTGAGTTTCATCGCCTCGATGATGGCTTTTTCCAGGCGCTCGGGATGGCCGGGGTGGCTGCGCAATACGGCCTTGAGATCGACGGAGTGCTCATTGCCCAGACACAGCAACAGACGACCTTCCACCGTCAACCGAACCCGATTGCAGGTGCCGCAAAAGTTGTGGCTGTGGGGCGAAATGAACCCCAGACGAATCTGCGGTGCCTCGGTCAGGCGCCAGTAGCGCGAAGGGCCTTGAGTCGACTCGGCGGACTCGATCAACGTGTAGCGCTCGGCGATCGGTTCACGTACCTGGTGGCTTGCGTAAAACGACTCCGCGCGGCTGTGTTCATGGATGGTGCCCAGCGGCATTTCTTCGATGAAAGAAATGTCGAGATTTCGGTCGATGGCAAAGCTCACAAGGTCGTTGATCTCGTGGTCGTTACGGCCCTTCATCACCACGCAATTGAGTTTTGTGTGGCGAAATCCCGCGGCGTTGGCCGCGTCGATGCCTTTGATGACCTGCGCCAGATCACCGGTGCGCGTCAGTTCACGAAAGCGTTGCGGGTCCAGGCTGTCGAGGCTGATGTTGAGCCGTTTGACCCCGGCCTCGAACAAGGGCGCTGCAAGCTTGCCCAACTGCGAGCCATTGGTGGTCATGCACAGTTCACGCAGGCCTGGCAGGGCGGCGATCTTTTCGCACAGTTGCACCACGCCCGGACGAATCAGCGGTTCGCCACCCGTGAGGCGGATCTTGCGAGTGCCCAACGCCACGAAGCTCTCGGCCAGTTGGTAGATTTCTTCCAGGGTCAGTACCCGTTGGCGTGGCAGAAACTGCATGTCTTCAGCCATGCAATACACGCAACGGAAATCGCAGCGGTCGGTGACAGACATCCGCAGATAGTCCACACGCCTGGAGAACCCATCGATCAAGACTCGCTCTGACATGACATCCTCGCCTGCATCCGTGAAATGAGTATTCCGCTATTAACGGAGTTGTTGAGCGCAGGCTAAGAGCAACTAGAGAGGGCGTCCAATCACTATTAATGACCGGCTGATCGACAGGGTCGATGAAGGATTTATTTAAACGATTAAAGTTGTTTTATGTAGATTCAACTGGCTGATTTAAAACGGAAAAAACTCATGATAGATGTCCTCGATAATGCAGTCGTAAATAGCGATTAGACAATATTTAATCCCCGTTCATATTCTTTCTCCGTCAATCGAACAAAGACCTGAATCAGGTCGAAGCCTGTGTGCATTGTCACGGAGAATTACCATGTCTCAAGTCGACCGTTACAAACCCTACAAAGGCGCCGCCGCCGGTTGGGGCGCGTTGATCAGTGTCACCAAGAACTGGTTAAGCAGTGAAAATGCCCTGAAAAACATTCGCGCCATGCTCAAGACCAACCAGAACGGTGGCTTTGACTGCCCGGGTTGCGCGTGGGGCGAGTCGCCGGAAAGCGGCATGGTCAAGTTCTGTGAAAACGGCGCCAAGGCCGTTAACTGGGAAGCGACCGGTCGCTTGGTCAACCCGGCCTTTTTCGCCAAGTACAGCGTCTCGACGCTGTCCGAACAGAGCGACTATTGGCTCGAGTATCAGGGGCGACTGAGCCATCCGATGCGCTATGACGCCGCCACCGATCATTACGTGGAAACCACCTGGGACGAAGCGTTCGCCCTGATCGCCCGGCACCTCAATGCGCTGGAATCGCCGGACCAGGCCGAGTTCTACACCTCGGGCCGGGCCAGCAACGAGGCGGCGTTTCTCTACCAATTGTTCGTACGGGCCTACGGCACCAACAACTTCCCGGACTGTTCCAACATGTGCCACGAAGCCAGTGCCGTCAGCATGGTTGAAAGCCTGGGCGTGGGCAAAGGCACCGTGGTGTTTGACGATCTGGAGCATGCCGACGCGATCTTTGTCATCGGCCAGAACCCCGGCACCAATCACCCGCGGATGCTTGAACCGCTGCGCGAGGCGGTCAAGCGCGGGGCACAGGTGATCTGCATCAACCCGCTCAAAGAGCGTGGGCTGGAGCGTTTCCAGCATCCACAGCACCCGATCGAGATGTTGCTGAACGGCTCCGAGCCGACCAACACCGCCTACTTCCGTCCGGCGCTGGGCGGGGACATGGCGGTCATGCGCGGCATGGTCAAGTTTCTCTTGCAGTGGGAGCGCGAAGCGCAGGCCACCGGTGGTGAGCCGGTATTCGACCATGCCTTCATCGCCGAACACACCTCGGGAATGGACGCCTACCTGGCCGAAGTCGACGCGACCACTTGGGCGCACATTGAGCAGCAATCCGGCATGACCCTGGCCGACATCGAACTGGCCGCGCGCATGTACGCCAAAGCCAAGCGCGTGATCATGTGCTGGGCGATGGGCCTGACTCAACACACGCACTCGGTGCCGATGCTGCAGGAAGTCATCAACCTGATGTTGCTGCGCGGTAATGTCGGCCGTCCCGGCGCTGGCCTGTCGCCGGTTCGCGGTCACAGCAACGTGCAAGGCGACCGCACCATGGGCATCAACGAACTGGCACCGGTCGAATTGCTGGATGCGTTGGAAAAACGCTTTTCGTTCAAACCACCGCGCGAGCATGGCCACAACACTGTCATGGCGATCGGCGCGATGGAGCAGGGGCTTTCAAAAGTGTTTATCGCCCTGGGCGGCAACTTCGCTCAGGCCACCCCTGACACGCCGCGTACCCATGCGGCCTTGCGCAAATGCGACCTCACGGTGCACATCGCCACCAAACTCAACCGCAGCCATTTGGTCACCGGGCGTGAAGCGCTGATCTTGCCGTGCCTCGGCCGCACCGACATCGACGTGCAAGCCGAGGGGCCGCAAGGCGTCACCGTGGAAGACACCTTCAGCATGATCCACATCTCCCATGGTCAGTTGAAACCCAAATCGGTGCACCTGCGTTCAGAGCCGGCGATTGTTGCCGGGATCGCCGCCGCCACGCTGGGCAAGCATCCGATCGACTGGAACTGGGCCATCGGTGACTACGGCCGCATCCGCAACATGATTGCCGACACCATTCCCGGCTTCGAGGATTTCAATCAACGACTGCTGCACCCGGGCGGTTTCCATATGCCAAACGACGCGTCGAATCGCCTCTGGAAAACCGCGACCGGCAAAGCCCGATTCATCCCGAGCGTGTTGCCGGAACATCTGATCAGCGAAGGTGTGCGCAATCTGAAAGTGAAGCCGCATCTGATCTTGCAGACCATGCGCTCCCACGATCAGTACAACACCACGCTGTACGGTCTGGACGATCGCTATCGCGGGGTTTACGGCATGCGCGATGTGGTGTTTGCCAACGAGCAAGACATTCGCCGACTCGGTTTCGAACCGGGGCAGAAAGTCGATCTGGTGGCGCTCTGGGACGATGACCGCGAGCGTCGGGTCAGCGGTTTTACTCTGATCGCGTACGACATTCCGGCCGGTCAGGCGGCCGCGTACTACCCGGAGACCAATCCGCTGGTGCCGCTGGAAAGTTACGGTGACCGTACGTACACCCCGACTTCCAAGTTCGTCGCCATCCGGCTCGAGCAAGCGGGCGCGAGTAACGTGATTACGTCTTCCGTCGCGTAGTTCAAACCGGGGCGGCCATCCACGCCGCTCCTGTTTCACCGAGAACCTTTCGACACGTGTTGGCTGCAGGCCTTACGGCCTGACGGTGGCCCGACCGTGTGCCGCATTTTTTTCAGCATCGATGAGGATATTCATCATGTTTAACCTGGAGGCACTGGACCTGGCGCGAATTCAATTCGCGTTCACGGTTTCGTTCCACATCATCTTTCCCGCCATCACCATCGGCCTGGCCAGTTTTCTGGCCGTGCTTGAAGGGCTTTGGCTCAAGACTCACAACGACACCTACCGTGATCTCTACCATTTCTGGTCGAAGATCTTTGCCGTCAATTTCGGCATGGGTGTGGTCTCGGGGCTGGTCATGGCCTACGAGTTCGGCACCAACTGGAGCCGCTTCTCGGACTTTGCCGGGAGCATCACCGGCCCGTTGCTGACCTATGAGGTGCTCACCGCATTCTTCCTGGAGGCCGGTTTCCTCGGCGTCATGTTGTTTGGCTGGAACCGGGTAGGGCGCGGTTTGCACTTCTTCTCGACGGTCATGGTGGCGATCGGCACATTGATTTCGACGTTCTGGATTCTCGCGTCCAACAGCTGGATGCAGACGCCTCAGGGTTTCGAGATTGTCGACGGCCGGGTCATGCCGCTGGATTGGCTGGCGATTGTGTTCAACCCGTCGTTCCCGTTCCGCCTGGCGCACATGGCGATTGCCGCTTTCGTGGCCACCGCGTTTTTTGTCGGCTCGTCGGCGGCATGGCATCTGCTGCGCGGGAATGACACCAAACAAGTGCGCAAAATGCTGTCGATGGCGTTGTGGATGGCGTTGATCGTCTGCCCGATTCAGGCCGTGGTGGGTGATGCCCACGGGTTGAACACCCTGGAGCACCAACCGGCGAAAATTGCGGCCATCGAAGGGCATTGGGAAAACAACAATGACGAACCGACGCCGCTGGTGCTGTTCGGCATCCCCGACATGCAGGCCGAGAAAACCCGTTACGCCCTGGAGATTCCGTACCTGGGCAGCCTGATTCTGACCCACAGCCTGGACAAACAAATCCCTGCGCTCAAAAGCTTCCCGAAAGAGGATCGGCCCAACGCGACGATTATCTTCTGGAGTTTCCGCGTCATGGCCGGCCTGGGCATGTTGATGATTCTTGCCGGCGCGCTGGGCCTGCTGTTGCGCCGCAGCGGTGGCATTTATCGCAATCGCTGGTTCCTGCGCTTCGTGCTGTGGATGGGGCCAAGCGGTCTGATCGCCATGCTGGCCGGCTGGATCACCACGGAAGTGGGGCGCCAACCCTGGGTGGTGTATGGCCTGATGAGAACCGCCGATGCCGCGTCTCATCACACCGCCATGCAGCTGAGCATTTCGTTGGCGCTGTTTGTGTTGATCTACTTCTCGGTGTTCACGGTGGGGATCGGCTACATGATGAAACTGGTGCGCAAAGGGCCGCAACCGCATCACGAGCATGCGGTTGGGGACACTTCCGGTCAGGTGGTCACGCCGCGCAGGCCGCTGTCCGCCGACGCCGAAAACCTCGCAACCGACGCCCGCGTCAATTGAAGAAGGGGAGTTGAGTCATGGGTATTCAAGGTATCGATTTATCATTGATCTGGGGCGTGTTCATCGCCTTCGGGGTGATGATGTACGTGATCATGGACGGGTTCGATCTGGGGTTGGGCATCCTGTTTCCATTGATCCCGGATGCACGGGAACGCGATGTGATGATGAACACTGTCGCACCGGTCTGGGACGGCAACGAGACCTGGCTGGTGCTGGGTGGCGCGGCGCTGTATGGCGCCTTCCCGCTGGCGTATTCGGTGATTCTGGAAGCGTTGTACCTGCCGCTGATCCTGATGTTGTGCGGGTTGATTTTTCGCGGCGTGGCTTTTGAGTTTCGCTTCAAGGCCAGCCCTGAAAAACGCCATATCTGGGACCTCGCGTTTATCGGCGGTTCGCTGTTGGCGACGTTCTCCCAAGGTGTGGTCATCGGCACTTACATTGCCGGCATCCCGGTGGTTGATCGGCAGTTCGCCGGCGGCACGCTGGACTGGCTGGCACCGTTTCCGTTGTTCTGCGGTTTTGGTCTGGTCGTCGCTTACGCACTGCTGGGCAGTACCTGGTTGCTGGTCAAGACCGAGGGCATGCTGGAATCGCGGATGCGCCTGTTCACCCGACCTCTGGCCTGGCTGTTGTTGGCGGTGATCGGAGTGATCTGCGTGTGGACGCCGATGCTGCACCCGGAGATTGCAACGCGCTGGTTTGCCCATGCGCACCTGGCGGTGTTCGGTGCGTTGGCGGTATTGGCTTTGCTGGCGATGTTCGGGCTGCTCAGAACCTTGCGTCAACGCCACACCCATTGGCCGTTCGCCTTTACCCTGATGCTGGTGTTTTTGGGTTACATCGGCCTGGCGTTCAGCATCTGGCCGAACATCGTGCCGCCATCGATCAGCCTGTGGGCCGCAGCATCGCCACCCTCCAGCCAACTGTTCATTTTGATCGGGGCCTTGTTCATTCTCCCGATCATCCTGATGTACACCTGCTGGAGCTACTACGTGTTCCGCGGCAAAGTGAGGATCGGTGATGGCTACCACTAAATCGCGTCAACCTGAACCCGCGCGCTGGTACCGGCGCCTCGGGTGGCTTGTGTTTATCTGGTTGGGCAGTGTGCTGGCGTTGGGTGTCGTGGCGGGGGCATTGCGATTGTTGATGCATGCGGCCGGGATGAGTACCCACTGACGATCGCTGCAAAAAGAAACCCGGAGCCCCATGACAGGGCTCCGGGTTTTTTCTATCGGGCGTCCCGAACTTACGGCGCCCCGAACATCGCCGTCCAGTAAATCCCCGGATCACTCTTCGGATCAACCGCATAGGCCGCGCCCAACTCCCGGTACTGTGGGTTCATCAGGTTCGCGCAGTGACCGGCGCTGGACACCCAGCCATCGACCACCTTGCGCACGGTGTCTTGGCCGGCAGCGATGTTCTCGCCGACCTGTCCGCCGCTGTAACCGGCCAATTCAGCCCGGTCACCCGGCATGCGGCCATCGCGGTCCTTGTGATCGAAGTAATTGTTGTTGGCCATCGACCGGGCGTGCTCCTCGGCCGCCGTCGCCAATGCGGCGTTCCAGGCCAGTGGCGTGGCGGCGGCAAAGGATTGCGTGCCGCACTGGCGCGGCTGACTGCGTGCGATGTTGAGTTCGGCCAACAGCTTCTGACCTTCCGACTGCCAGTCGCCCAGGCGACCGCTCAACAGTGGCCGCGCCAGCACGATGCGCCACTCGCGGTCCTGGTGGCTGACGCCGACATCGACGAATTGCGGGTCCAGCACGATCTGGCAAAAACTTTCCTGAATGGCTTTCATCGCCGACGGCGCATCGCGGGGCCCGGACAGGCTGATCGCCTGTACATTCTTCATCGGATAACCCGCGCTGGCCATTGCCTGCTGCAGATTGCCGACACTGTTGGCGTTCAACGCCAGCCGTGGGTCGCCGGCCAGCGGTGGCAGTTCCTGCGACACCTGACCCGCGCAGCGCTGCACCTGGCTGCGGTAGAGGTTAATCGAATCAATCAGTTGTTTCTCGTCGGCCGCCAATGTGTTCACGGCGAACAACATCCCCAGTGACAACGTGGCAAGACACATAGCAGATGATTTGACGCGCATGGAAATCCCCTTGAGCTGACTGCGCCCATGATGCGCGATTTCATCCCCGCGAGCGCAATGACTTTTCACGCCCCAAGACTGTTTTTTTGTCCGTCTGTTGGAATGAATTCTGACAACTACAATCAAGCAAAGTCGCCAGTGTGGCGTGCTTCCGGTTCCGTCCGAAGGGTCGATCATGCGAGTTGTCTGGATAGCCACCTGCTTGGCAATAACCCTTCTCGCCGGCCAGGCTATCGCGTCTGAACAGGAACAAAAAAAGGAAGTGGCTGAGGACAAGGCCGAGGTCCTTGAGCAGAAAGCCGCGGAGAAGGGTACCGATGTACCGGTGCCCAGGTCCGAAGCCATCACCACCTCCGAAGTGCAGGCGGTCGATCCCGCCGGCGCGTCGCCACTGGACGATGCAATCACCTGTATGGCCCGCTCGATCTATTGGGAATCCAAAGGCAAATCGTCCGCCGACATGGAAGCCGTCGCCAGCGTCGTCATGAACCGCCTGGACCATGAGGGCTTTCCGGACACGGTATGCGCCGTGGTCAAGCAGGGTTCTGAAACCAAAAATTGTCAGTTTTCGTGGTGGTGTGACGGACGCTCGGATCGGGTCCAGGAAGAAACCCAATACGCGATTGCCAAGGAAATCGCGCGCAAGGCGCTTAATAAGCAACTGAAGGACCGAACCCACGGCGCGATGTACTTCCACGACCGGAAGGTGAAACCCGCTTGGGCGAGGAAATACATCAAGACCACCGAGACCTCGATGTTTCTTTTTTATAAGCCGCGTGGTGGGTCGGCGAAGTAGGGATGTTCGCATGAGCGAGGTCCACGCCATCCTCAAAGCCTATGGCTTCAAACTCGGGAATCCAGGCGTATATTGATAGTGTCGATCCAGATAGTTGAGGCGATAGTCAATCGTCGGTGGTGTGACAGGCGAGAGCGCTGGGGGAGCTAGATATCCCGGAACGTTTGGAGGTGTTACATGAGCCAATATCAACGACTCTTTCTGATAGCCGGTCCAGGCATGCGTCATACCCCGGCGTTGGAGCGAGCTGTCGCCATTGCCGAAGCCACTGGCGCAGCGCTGCACATCACGGTGTTTATCGAAGACTCCAACCTCTTGGGTTTGAAGAGCGCTGGTGCACGTTTTCGTGAGGCCTGTCAGCAGGAGAACGAAAAATGGTTGAAGGATGAGGCCGATCTAATACGCGCGCGCGGGGTCATGCTGAGTACCGAAGTGCTTGTTACGCGAACCGCGCTGCAAGAAATACTTCGGCATGTGGCAGAAATGCAGCCGGATCTGGTTATCAAGGACGTGCAACACGAGTCAGCGCTCAAACGCGTTTTCATTACGCCTCTGGATTGGCACCTGTTGCGCGAATGTCCGGTGGCGGTGCATCTGGTCAGCGAAGTCAGGTGTCCACTTCCGCGGGTGGTAGTGGCGGCAGTCGATCCGTCACAACCTGAGACTCAGATCACCGGCATCAACGACCGCATCATCCAGGCGGCGAACGGATTGTCCATGCAATGCAGCGCGGAACTGCATCTGCTGCATGCCTACGATCTATCACGGACACATATATCCGACGCAGGCGCTGGTGCAGTGACGATGCCAGGTTTCAACAGCGAAGTGCGCAAGTCACTGCAAAAGTCATTTATCGCCTTGGCTGACCACTATGGTGTGCCCACTGAGCGACAACACTTCGTTGAAGGGCCACCTGGCAAAGCGCTGGCCGACTTTGCAGCGCATCACCGGGCCGATGTGATCGTCATGGGAAATGCGCATCGCAAGGGACTGGGCAAATGGGTGGGCAGTACGACGGAGCATGTTCTGTATCAAGTGCCCTGCAACATTTTCGCCGTTACGGGGTCTGCGGATCAGTGAATGGAGTGGAACTGCCGGAAAATTTCGACACGCTGCGCTTAAACCGGGCTTTACTGAAATAAGGTGTGCAGATTGCCGTGGGCTGCATTTTCTCGGCATCGGGCAAGTACCGTAACTGTCTGCGAATGAACTTCGCTTCCAGGGCAACACAGGAAATCGATTGAGGACGAGCCCCTTGCCCATGTCCCGCTTCTTCCCCGCCATGTTGCTCGCACTGCTGCTCGCTGGCTGCGCCACCACGCGCTTGCCCCATGACTTCAGCGAGGCAATACCCGCCAGCGATTCGGTTTTCGGGCGCTCGATCCAGGCCCAGGCCGCCCAGCATGAGGGGCACTCGGGTTTTCGTCTGCT
The DNA here is from genome assembly GCF_019947405.1 of Pseudomonas sp. GL-B-26. Taxonomy (NCBI): domain Bacteria; kingdom Pseudomonadati; phylum Pseudomonadota; class Gammaproteobacteria; order Pseudomonadales; family Pseudomonadaceae; genus Pseudomonas; species Pseudomonas sp. GL-B-26. The sequence goes on along the minus strand of NZ_JAGYGJ010000030.1, from coordinate 48,795 downwards.
GCCTAACAGCAGTGAAGCGTTCCGGGCGCGCGCCGAGTTGATCCGCAATGCGCAGAAAAGCGTCGATCTGCAGTACTACATCGTGCATAACGGTCTCAGCACCCGGGCACTGGTGCGTGAAATACTGCTGGCAGCCGATCGCGGTGTACGGATACGCATGTTGCTCGATGACACTGCCAGCGACGGCCAGGAAGAAGTAATCGCTACTTTGGCCGTGCACCCGAACATCTATATCCGTGTCTTCAACCCTTTGCATCTGGGGCGCAGCACCATGGTTACCCGAACCATGGGCCGTCTGCTTAATCTTTCCCAACAGCACCGGCGCATGCACAACAAACTGTGGCTGGCCGACAACAGCGCAGCCATCGTCGGCGGACGCAACCTGGGGGATGAATATTTCGACGCCAAGCCCGATCTCAACTTCACCGACATGGACCTGCTGTGCATCGGCCCGGTCGCCGAGCAGTTGGGCCACAGCTTCGATCAGTACTGGAATAGCGCCCTGAGCCAGCCGATCAGTGACTTCCTGCTCAACAAGCCAACAGCCGAAGACTTGCTCAAGAGCCGCCAACGCCTGGAACAATCGCTCCAGACCACACGTATCGAGAACACAGTCTTGTACGACCACCTCATGACCTACCGGACACAACCGCAACTCGAGAATTGGCGCAAGCAGCTGATCTGGGCCCATAGCAAAGCGATGTGGGACGCCCCGAGCAAGGTACTGGCCGACGACGAACCGGCCCGCGCGCTATTGATGGCCACACAACTGCGGCCTGAGCTCGATAGCGTCAGTAAGGAGCTAATCATGATCTCGGCTTATTTCGTCCCCCAAAAGCCGGGCATGCTCTACCTCCTCGGTCGTGCCGATGCCGGTGTTGATGTGCGCCTGTTGACCAACTCACTGGAAGCCACCGATGTGCCAGCGGTGCATGGCGGCTATGCGCCTTACCGGAAAACCTTGCTCGAACATGGCGTGAAGCTTTATGAACTGCGGCGCCAGCCGGACGATCACAGTGGCGGTTCTTCTTTTGGCTTCAGTGGTGGCTCGGACTCCAGCTTGCACACCAAGGCCATGATTTTGGACAAGCAGAAGGTGTTCATCGGCTCCTTCAATTTCGACCCGCGCTCAGTGTTTTGGAACACGGAAGTCGGGGTGCTGGTCGACAGCCCTGAATTGGCTGGTTACATGCGTAAGCTGGCGCATGAGGGCATGGCGCCAGCTGTGAGTTACCAGGCCCGCCTGGAAAACGGCGAAGTCGTCTGGATCACCGAAGACGACGGCCGCCTGCATACCTTGCATAAGGAGCCCGGCGGTAAATGGCGCAGCTTCAAGGCCTGGCTCAGCGACAAGATCGGCCTGGAGAAAATGCTCTAGATCGAAGCCGGTGCCGACGCTTTCACAGCGATTGGAGACTGGTTTTGATGGTCGTGACCACACGGTTACGGCCTTCGTGTTTAGCGTGATACAGGCGTTGATCGGCTGTACGCAGAATGGCCTCGATGGTGTCGCCGTCGCGGCCGGATTGCGATACGCCGATGCTCACTGTGACCACGGTTAACCGCTGCAGGCCATGAAAAGAATTATTTGCAACGGTGCTTCGCAGACGCTCAGCGATTACGTGCGCGCCTTCAAGTGACGTCTGAGGTAGCAGAATCATGAATTCTTCCCCACCCACTCGGGCTACACCGTCATACGGCCGGATCGAATCGAGGCATTTCTCCACGAAATCCTTCAGGATGTCGTCGCCAACCTGATGCCCGAAGCGATCGTTGATGGACTTGAAATTATCCAGATCGAGTGCCAACACGGAGAACGGCTCACCGCCGCGCTTGGTTCGGCCCATTTCGACTTCGACCCGCTCCATGAACCGACGCCGATTATCAGCGCCAGTCAGTGGGTCAGTGGCCGCAAGGTGCCCGAGTTCTTGATTGGTGCGCTGGAGTTCCTGCAGGGCGCTCTCGGTATACGCCATCGCTTCGGCAAGACGCACCATCAGCTCCTCTTGGCTGTAAATCTTCGAGAACGACCGCGTGGTGAGGAACGCTTGCACGACCCCATAGCTCAACATGAAGAATCCACCGGCGAAGATCGCATGAGCGAGCCACCACATGTGGTTCCACGGACGTGCAAGGATGAAGGCAAGCGATGACAGCGCGAACGCGGTGACCGAGACGACAAAAATCATCATCAGCGGCGAACGGATACGGCGCAGCAGGAGTATTGCCACGGTCAATGTGGAAAGAATGAGGGCACCACCTTCCATCGAGAGGCGCACCGCGATATTGCCGGCGATCGGTGAATTCGCGACGTACGCCACTGCCACGTCAACCAGCAGGAACAGTCCTATCCAGGTCAACCACGGGCGGGCCTTCATTCGTTGGTCCGCTGCATCGGGTGGGCGGTGGTACGACAGCATTCCGACTAACAGCAGAATCGACATCACCAGTCGAGAGGCTGGTCCATACAGCAGGAAGAGCCAGATATTGTGGTGCGCTTGCCCGGTGAACGCACCATGCAGCGCGTAGATCAGTACAAAACCGAGAAAACCAAGCGTCATCCATCGCAGCAGCGGATCTCCCGATGACTGATAGCAGCGCCACGTGACGTAAGTCACAAACAGGCCCGCCAAGGTGGCTGCGGTGATCGCAATGATATGAAACAGGTGGTTTTCGAAAATAAGGGTGGGGTCTTGAAAGACGTATAAGTAGCCAATCAGATAGGCCGGAACAAATGCAAACCCTGCGAGCAGCAAGTAGGCGTAAACCTTGACCATGAGGCGGACGGCTTCAGGTGGCTCGCCGCTGGCGATGAGATTGCTCATGGTTCCCTCCAGGTTGAAATCTATTTAGCCAACACCGGTCCGGTGTTGGTTCCAAAGCCGCCTGCATGCCAACAGTCCCACGCATCATTACGCAGATAGGGGATGGACCGACCTATGGCATTTCAATATTAGACTCCTTCCCGATTTCTGCTGCACAAGCAGGTAAAAATGTTCACGCGAACGCAAGGGGCGCGCTAATTGATCTGCACAATGACCGGACCTTCCGTGACGACTGGCGGGTTCGCATGGATGTGCGAAGCGTTTTTCTGAATCCAGTCGCGAGCGACTTTCATGCTCTCATCGGTGCCGGCCTTGTCCGTGCAAACAGTCACCGACATACCGCCATCACCGAGAGGTAGCAGTGTGTAGCTTGCCAGGCCAGCCACTTTTCGGAGGGCAGCTTCGACGTCGTCCTTTTGCTTTTCTAAAACATCGAAAAGCTGCTTTGCACCAGGACCTGAGTAGGTTCTTATGACCGCATACATAGTCGTCTCCTTTGTGATTTACCGTCTTGATACTCACCCAGATTCGTTGTTGGCCGCATCACTTGGGTTTCAGTCCGTACTGATTTGTTCAGCTTAGTCAAACGCCGGTGACAAGCGAAATGCAACGACCACCGGCAGCAGCCATTCCTAATGTGGACGTAGAGTCCAGCAGGGCGAATGAACCAATCAGAAACTGGGGCGATCCCCGTCTGGGTCTGCCGGCGCTCACTTAGCTCCGACCCCATCCTGCAATGTCGCTTTCACGTCACTACTCATTCGCGGTTAACCCTGGGGGGTAATTACGGGTCGCTCTTGCGCGCTCCATACTCTGGCCAACCCTGGCGGGTTGGGCCCTTACTTAACTGTGCAAGGAACAGAGATGAAGATTGAATTGGTGCAACTGGCTGGCCGTGACGGCGATGTCGTTCACAACCTCGGGCGTACCTTGGAGGCCATCGCTACCTGCGCGGCTGACACGGATCTGTTGATCTTCCCGGAAACCCACCTGACGGGATTTGTCGATGCCGAGCAATTGGCGAGTGTTGCCGAACCCTTGGATGGCCCCACCTTGCAGGCCGTCGAGCAGCTGGTGCGCAAGCGTAATGTCTCAGTCGTCGTCGGCATTGCAGAGAATGATGGCGGTATCTTTTACAACACCTCGGTGCTGGTGACGCCCGACGGTATCGCGTTGCGCTATCGCAAGACCCACCTGTGGCCATCGGAGCGTGGGCTTTTCCAGCCGGGTGACCGCTATGTCACGGCACTGTGGAAGGGCGTGCGTGTAGGCATCCTGATTTGCTACGACATCGAACTCCCGGAAAGCGCCCGCGCCCTTGGGCAGCTCGGCGCCGAGCTGATACTGGTCACTAACGGCAACATGGATCCTTACGGCCCGGTCCATCGCACGGCAATCATGGCTCGCGCCCAGGAAAACCAGGCGTTTGCTGTCATGGTGAATCGGGTGGGAGAAGGGGATGACGGCCTGGTGTTCGCGGGGGGCAGCGCAGTGGTCAATCCATTCGGGCAAATAATGTTTGAGGCCGGCCGCGAGGAGTGTCAGCAGGTGGTCACGCTTGACCTTGAGCAGCTCAAGGAGTCCCGTCGGGATTACGACTACCTCAACGACCGCCGCCTGCATCTGTCAGGCGTACAACTTGAACATACGGACGGTCGTCGCGAGCTGCTGATTCCTTGAGTCGCGCGAATTCTTTTCCCCAGTAATACGTCGTTGATCTTGCCGATGTCGGCCCTGCCATATAAATCTAACAATCAGCAGGCGTAGCGTTTTTTGTTAAACAGCGCTACCGCTCCGGAGTCTCCAGATGAACCCGAAAGTCGGTTTACAGCTAGTCCTTGCCTCACTGTTGAGTACAAGCATCCTCTGCACCGAGGCCGCTGAGCCCCAGATGAATATCTACAGCTGGTACGACTTCATCGCACCGGATGCGACGAAAAATTTTCACGAAGAAACCGGCATCAAAGCGACGTATGACTCGTTCGATAACGCCGATGTCATGCAAAGTAAAGTCATGGCCGGTCGTAGTGGCTATGACGTGGTGATCGCTACCGATGGGCTGTTGCCGAACCTGATAAAGGCCGGTGCCCTCAAGGAAATAGATCGGGCGCAATTGTCCAATTATCACCATCTCAACCCGGATATCCTTGCCAAGCTACAAGCTAACGATCCAGGTAATCGATACGCCATTCCGTATATGTGGGCTACCACCGGGATTGGTTATGATGCGGACAAGGTCAAGTCGATCCTTGGCCCGGATGCTCCGGTCAACTCATGGGACCTGATTCTAAAGGAGGAGAACCTCGCCAGGTTAAGCCAATGCGGCGTGGCCATGCTGGACGCACCGGGCGAGATTTTTCCGATAGTGCTGCATTACCTTGGGCTGCCCTATAACAGTCAGAATCCCGAGGACTTCCGCAAAGCTGAGGCGCTGTTGCTGAAGCTGCGCCCGTACATCCGTTACTTCGACTCATCTAAATTCAGCGCTGACCTGGCCAATGGCGACGTCTGTGTTGTGCTCGGCTGGGCTGGCGGAGTTTTCGGGGCACAAGAGAGCTCCAGACTTGCTGGTAACGGACGCAAGATCATCTATAGCATTCCTCGCGAAGGTGCTCCGGTTTGGGTAGAAAACCTTGTGCTGCTTAACGATTCCCCGAATCCAGTGGAAGGAATGGCCTTCATCAATTATATGCTACGCCCTGAAGTTATCGCCAAGTCCTCCAACTACTTGGCCTATCCGAACGCCAACAAGGACGCCACCGCGCTGGTCGAGGAGAGTATTCGCAATAATCCTGACGTTTATCCGTCGAAGCAGGTTTTGGATACTCTGTTCCCGCTGGAGCCGATATCGCTGAAGATGGAACGCGTACGTACCCGTCTCTGGAGCAATATCAGGACTGGCAGTTGATCGTATCTGCGCAAGGATGATTAGGGGTCATTGATCAGTGCTAGGCAGGTCACTCAGACCAGCCGAGCGCCGCCGTCGATGTTTGTTACTCGTATCTTCCAGTTCAGGACTAGGCCTATTCGATTGTGAGACCGGAGAAAAAATTGCCCGAGACGCTTCTGATCGAGCACTCACAAACCGCTTCCTCGAATGCAAGGGCATCGGCGTGCTTGAAAACAAGGTCGACGGGCTCACCGGCATTGCCCCACAAGCCCTCAAATCTGAAATGGCTCTTAGATTTCTGTGCCTACCTCTCAACTCAAAAATCATCGATTTTTTGAAATCACACCACTCATGTATTGATTTAAATCGCGCAGATCTTTAATCCTCCATGAGTACGGCGATAGCTTTACACCATTCTCTCGCAAAGTTTTTGGAATCAAGTCTCCATTTGGACGAAGTATTATCGATGATACAATTACGCCCGGATAATCATTTAATCGTTTTTTGAAAGCGGATGTTGTTAGATCAGGTGTAGGAGGATTGCTTTTATTGGCCAATGGTCCTGTTGCTTTGAGATCTATTCCGTGGCACATGGTGCATCGCTGTAAATAGAGATTTTTTCCATTAACATTATCCGCGAAGGATAGTGATGTTTGAACTAGCGATAAAATTCCTAGCGAAGCGATGAATAATATTTTCATTGTTTTTATCTTCCTTGATGGATCAGCGTCGATTGGACGCGATTTGGTGCGCGGGAAAGATATCAGCCATCGTATCGGCTTGCCAATCCTTACCAGTCGCTGTGGTTCTAGTGGCGCCAGTAATTGTCACAAGACCTGCTGGTCAAATCCGATGTACATAACTGGTCATGCAGAGGCAAGTGGTTGGTGATATCAAACAATTGTCCGTAGGAAAATGAACAAGTACTGGGCTAATAAAAAGCCCTCCGACATGCTAACGATGACGGAGGGCTGTCAGCCTGTAGTTAGTCTCCAGGCTTGTGCTTGTGGATAGGTAAAGTAGGGTGTTTTTTATCGTTGGGTGGATTCACATGCCGTCTGCGGTCCTCCTTGCCATCATCGCGCTTGGGCTTCGGGCCTGGCTTGATATCAGTAAACATGCGTACTCCTGTAAAGAACGGTAGATGAGAAGCTTTGAAAACGCAGCACATAGCCATTCACCTACCTCATTTCGCTTAAACAACCGGCACCGCTCAAGCCCGGCTTTACTGGACAGCGGCACAAGAGAGGCGCGTTTCTCTCCTCTGCTTAAAGCTCAGAGGAGTTCGTTATTACAGGAATGTCGTCCAGGTGATCGATGTGCTTGAAGCGCTCGACCAGGAAATCGATCAGGCTGCGTACCCGTGCCGACAGGTGCAACTGTTGCGGGTAAACCGCGTAGACATCGGCGCGGGTGGGGGTCTGATCCTCCAGCACCAGGCGCAAGCGGCCACTGCGCATGTAACGGGCGATGTCCCATTCGGCCCGCAGCAGAATGCCGTAACCTTCCAGCGCCCAGTTCAGGGCCACTTCACCGTCGTTGCAGCCTAACGCGCCGCGCACCTTGATGTTTTGCGTGCGCCCGCCATTGGTGAAACTCCACACGCCGTAGGGCGTTTCGTTTTGCCGCAGGAAGATGCAGTTGTGTTGCTGTAAATCCGCCAGGCGTTGGGGCACGCCATGTTGTTCCAGGTACAGCGGCGAGGCGCATAACAGACGGCGATTGGAGGCGATCTTTCGGGCATGGAAGGCGGCGTCCGGCAGCGTGCCGAAACGAATACCCAGGTCAAACCCGTGAGTCGTCAGGTCGAGCGGGTGGTCGCTGATTTCCAGCTGTATTTCCACCTCCGGGTATTGTGCGAAGAACGCGCCCAGGGCAGGGCCGATATACCGGCGACCGAATCCCAGCGAAGCGTTGACGCGAATCAGGCCTTTAGGGGTTGCCCGACTGCTGCTGATCAGCTGCTCGACCTCGTCGATCTGCGTCAGGATGCGCGCGGCATGGGAAAAATACAGTTCACCTTCCGACGTCAGGCTCATCGAGCGCGTGGTGCGGTTGACCAGGCGTATACCCAGTCGTGCTTCCAGCGCGGTCAGGCGTTTGCTCACCGCAGGCGGGGTGACGCCCAACTCTCGCGCCGTCGCCGCCAGGCTGCCTTTGTTGGCCAGCAGGTAGAAAAAAGACAAATCCAGGGTTTGGCTCATTGGTAACTCAAATTCATCTATGTAGTGATTTGGAGTAACTCACGCTCATTTGTTCACTACATATACTCCGCTCACACCCTGATTGAACACCCCCGTTCGACAGGCACAACAAGAACGTGACGAGAGTGGAGTTTATTGATGAGTGCATACAAAATTGCTGCGGTTCCAGGTGATGGTATCGGTGTTGAAGTGATCGCCGCGGGCGTCGAGGTGCTGCAAGCCTTATCGAAGAAATCCGGCTTCGAACTGGATTTCAAACACTTCGACTGGAACTCGGACAACTACCTTAAAAACGGCTACTACATCCCGGAAGGTGGCCTGGAAGAGCTGAAAACCTTCGACGCCATTTTCTTCGGCGCTGTTGGTGCGCTCAACGTGCCGGATCACATTTCGCTGTGGGGCCTGCGTCTGCCGATCTGCCAGGGCTTCGACCAATACGCCAACGTACGCCCGGCTCGTGTACTGCCAGGGGTCAAAAGCCCGCTGCTCAATGGTGATCAGATCGACTGGGTCGTGGTGCGTGAAAACTCCGAGGGCGAGTACTCCGGCAATGGCGGTCGCGTCCACCGTGGGCTGCCTGAAGAAGTCGCCACCGAAGTGTCGGTGTTTACCCGTGCCGGGGTCGAGCGTATTCACCGTTTCGCCTTCGAACTGGCGCAAAGCCGTCCACGCAAACACCTGACCATGGTCACCAAATCCAACGCCCAGCGTCACGGCATGGTGCTATGGGACGAGATCTTCTATGAAGTCGCCAAGGACTTTCCGGATGTGAAGATCGACAAGGAACTGGTCGACGCGGTGACCACGCGCATGGTGCTCAAACCGTCGACGCTGGACGTGATCGTCGCCACCAATCTGCACGCCGACATCCTGTCCGATCTGGCCGCCGCGTTGTCCGGGAGCCTGGGCATCGCGCCGACCGCCAACCTGAACCCCTCGCGCAAATTCCCCTCGATGTTCGAACCGATCCACGGCTCGGCCTTCGACATCACCGGCAAAGGCGTCGCCAACCCGATTGCGACGTTCTGGACGGCGGCAATGATGCTCGAACACCTGGGCGAAGCGGCCGCGGCGAAGCACCTGATGTCGGCCATCGAGGCGGTGACCGAGAGCGGTCTGCATACCCCGGATCTGGGCGGCACGGCCACCACCCGCCAGATCACGGATGCGGTCATCGAGTTGATCAAACGCTGATTCAAGCTGCGGCACAACGCCAAGGGGCTGATCACCGATCAGAGCCCTTGGCATTTCCTGACAACAATAAAAAATCAGGGCCCTGTCATGAAAAGAATATTCGGCAAACTTTACGTACAAGTGCTCATCGCCGTGATCCTCGGCGCCATCGTCGGGGTGTTCGTGCCCGAAACCGGAACAGCGCTCAAACCCTTGGGCGACGCGTTCATCAAACTGATCAAAATGCTCCTTGCCCCGGTGATCTTCCTGACGGTGGTCACGGGCATTGCGCGCATGGAGAACATGAAAGAGCTGGGGCGCGTCGGCTTTCGTGCGCTGATCTATTTCGAAGTGGTGTCCACCCTGGCACTGGTCGTCGGTCTGGTGGTGGTCGATGTGTTCAAACCCGGCGCCGGCATGAACATTGATGTCGCCACTCTGGATACATCCAGCCTGGCCACCTACACCAGCGCCGTGAAGCATGCCTCGTTCATGGACTTTGTGATGAACATCATTCCCGACACCATCGTGGATGCCTTCGCCAAGGGCAACGTGCTGCAAATATTGCTGTTCTCTATCCTGTTGGGCATTGCCCTGGCGCATGTCGGACCTCGTGCCAAGGTATTCGTCGACACGCTGGACAGCCTGATGCAGGGCATGTTTCGCATCGTCAACATGGTCATGCGTCTGGCACCCATCGGCGCCTTCGGGGCGATTGCCTTCACCATCGGCAAATACGGCTTTGGCTCGCTGTTCTCACTCGGCAAGCTGATGGCCTGTGTCTACCTGACCTGTGCTGTGTTCGTGATTTTTGTGCTGGGCCCAATCTGCCGCTACAGCGGATTCAGCCTGTGGAAGTTTCTGAAATTCATCAAGGAAGAACTGTTCACCGTCCTCGGCACCAGCTCTTCGGAATCGGTGCTGCCGCAGATGATTTCCAAGATGGAAAAGGCCGGTGTTTCCAAACCCGTCGCCGGCATGATCATTCCCTCGGGCCTGACCTTCAACCCGGACGGGCAGGCGATCTACTACACCATCGCCGCGATCTTCATCGCGCAGGCCACGAACACACCGCTGACCCTGACGGATCAGTTGATCGTCCTGGCCGTGTTGATGTTTACCTCCAAGGGCTCTGCCGGTGTCACCGGCTCGGGATTCATCATTCTGGCGGCGACGTTATCGTCCCTTGGCACTATTCCGGTGGCGGGCATGGTGCTGCTGTTGGGCGTCGACCGGTTCATGTCGGAGGCGCGCGCGATCACCAACACCATCGGCAATGGCGTCGGAACAATGGCCATTGCCAAATGGGTCGGGGCGCTGGACACCGTGAAAATGCACAAGGCGTTGAATGGTGAGGTCGAAGGGGAGAAACCCGCGACGACTCAGGCAGAGGTTATCGCTGCTCATTCAGCGCTGGGAGCAGGTTCCGTGCTGCCAGCCCGCCAAAAAGCCTCTCAGGCGTAAGGTGTGAGGCGCTGAACAGTGTGATGTTCAGCGCCTGCATTGCTCAAAGTTTGTAGCCGATCTGCCGCAACAGGTTCTTGCGCCACAGGATGTCCTCTTCACCTTCAATGCCACTGGCACAGAAGCCATCCACCACGCCCAGAATGGCTCGCCCTTGGTCCGTCCCGGCGAGAATCACTTCAGTCGGATTGGCCGTTGCACAAAAAATACGGCACACCTCTGGAACCATTTTGACGGTGTTCAACACGTTCAGCGGATAGAAACCATCGCCGAGGAAAATGATGAAGCTATGCCCTGCGGCGATGGCTTGCGCATTCTTCTGGGCCAGTTCGATCATGGCGGTATCGGTGCCAGACCAGCGCACCAGGCATTTACCGGAGGCTTCGCAAAAGGCCACGCCAAAGCGGATACCTGGCACGGCATTGACCAACGCTTCGTGGATGTCCTCGACGGACTTGATGAAGTGGGTCTGACCCAAAATGAAGTTCGTCGCTTCCGGCTTGTCGATTTTCAACGTGATGAGTTGCATCTAAACGCCTCCTTTCACGATGTGGCTGCCAGGGGCTGGCAACACATCAAGCATAGCTACCCATGGGTTTTGTGATCGCCGCCGCTGTTGATACTTGAAAATACAAAAGGCCCCGGTGCTGACACAGTGCAGATACATCGGTGCGCTTTCATGGGGCCAGGCCCACACACATAGAGAGAATTGCCATGTACAGCAAACTGCAGCATGTCGCGAAGTTCCTCAGCCAGAGCGCGCGTTTAATGGTTGGCGTGCCCGATTACGATAACTACGTTGCGCAAATGGCGCTCAATCATCCCGGCGAGCCGGTCATGAGCTATTCGGCGTTTTTCCGTGAGCGTCAGGAGGCCCGTTTCGGCAGTGGAAAATGCAATACCCGTTGCTGCTAGAACTTCGCATAGTTCAGCGCATCGACAATGGCCGAGCCGCCGATACCGGTCAGCGACAGCAGCAGCGCCCTGATCAGCGGGTCTTCCGCGTAGCGTGAGAACGACCCGGTATTGAATGTCGCGGCCCGCTCGCGGATCATCTTGAACTTGGCGTAGCAAGGCGTCGTTTCGGGTGTTTGCAGCAGATAGGCGTCGAGCCGTTGCAAGGCAACGGTGCGGGCCTTTTCCGCTGCGCGTCGCAGTGATAGCGCGGAAACCAGCAGTACCAACGCCGTCAGCAAGTAGGAAATGATCAGGCCGGGCGGTGTCGGCCAGTTATCGAACAGACTGCTGCGCGACGCCAACAAGATCAACAAGACCACGGTCGGCGCATAGATCAGACGGTTAACGGCCGAGGTGCGCTTGGCGATCAGCTGCAAATCCACCCACTCGTCGATACACGGGTGCCGGAGCATGCCAAAGGTTTTCTTGTGCTCCATCTGCAAGGAGCCAGGCCAGATCGCATGATGTTCGCTGAGATGGCGGATGAACCGCGTCAGCAGCAAGTTGGCATCCACCACCCAGAACACCAGCACCTGGAACGTCAGGGAGGGGATCAGCCAACTCATCATCCACCACATTGATGCGCCGCGAACGGGCATGCCCTCCATGGGCCAGATCACAAACAACACGCTGGTGACCACGACGTAAACCCACGTGGCGAGCATGGCCCGCAGCATTCGGGCACCGAAGGAGCCGCAGACGCAGTGCTCACCCCAGAAGCGTGCAATGAAGATCATCTTGCGCCCGTCCGTGCAAGCGGCCTGTGCCGGTGCGCAGGACGTTGACCATTCTTCGCTGGCGGTCAGTAGCGGGAAGAAAATCTTCAGCAGGCATTGCCCCAGCTCGTTGCACCAACGACGCAATGCCCAGCCTTTGCCCCGGCGAATCAAGCGTCGAACCTGGCCCCACAAGGTCATCTCGTATTTGCGCATGTGCAGGCGTAAATGGAACGCGGCTTCGATCTCGGTCCGGTTGATGCGCAGGTTGCGCCAGCCCCATGCCAGCGCCGAGAGGGAGATCAGCACGGCCAGCAGCCGCAGTGCCACAGTGGGCCAGGCACTGATGCCTTCAAACAGGAACATCGGCTCACCCAGTCCGTTGTCCGTCAACGTGCTGCGCATCTGGTACGCGAGCATCAGCGCGAGGATGAACATGACGAGAGGGACCACGATGTACCACGCCCGGGAGTCGTATAAACCAGTGTCCATGCTGGCAGTCGAGTCCTTGGCCATCGCCAGTTGCCTGGCGGAGCGTCGGGTCAGGTTCGACGAGATGATACCGAGCAATATCAGCACGAACGTGAACCAGAGAAACTCTGCATGCCAGAACCGTGTAGCGATGAATGCGCAGGCCGCTGCCACCATAAACAGCGTCATCGGCACGCCGCGCACCCAGGCCAGCCGTGCGTCATGGTCATCTTTCGGGCCCTCGATGCGCCACCAGACGATGAACCCGGCGAGTATCAGCAGGGTGATCGTCAGTGGCCCGGCCCAGAAGAAGGATTGGGCTTGCTTGAAACGGTCGCGGATGGATTTGGAGGGTTCAGGGTAGGGCGGTGGCGAGGGGTCCTGGAGGCAGCGCAGCGCCATCAGGTCATGCGGACGTACGCCTCGTTCCGACTGCGATTGTGTCGGTGCTTCGCAGCTCGCCGGGCGAGACGCGGTCAGCCGGCTCGCCAGGGGAATGAAGCCGCTGATCCCCACTTCATAGATGCCCGGCGAGAGCAGCTCCGATTTGGAGTAGTCGAACTTCGCGCGCTTGGCGTCGAAGGATTGCGGTGCCAGCGCCGCCAGCACCGAGATGAACACCGCACTTTGCAGGCTGTCGCGAAACGGTGGCACGTCCTGTTGCAGGGCGCGGGTCAGCGTGAGTCCGTAGGGGGCGGCGAGTATCAGGTTGCGCGTGGTTTGCGCCTGGCCCCGTTGCAACATGCGGGCATCAAGGTCGGTGGAAAAGTACAGTTTGTACGGCATCCGGCTCTTCAGCGCTTGCAGCACCAGGAGCTTGTCGTAGGCATCGACGCCCAGTACGCCAATCGCGCCGATGCCGCTTTCGCCGTTGCGTCGATAGGCCGCGTCCTCGTTGGCGATATGGTCGGCGAGGCGCCGCAGGTAGTCGAGCTGGGAGTTGCCGTCGGATTTCTCCAGCGGACTGAGATCAAGCTGGGTGGGGTCTTTGTTTTTACCAGGATCGGTACCGGCGCTTTTGTCGTTGCTCGCCGACTCTTCCGGGAGGCGTCCGTCCAGGCCGCGCAGATAGCTGAAGCGCAAAATCCACTGATCGACCACATCCCTATGGTTTTTTTCGTCGCTGCCCAGGCGGGCATCCTTGGCCACCTGTGTCTTGAAGCTTTCGATCAGCGCGCGGCTGTAGAAACTGTCCCACTCGGAAATCAACGCGATGCGGTTGCCGCTGCGGCGCAGGTCGCGGGTGCACGGTGAGCCGATCCGTTGCAGCTTGCCTTCGCTGCAACGCACACCCGTGGCCGGGTCCACGCGGCGCAACTTCAGCTCTTCCAGCATCAGTTGCGTCATGGTGCCGTCGTCGCTGACGGTGCGCAGCAACTTCATGGGTTGCCTGATCGCCAGCGGCGGCGACAGCTTCTGGTAACCGCGATCCAGCGTCTCGTTATCGGCCGTGGCCAGTGGTGAATAGATTTCGACCTTTGGCGTGGCCTGGCCGATGTCCTGGTCCTGGAACATGTCGCGCAGGACGGTTGAGGTAGAAGGGCCGATGACTTTCAGAACCGCCGTGTCAGGTGGCTCTGAACACGGTTTTGGAGCGCACGCCAAAGCAATTTTGTTTTTCAGGGTCTCGCGTAACGTTTCGAGCGATTGCAGCGGAGTCGAGCCGAGCGCGTCCTGTTTGAACCAGAACACGATCGTTCGGTCAGGCGGCGGTGGTGCGCCTTCAAGTGCTGTCGGCGGGTCGAAGGGGTTGGAAACGAACACTTCATAGGGCGCGTCGACGAAACCGGTTTTCTGCGGGGACTCCAGCGACAGGTTGGCGGCGAGTCTCAAGCAATGGATGTACTGTTCCTGATCCGGCACCCGGTGGGAGTTCTTGAACCCTGCGAGCAGTGCATAACGAATGCGCCGACGCCGTTCGACTTCGTCGGCGTAAGGGCCGCCTTCGACCAGCGCCACCATGATGTCGGGAGCCGGTTTGTTGCCAGACAGGGGAGAAATGTCCGGGCTGCAAACATGCTCGGCATCCGGGTTCTTGCTGTCCGTGAGCTTCTTGCGATAACGCTCGACCGCATCGAAAGGGTCTTGCCATAGCCGGGCTTCGATGGGCAGTTGTGCCTGGAACTGTGCACCGATCGGCCGCGGTTCAAGGAACGGTTCGCGGTTGAGCGCGAACATCGATACCACCAGACTCAGGATGACCGCACTGCCTGGCAACCAGAAGGCCAGGTTAGTGCCAGATCCCTTGTTGTCCATGGCCTGTGCCTCTTGTTCTCGGCCGACTGATTACAGTTATGTATAGACCCATTAAGGGCATTCAGTGCAAAGTCAGTGGCGGTAAAATCACTCATGCCACCTTTAAGGTCAAAGAAGCAGCCACCATGCACACCATCGGACTCATCGTTTACCCCGGGTTTCAGGTGTTGGGCCTGGCCATGTGTGCCACGTTCGAGTTGGCCAACATGGCCACTGACGAACCGGCGTACAACATTGTCTTGCTGTCCGAGCGCGGCGGTACGGTGCAGACCTCCGCCGGGTTTGGCGTGGAAACCTCGGTGTTCGACCAGCGCTCGTTCGACACGCTGCTGGTAATGGGCGACAACCTGATCCGTCCGGTATCACCGGGGATGGTGGCGTTCTTGCGCAACGCCAGCCGAACCACCCGGCGTCTGGGTTCGATCTGCACTGGCGCGATTGCGCTGGCCGAGGCCGGTTTGCTCGATGGCCGGCGCGCGACCACGCACTGGTGCCATGCCCCGGCGCTGCAGAAGGCGTACCCGAAGGTGAAAGTCGAGGAAGACCGGATCTTCATCAACGACGGCAACATCTGGACGGCGGCAGGCATGAGCGCCTGCGTCGATCTGGCGCTGGCGCTCGTTGAAGGCGACCTGGGGGCGGAAGTGGCGCGGCGGGTGGCCCGGCAATTGGTGGTGTACCACCGGCGCGCGGGAGGGCAGTCGCAGTTTTCGGTGATGCTCGAACTGGAGCCCAAAACCGATCGCATCCAGGCCGCGTTGGCCTATGCCAAGCAGAACCTGAAGTCCGCGCTGTCGGTCGAGGAACTGGCCAGCGCCGCCAACCTCAGCCCTCGGCAGTTCAGCCGTGTGTTCCATGCCGAAACCGGGCAATCACCGGCCAAAGCCATCGAAAACCTGCGCGTGGAAGCGGCGCGTCTGATGATGGAAACCGGTCGGCACCCCATCGACGTGGTGGCGACGGATACCGGTTTTGGCGATCGGGAGCGGATGCGTCGGGCGTTTATCCGAGCATTCGGTCAGCCACCGCAAGTGATCCAGCGCGCGAATCGCGGCTGACGCCAGTCAGTCAAACGTGACACTGAACCTGTGGCGAGGGAGCTTGCTCCCGCTGGACTGCGCAGCAGTCCCGTTCTTTTTAGGGATTAGGGGCCGCTTCGCGGCCCAGCGGGAGCAAGCTCCCTCGCCACAGGTTACTCATCGATCGTTGTGGCAGATTTTTAGGATGTCCTAAAAGGTGGTGTATTCGACATTTCGGACTAAATATTATTGGCGTAATTTTGATCTCGTTGAAGTCCACTCCCTCAATGAGATCACCGTCATGACCCTCGTCAAAGCCGCCGCCGTACAAATCAGCCCAGTGCTCTATAGCCGTGAAGGCACCGTCGACAAAGTGGTGCAGAAGATTCTCGAACTCGGTGAGCAGGGCGTGCAGTTCGCAGTGTTCCCGGAAACCATCGTGCCTTACTACCCGTACTTCTCTTTCGTTCAGTCGCCTTTCGAAATGGCGGCTGAACACCTCAAACTGCTGGATCAGGCCGTCACTGTCCCGTCGGCTGCCACCGAGGCCATCGGCGCCGCCGCCAGACAGGTCGGCATGGTGGTTTCCATCGGCGTCAATGAACGTGACGGCGGCACGCTGTACAACACGCAGTTGTTGTTCGATGCCGACGGCACCCTGATTCAGCATCGCCGCAAGATTTCCCCGACCTATCACGAACGCATGATCTGGGGCATGGGCGACGGCTCAGGCCTGCGCGCCACCGACAGCGCGGTAGGGCGCATCGGCCAACTGGCCTGCTGGGAACATTATAATCCGCTGGCCCGTTACGCCTTGATGGCCGATGGCGAACAGATCCACGCCTCGATGTATCCAGGATCGTTTGCGGGGCCTTTGTTTGCTTCACAAATGGAAGTCAGCATCCGCCAGCACGCATTGGAGGCGGCCTGCTTCGTGGTCAACTCCACGGCTTGGCTGAACCCTGAGCAACAGGCACAAATCATGGCCGACACCGGTTGCCCCATCGGCCCGATTTCCGGTGGTTGCTTCACTGCGATCATCAGCCCGGACGGCGTGGTGCAGGGCTCGCTGACTGAAGGCGAAGGCGAGGTGATCGTCGACCTCGACATGGGCCTGATCGACAAACGCAAACGCATGATGGATTCGCGCGGTCACTACAGCCGTCCGGAACTGCTGAGCCTGCTGATCGACCGTACACCGACGAGCCATGTGCATGAACGCAGCGCACATCCGAAATTGGCGGTGACCGATACCGTGGAAGAAATCAGTCGTTAAATCGCAGACACAAAAAGGGGACTTTGGAAGTCCCCTTTTGCTCGTCTGGCCTTACAGTTCCTGACCCAAAAAGATCAACGTATTGCCATGGGCCTCAGCCGCTGCGCGCTGGTTGTAGCTGTCGCGATGCGAGCAGTTGAAGCCGTGTTCGGCCTCCGGGTACACGACAATTTCCACGTTGTCGTTGTTCTCGAAACGTTCGGCGATTTTCTCCACGGCTTCCAGTGGGATGTGGCTGTCCTGTTCACCGAAGTGCATCAGCAGTGGCACTTCGATTTCATCGGCCCGGTCCAGCTGATTCTGGATTCCGCCGCCGTAATAGGCGATGGCCACGTCCACCAGCCCATTGGCGGCGGTGTGGTACGAGAGCAAACCACCGAAGCAGTAACCAATCGAAGCGATCCCGCCGTCCAGGCCCGGCTGGGCTTTCAAGGCGTCGATGGCCAGTTCGATGTCAGTCTGTGCCTTGCCGACGTCGGTGGCGTTCATCAACTCGACGGCGCGTTTCCAGCCGGTCTCGTCGTAACCCAGTTCGATCCGCGCGCCGCTGCGCCAGAACAGGTCCGGTGCGATGACCAGGTAGCCGTCGGCGGCGTATTGTTCGGCGACCGAGCGGATGTGTTCATTCACTCCGAAAATTTCCTGGATCAACACGATCCCCGGGCCTTTGCGGGTGTGCGGAATGGCCAGGTAAGCGCCGAATTTACCGTCGGCGCTGTCGATCTCGATCCATTGGGTGGTCACGCTCATGGTGGCTCCTGTCTTCGCATGTGAGTGGGGTGAAGCTTGTTGGGGCTGTAAGTCGTCGATGCCGGGTTTTTGACGTTATCCAGTCCCTGGCGCTTCAGCGGTTATCGCGACGCCAGAAGACTCGAGCCAGCAGCGCATCAAGGCTAAGCTTGCCGGCACCCGAGAGCAACAGCGGCATAAAGGCCGCGAGGTAGATCAGCGGCAGTTTGAAGTTGCCGTGACCCTTGTTGCTGATGGCGTAACCCTGGGCAAGCTCACTCAATGTAGACCAATCGGCCGGCCAGTGAACGGCAGCGGTCGCGACGACGGTGACCACGATCAAAATGATTGCCGAGATCCGCGTTCCCAGGCCGACCAGTATGGCCAGGGCGCAGATCAGTTCGGCCCACATTGACAGTTCCCAGTTCAGCGTGGCCGGCACGTGGTTGAAGGGGAACGGGAAGCTGTCCTGAATATCGGCGAACCAGTTTTCGCCATTGAATTTTTCCAGGCCTGATTCGAAGAACTCCCAGGCGAGGAACACCCGCAGGGTCAGCGGCGCAATCCAGCTACCGGCACGGTCGAGGCTCAGGTGCAGGCCTTTCACAGCCGAAGAGAGTGAGGTGGTCATGGCTTGATCTCCGTTCAGTCAGGGAAGTGGGGCACCGCGGTGCCCCACACATTGGGTTACTCGCCAGCGCCGCACTTGCCTTCGCCACATTTACCTTCCGCCGGTTTCTCCACCGAGTCGGCCTGGACCTGGCTGTAGCCGTGGGTCAGTTGTTTCATGCTGAACGCCTCGGACTCGGAGGCTGAAGCCGCGTTGGACAGGGCCAGGCCGCCAGCGATGATCAGGCCGAGGGTCAAAGAAGAAGTCGAGAGTTTGAACATGGTGATACTCCGTAGCATTGAGTGAGTTGAGCGCTTTGATCGGCGTGGCCAATCGACCGGCACAGTTCATCAAGCAGGTGTATCTGCGATGTGTCTTTGGTGTGGGGTTTTAGGGGTGGGGTGTGTCGGGAGAGGCGCTGTACACACTGTGATACGTAACCCTGAAATTACTCAGCCAGAACGCAGACCTGTAGCAGCTGTCGAGCCTGCGAGGCTGCGTTCGGCTGCGCAGCAGTCGTAAACCCTGTGCACGCGATTCACCAGGACTACCGAGCCGCTTGGTTTCACGACTGCTGCGCAGCCGAACGCAGCCTCGCTGGGGCTCGATAGCTGCTACAGAGAGGCGGTGGCACAGTACAAAACTGTGATCCGGCCTCGACCGCAGGCGTCTAGCGTCTGTGTCCCCGCAATCCCATGGGGCGTGACTTCGGAACCCGGCATGCAAGCGCTGTTGAACGAGATCCTTGACGCAGTACGTCCTCTGATCGGCCAGGGCAAGGTGGCTGATTACATTCCCGCCCTCGGTACGGTGCCAGCCGATCAGCTGGGCATTGCGGTGTATGGCAATGACGGCGAGCTGTATTGCGCCGGCGATGCCCATACGCTGTTCTCGGTGCAGAGTATTTCCAAGGTGTTTAGCCTGGTGCAGGCCATCGGACACTCCGGCGAAGCCATTTGGGAACGCCTGGGTCACGAGCCTTCCGGCCAACCGTTCAACTCGCTGGTGCAACTGGAGTTCGAGCGCGGGCGCCCGCGCAATCCCTTCATCAATGCCGGTGCGCTGGTGATCTGCGACATCAACCAGTCACGCTTTGCCGCGCCGGCACTGTCCATGCGCGACTTTGTCCGTCGGCTGTCCGGCAACCCGCAAGTCATGGTGGACGGCAAGGTCGCCGAGTCCGAATACCAGCATCGTGCGCGCAACGCGGCGATGGCTTATCTGATGCAGTCTTTCGGCAATTTCCACAACGACGTCGAAGCGGTACTGCGCAGTTACTTCAGCCATTGCGCACTGCGCATGAGCTGCGTGGACCTGGCGCGGGCGTTCTGTTTTCTGGCCAATGACGGTTTCTGCAAACACAGCGGCGAACAGATCCTCACCGCCCGCCAGACCCAGCAAGTCAACTCGATCATGGCCACCAGCGGCCTCTACGATGAAGCCGGCAACTTTGCCTATCGTGTCGGTTTGCCCGGCAAGAGCGGCGTGGGCGGGGGGATTGTCGCGGTAGTGCCAGGGCAATTCACAGTGTGCGTCTGGTCACCGGAGTTGAACACCGCCGGCAACTCCCTCGCGGGCATGGCCGCGCTGGAGTTGCTGAGTCAGCGGATTGGCTGGTCGGTGTTCTAGACACAATGGTGCCGGGTCAGAGCGGCAACGCTTCGACTCGGTTGCGCAAACACGCCAGCGTTTCATCGTCCAGCACCGTGGTGATGTCCAGGTGCTCTTTTGCCTGAAAGAGATTCATCGCATCCCGGGTCTGTTTGCCGACGATGCCGTCGACGGGGCCGAGATGCCAGCCCAGGTACGTCAAGTAGGTTTGCGCCATACGGATTCTCAGGTCCGGCGTCCCGCCATAGGAGAACTTCTGATACGCCGCGCTGAGCCGCACGTCGTAGTTGTTGATCGCGTAGTTGGGACCGTTGTAGCGGCGTGCAAAGTTGGCCCAGTCCTTGGCCCGTAATGCCGCGACTGACCCGCCTTCGATCAGCGTGCCAACGGTACACAGCAGTTGTTGGTTTTCGGACTCGATCATTCGCTTGATCATCTCCTCGACATCCGCCGAACGGGTCTGCGCAAAATTGAACCCCATGATCTGCCCCAGCCCCCACGATGTACTTTGCAAGGCTGCGTTCCTGTTCAGGCCGACGGCCAGGTTCAAACGGTCATATTGATGCGGCCCCGTTGCACCATAGTTGCCGGGGTTTTTGCTGCTGATATCCGGGTGTTGCGCGTCAAACTTCTGGTGAGTCAGCCGACTGAACACGTGGCGTTCGTAAAGGATTTTCGGACGGCGATCGGGATAGAACCCGTTGCCGGAGGTTTCTACTGCCAAAACAGCCCAGAGTTGCGCGGCACTGACTTTGGCAAGGTCCAGCGCAGCCGCCAGACCTTCATCGTCAAGGGCCGCTCCATGGCTTGTGAATTCATCGCTCATGACGGCCTCCTTGGAAAACAGGAAACGCTGATGTACCTCTTTTAGCGTAGGAGGGCCGGGGGCAGGGCCGTCGGGTTTTCGATCACCGGTCAGGCGTGCGGTTAATGACGCTCCAGGGATTTTGCTATACATTTTCCGGCCGCCCACTGCATGGTGAAACCGCTTCATGTCTCTTGCGCTCGAACGTCTAGTCGCTGGCACGCCTATCCCTTTCGCCGGGAATCGTGTCTCTGTGGTCAGCCCCGAATTAGCCGCGCGCTTTCAGCCCGGGGACCATTTGCTGGTGGAGCAGGTCAGCGGCGAATTGTTGCTGATCCCGGTGGCCGACCAGCAAGCGGCGGCCATTGCAATCGAGCGTGCCGAAGCGGCTTTCAGCGCAATGTCCGCGGTTTCCGATCAAGCCATCAGCGAGTTCTTTGATCGCTTCGCCCAACGCCTGGAAAACCCTGACTGCTGGGCCTTGATCGAAGCCGCCAACCTGGCCGACATCGAGCGGGCCAAGGCCCGCGGACGCTCCACCACGCGGCTTCTGGCTGATGAACGCATGCGTCGCGACATGATCGCCGGGCTCAGGGCCTGGCGTGATGCGTCGGCCACGCGTGGCAAAGTGGTCAGTTGCATCGAGCATGACGGCTGGAAAGTCGAGCAAGTGGTCTCGCCACTGGGCATCGTCGCGTTCGTCTTCGAAGGTCGACCGAACGTCTTCGCCGACGCCGCCGGTGTGTTGCGCACGGGTAACACGGCGGTGTTGCGCATTGGCAGTGATGCGTTGGGCACGGCGCAAGCCATCGTCACCCACGCACTGAATCCGGCACTGAGCGACGCCGGGTTGCCGACCGGCGCGGTGTCGCTGGTGGAAAGCGTCAATCACGCCGCCGGTTGGGCGATGTTCGCCGACCGACGCCTGTCGCTGGCAGTGGCCCGTGGTTCGGGTCGTGCCGTCAGTCAATTGGGCAGCATCGCCCAACAGGCCGGCACCGCTGTCAGCCTGCACGGCACCGGTGGCGCCTGGCTGATCGCCGACAAGGACGCCGATGCCCAACGTTTTGCGGCGGTGGTGCGCAACTCGCTGGATCGCAAAGTCTGCAACACGATGAACGTCTGCCTGATCCACCGTGACCGTGTCGCAGAACTGCTGCCGCTGTTCCTCGACGCGTTGCAACAGGCCGGCACCGCACGCGGGCAGGGCTGCAAATTGCACATCGTCGAAGGTAGCGAGCAGTACTTGCCGACCGATTGGCAGACCGCCAGCGTTGAGGTGTACCGCGCCGAAGGCTATCAGACCGAAGCGTTGGCCGAACCGCTGCCCGAGGATCAGTTGGGCCGCGAGTGGGAATGGGAAGAAACCCCGGAAGTCAGCCTGAAGATTGTCGATGACCTGGACAGCGCCATCGCGTTGTTCAATCGCTATAGCCCGCAGTTCACCGTGTCGTTGATCAGTGAAGATGCCGCGGCTCAGGAACGCTTCTACAGCGCGGTCAACGCACCTTTTGTCGGCAACGGGATTACCCGCTGGGTCGACGGCCAGTACGCGCTGAACAAGCCGGAACTGGGGCTTTCGAACTGGGAGAGCGGTCGCCTGTTTGCTCGCAGCGCGATTCTCTCGGGCGATGGGGTGTTCACGATCCGCAGTCGCATGACCCAGACGGATCTGTCGGTCAAACGCTGAGCCAGCGCCACGACCCCAGTCAACGGCCGCACTATACTTAATGTGCGTCCGTATGGGCGTGGCGAGCACTCCAAAACGAATCAGATGTCCATAACGCTCGCCTGAGCGTCAAGGCTGCACAGCCAATGGACGGGCAGTGCACCTGATGACGGAGAGAGGGTTACACCATGAAACTTCATTCCTTTCAGCAATACTCTCATGATCTGGAAAGGGGCGTTCACGACACGTGGATTACTGCCAGGGTGAAGTCAGCCTTGGCAATGGCTGAACCAAGCCTTGGCCTGCAAATCCATGTCAAAACCCACGGAGGCACGGTGGCATTGAGCGGCCGCGTCAACACCCATAAACAGTGTGAGCAGGCAGTAGCGCTGGCCCGTTCGGTTCAGGGCGTCGTCGACGTCGATGCCAGAGACTTGCTGACTCACGTGTTCACGCCAGGCAGTATTCCAGAACCCCCCAACGCTGAAGAGGCCCCTGAAATTCGGCCTCAATCGTCAACAAAGATGGACGATAAATAACCCGGTCGATCGTGTCAGTGCAGCGCTCCCGTGAGCCGGGAGCGCTGCGTCGATCGTCTATCTGCCAATGGATACACACTTCAGGCGGCTGCTTCTATGGATCGGGCTTGAAGGACGCAGGTGTCCGGATACTCGGCGAGCGCCACAAAACGGTGGCTGTCGCCATCCAGGGCGTCAACCGAACCGGTCTCGATGTCGTAAACCCAACCATGCAAATTCAACAGGCCTTTCTCCTGAGCCAGGCGCACGCTCGGATGCGTCTGGATATTGGCCAGTTGCGCGATGACATTCTCCCGAACCATTGAACTCACCTTCGCCGCTTCATTGGCGTGAGGGCGGGATTCGTTGATGACTTTCGCTGACTCGGCGTGTTGCAACCAGCCGCTGACGGCGGGCAGGTGGTCCATGCATTTGCACTTGGCGACGGCGGTCATGGCGCCGCAGTCCGAGTGCCCGCAGATCACAATATCGGTGACGCCGAGCACTGCGACCGCATATTCGACCGTGGCCGACACACCGCCGGGGTGAGGGCTGTAGGAGGGCACGATGTTGCCGGCATTGCGGATCACAAACAGTTCACCGGGTTCTTGTTGGGTCAGCAGTTCCGGCACGACACGGCTGTCGGAACAGGTGATGAACAGCGTGCCCGGATGCTGGGTGGTCGCCAGGTGTTTGAACAGGTCGGTCCGTTGCGGAAAGGCGTCTTTCTGGAACTTCAAAAAACCTTCGATGAGCGCTTTCATAGTGACTTCCTCATTCTGTAGCAGCTGCCGAGCCTGCGAGGCTGCGTCCGAGGACGAAGTCCTCGCAGATCGATGCGACTGCTGCGCAGCCGGACGCAGCCTCGCAGGCTCGGCAGCTGCTACCGGATTTCGTGGGCTGAAAAATCGTTGCGGCTGGTATCTATTTAGAAAGGACGCAGTGGCAGGAACTTGCCGTCGAGCGTGATCACCGCGCGGGAGCCGCCTTCCGGGTCTTCGACTTTCTTCATGTCGAGCTTGAAGTTGATCGCACTGATAATGCCGTCGCCGAATTGCTCATGAACCAGGGCTTTCAAGGTGGTGCCGTAAATCTGGATCATTTCGTAGAAGCGGTAGATGGTCGGGTCGGTCGGGACACCCGAGAGGCTGCCGCGCAGTGGGATGATCTGCAGGCGGGCCACGGTGTCGGCGTCCAGGTCGAGTTTTTCGCCAATCACTTTGGCGGCGTTTTCTGGCAGCGGGTGCTGACCGAGCAGGGCGGCAGTGACGTAGGCCAGGCCGAGGCCGGTGCCGCCGGTCAGGTCCTGCCAGGACAGGTTTTTGCGCGCTTTTGCATCGAGGATCGACGTGGTCAGGGCCAGGCTTGGGTCGTTGTAAGCGTGGGACTGTTGCATGGTGTTTCTCCTGTCGGGAGTGATGTTGCTTGGGTGTGGAGCCATCTTCTGCCGATCGATCCATAGCGTCCAAGATCGATATACAATGCAATGCATAAGCACAGCCTATAGATGGTGATTCCCCATGCTGCTCCGACATTTGCGCTATTTGCTGGCGGTCGCCGACCACGGCGGTTTCACCCGCGCCGCCGAGGCGCTTCACGTTTCGCAGCCGACCCTGTCCCAACAGATCCGGCAACTGGAAGAAACCCTGGGCGTGAGCCTGTTCGACCGAACCTCGCGCACGGTGAAACCCACCGATGCGGGAGAGGCCTACATCGAATGTGCTCGTCGGGTGCTGGTGGAACTGGAGGCAGGCAAACGTGCGCTGCATGACGTAAAGGATTTGTCCCGCGGCACCTTGCGGCTGGCCATGACCCCAACGTTCATGGCGTACCTGGTGGGGCCGCTGGTGCGCGATTACGTGGCGCGGTATCCGAACATCCATCTACAGATTTTCGAGCTGTCGATGGATGACATCGAGGCCGGGCTAGTGGATGACTCACTGGACATCGCCATCGCGTTTACCCAGGTCAGAAATGCCGATATCGAGTCGATCCCGGCATTTACCGAGACGTTGGGCGTCATGGTGGGGCGCGATCACCCGTTATACGAAAGCCAGGTCGCGTTGTCCGCGCAAGAGGTCGCGCAGCTGGAATTTGCGCTGCTGGCCCCGGACTTCGTTACCCGCACCCGCATCGATGAGTACTTTGCCCAGGAGCAGATCACGCCGAAGGTGGTGATCGAGGTCAACTCGGTGAGCACTTTGCTGGAAGTCATTCGGCACACGGCCATCGCCACCATCCTTCCGGAGCCCATTGCCACCGAGGACCGGGCGTTGCGCAAGATCCCGTTGTTGGGGGAGGCGCCCAAACGAGGGGCCGCGCTGCTTCGACGCAAAAACAACTATCACAGCGCAGCGTCGGTGGCGTTTATGGAACTGGTGTTGGGTGCGGCTGCAGGTGAGTCGACGACGTCAGTCTTCTATTAATTGGCACACACCATTAGGCGCCTTGCCCGTGGAGGACACCGTGACCGAGTCGTCATCGGAGAGGAGGATGGAGATGACGACGCCCGAACCCTTGGCTTCGAAACGGCGATCGTCAATGGCTTTGGTCTCGGCTTCCTTGCTGTTGATCAACACCGGTCCGTCCTGATCCGCGTGGACGATGATTTTGCCGGGGCAGTCCGCATCGAACAACGGAACGCCGGTGATGCTGTTTGCATGGGCAGCACTGGCCATTACGAGCAACAGCAAGCCTGTCAGTTGTATGTTCATCACAAACCTCCAATGATCCAGTGCACACGGTTAACCATAGCGTTGTTTGGTGCGCACGAGACAAACAAAAAGGCCCCGCTCGATATGACGAGTGGGGCCTTTTTATGGATGGGGTGTGGAGGTATCAGTAGAACCGGTCAATCACCCGAACTTCGTTCTGGTTCTGCATCGAGGCCCACGCCTGTTTCAGCGTCTGCAGCACATTACCGATGAAGTCCTTGTCAGCCGCGGCTTTCTTGCCGACATAGCCTTGGCCGCGACGGTACATCTTCAGTCGGGCGAGCAGGTTCTGGTTGTTCTTGTCGAACTCCGCTTCATGGGCGTGAGGCGACAGGCGGTCGATATGCACCTGGCCAGACTTGCTGATCCACAGAATGTGGCTGTCATGGCTGTCTTTTTGCGCAGCGAACAGATGAGCCAGTTCATCGATAGTAGGTTGATTGTTCAGATTCATAGTAAGCCCCTTGACCATTTGGTGATCTTTCAAAGTTGATTCGCTAATACAGGTAGCCCATCGGTTAGTTGATCCCTGGCACCGAAACCAGGACGTCAGCGGTCGGCCGCCAAATTGACGGGGGCCCGCGTCTGTTGCATGTAGTCGTGTTGAATAACTGCTACGCAATAGCGTCACAACGAGGAGAAGCAGCGAAAACCTTCAGGCCACTGCCGACATTTTCAGGGTCGGCCACAAGCTTCATGAGGATTGATCGCCAGCGCTTCTCGTCCTTGTACTGGACGTTCAGGCCAGGTCAGCTTCTTCAATCTGCCTTGTGGGCAGCGTGTATCCGGGAAAAACAGCTCGGCGGTCAGACGAGCTTGCTCAAACGTGTTGCCTGTTCTCCCGATCGGGGAGACGTCTGCATCATGCAAGGGCAAATCGGAGGCGTCAACGGTTTTGTAGTGATTATTTTTGGTCACTACATATTGTCGGACAAAGTTGTTTGGAATTAAAAAGCGGAGGGGAAAGCGCCAGTCAGGACGCTGGCAGCGATGTCTGGAATCGGTAAACGGTGCAGGGATAACCGTCTACCGGCAGCTGATGCAGGGTGAACTCGCCATGGGTGAGATCGGCCAGGACCCGGGCCCAGAACCGCCGCGCAGGCTGATTCGCGTCGAGGTGGAAAATTTGCCATTGACCGGGGAACTGGCTCAAGAGGGTGGAAACGACAAACTTCGCGACGCCTTGGCCACGAAAGCGTCGACTGACAAAGAAATAGCCGATGTTGTACTCGGCGCCGTGAAGATGGGTTTCATCATCCACAGTCACGAAACCGGCCAATTCACCGTCGACCTTGATCAGAAACGGCCTGGTTGCCGGTTTTCGCCAGTAACCCGGTTTGGGCTGGGCGTTAAAGAAGCCATGCTCACCGAGCTTCAGCGGCAGCCACTCGCTGAAGTCATACATATAGAACTGCATCAGGTTTTCAATCGTTTCAAGTTCGTCGCGCTGGGCGGCGCGCAGTTCGATCAAGGGCATGCGGGTTGGCTCCTGAAGCGCAGGTCCGTCGTGGCGCTGGTGCGCTGCACGATAATTATGGTCGATACTTTTCCAGAAAGTCGCCCGCTCGAAGTGCCTTCAAGCCTTGCTCGCCGGTTTCGCCGCGCGTTTGGTGCCCGTCGAGGGCTTGCGTTTGGCGGGCTGGCGTTTGTTTTTCCACGGTGTGGCACCGCGCCCGGCGGGGCTTGCCGGTCCGCTGATGGTCAGGCTCAGGCCGGCGCAACGGGCGACCTGTTTGCTCATCCACGCGGCTTGCTTGGTGACGAATTCTTCAAGGCTCATTTCACCACTCTGCACCATGTCCAGCGCCTGTTCCCAAATCGCCGTGGTCCCGGGGTCGGCGATGGCACGCGGCACGGCATCGATCAGGCTGAACGCGGCCGGGGTGGCGGCCAGGGCCTTGCCGTTCTTGATCAGATAACCACGGTCGAGCAGGCCCTGGATAATCGAGGCGCGGGTCGCTTCAGTGCCGATGCCGGTGGTGTCCTTGAGTTTCTGCTTGAGCAGGGGATCTTCCACCAGTTTGGCGACGTTCTTCATCGCCTTGATCAGATCGCCTTCGGTGAACGGTTTGGGCGGTTGGGTCCAGAGGTCCTTGAGCTTGACGTCGACCACTGCGCAGTCACGCCCTTCGGCCAATGTCGGCAATGTTTGCGGCGCCGGTGCTTCGCGGCCTTTGGCCGGGGCGAGGGCCTCGGGCAGGGCGCGCTTCCAGCCGGGTTCGACGATCTGCTTGCCGACGGCACGCAAGGCTTCACCGGCGCAGTCGAAGTCGGCCTGGGTCCGGTCGTATTCATGGTTGGGCAGAAACTGCGCCAGGTAACGCGCGCGGATCAGGGTGTAGACCGCCCGCTGCTTGCCCGCCAGCCGCTCGAGGTTTTTCGCCGCAGCCGTGGGGATGATGCCGTGGTGAGCGCTGACCTTGGCGTCGTTCCAGGCCCGTGAGCGGCGCTGAGGCTCCAGGAAATCGTTCAAAGCGTTCAGCGCCGGATCAGCCTGCCTCAGCGCGGCAAGAATCCCCGGCGCTTCACTGTGCTGACTCACGGGCAGATAACCGCAGTCGCTACGTGGATAGGTGATGACCTTGTGGGTTTCGTACAGGGCCTGGGCGATGTCTAGGGTTTCCTGGGCGCCGAGCCCGAGCTTCTTCGAGCAGACTTCCTGCAAGGTGCCCAGATCGAAGGGCAGGGGGGCCACTTCGCGCATCCGCTCGGTGCGCAGTTTGATCACCCGGGCACTCGCCGCACTGCCAATCGCCGTCGCGGCTTTTTGCGCCAACGCCTGATTCAGGCAGCGATCCTGATCGTCGCAAACTTCGGAGGCTGCACGCCACTGGGCGGTGAACGCGGTGCCGTCGTGCAGCAGTTGCACATCGATGGCCCAATAGGCGACCGGCACGAAATCGGCGATGCTGCGGTCACGATCCACCACCAGGCGCAGGGTCGGCGTTTGCACCCGACCGACCGGCAATACGCCCTGATAACCCGACTGACGCCCCAACAGTGTGAACAGCCGACTCATGTTCATCCCGATCAGCCAGTCGGCCCGGGACCGCCCGAGTGCCGAATGGTAAAGGCTAAAGGTCTCGGCCCCCGGCTTCAGGGCTGCCAGCGCCTTGCGGATCGACGCATCGTCCAGCGCCGACAGCCATAGCCGCTGGATCGGCCCGCGATAACGGCAATGCTCCACGAGTTCCCGGGCGATCATCTCGCCCTCACGGTCGGCGTCGGTGGCGATCACCAGTTCGCTGGCCTCGCCGAGCAGCCGCTTTACCGCTTTGTACTGGCTGGCCGTGCGCGGTTTGACGGTCATCTTCCACTTCTCTGGAATGATCGGCAGATCCGCCAGCACCCAGCGCTTGTAACGCGCGTCATAGGCGTCGGGCGGCGCGGTTTCCAGCAGATGGCCGATGCACCAGGTCACCGTGACGTCCGTTCCCAGCCAGCAGCCGTCGCCCCGACGCTTGGCGCCGAGGACGGCCGCAATGTCTTTGGCCTGGGAAGGTTTTTCACAGAGGTACAGCCGCATAACCACCATCGCTCATCAACTGTCGAGAGGCGGACAGAATGGCGGCTGATGAGCGATGGGGCAATCTTTATCTGTATGGATGTACAGTCGGAGCGTTGCGATTCATTGCACAGGCTCCTCAGTAATTCAGGTTAACCACCGGCTGATCCAGCTTCGCGCCGGGCTCTCGCCTGAGAATGGTCAGCAACGCTGCGGTAATCACGTTCACATCATTATCGAAGCCTCCGTGGGAGGTGTCCTTTTTGGTGCCCGCGCCATAGTTCATTTTCGGATCGTTGAAGATATGCAGGGTTTGCGCGAACGCTTCGGGAAGCCCGCGTCCCGTTGCGGCAAACCCGGTCGGAATGGTTTTGCCAAAGTAAAACTGGCTCCACTGTTCGGTCATGTTTTTGGCGGCGATGTTCCACTCCGCCAGATCGGGATTGCTGAAGTCCTGGAAGTGCTTGTCCAGACTTTTGGCCATGCCCAGCAGCGGCATGCGTTGCAGTTCTTCATAGGCACGGGAAACGAGGTACAGCAGGGACTTGTGGTACACGCCGATGACGTTGTCATCCTGTTCGCGGCTGTCGGACATGATGTAGATGTGGAAGTCCTTGCGCTTGAGGCCTCCCCCTTCGATGACTTTGCGGTAGGTCTGGTTGGCGAAATCGAGGGTGCAGGCCGGGGCCATCAGCGTCGACGTTTCCGTGGGCAAACCCCTGGCCCACAGCAATTGAATCAAGTGGCCATTGATCAGGGAGCCCGCGGAATGGCCGATCAAATGCAGCTCGACGTTCTTCTTGCCCATGTCGGCGACCAGGTTTTTCAGCGACTCCGCCATTTCCACCAGTCCACGCGGGGTAAAGCCGGCGACGGCGGCAGCTTCGGCGTTCTGTTTCATCTGGCTCCACTGGTCGCCGCCGGGTTTTTTGGTCGCCAGTTCCAGCGTGCGATCAAAGCCTTCCACGGCTTTGTCCTTGATCGCCTTCAATGCATCGCTGATGCTGCCGGCCTCGGGAAATAGCCCGGGCAGGGTGTCCTGGACGATATCCGCCAGCGTCTCGAGGGCCCCGGTGCGCCAGGTGACAAACAGCGGATAGATGCCGTTTTCAAGGAAGTAGGGTGCCATCGCACAAATGCGATTGATCGAATCCTGCTCGGAATTGAGCCCGCCGTGGGCAATGACGGCGATGCGCAGCACTGGGGGTTTGTTTGCGGCCGGCAGCTTGTCGTACCAGGCACGAGGCGCCTCGTAGACGATGCGCTTGACGCCCGCCCGGACGTTTTCCACGTCGGTAAGGCGAGGGCCGATGCTGCCATTGTTTTCCATCACGATGGTCAGGCCGTAAGCCTGATCCTTGGTCAACAGCGGCGGCCCTTTGCGATCGGGCTCGCAGGCGCTGGCCGTGAACAGGGAAAACCCTTCGCGCTTGGCGCTGGAACTGGACAGCGCGCTACGAAACGGTGATTGAGCGCCATTCCTGGAACCTGAAGGGCGTGCGTTTTGCGATAGCGCGCCGCGTTCGATCGGCACCCCGAGGGCCACTGTCCAGGCGTCGGTGCCATTGGCCAGCCAGTCTTCGAACGTCAGGATGGCGAAGCCGGAAAATCCCCAGTCGGTTGACCAGGAGTTCTGCACGATGAACCCCTGACTGGTGTAGCCGATCAAGGCAAAGGCGTGACCGCCCTCACTGGCTGCCGGCCATTTGATGACGGGCAGCGCAGACATGCTCTGGAATTGCACCGTCGGCTGCTTTTTGCCTTTGGGCCGCATCAGTGCCCAGCCCTGATGCACATTGGCAGAGACGAAAAGCGCGCCGGCCTCATACAGCGCCGCCATCATGGCGGTGACATCGTCCTTCTCGACACGGTAGTAAACCCCCAGCGGCCGCGTCATGGCATCCATCGCCCAATTCTCCGCCGGTGCTTCAAAGGCCGGAACCGATCCGTCCGGCTTGACGGTATAGGGCCACAGTTCCTGCGCGCAGACGCCGTGTTTGTGCCAACCCTTCAACGCGCCGCGACAACTGGAACCCACATAATCCTCGCCTGGCCATTCATCATAGAGTTTGGCCAGATGATAAAGCTGGCGCGGACTTGTTTTGGTGGAGGCCCTGTCTCGCCGCCACAACAGAAAATTGACCACCGCCGCCAGTCCGAACCCGGTGCACGCGCCTTCGCTGCCCTGGTTGAGCACCATGTTTTTGTCCAGGTAGCCCGAGAGTTCGGAGGCAATGTCCTTGTCGGCGGGCCAGGAGGGCGGCAGCGACTGGACCCGTGGGGTAAAAATACGATCGCGCAGGTCGAGGCGATCCGGACGGGCGTCGAGGGTGATGATTTTCTGGTCGAGGGAAAACTGTGTGGCGGGCATGGTGAGACCCTCAGGTTTCTGAGACTCAAATCCCCACGCCATGCCACGACTGCCTGTCTGGGCAGCAGGGACGTCAACGGTTCTATTGATCGTAGACGATGTTTCACCGGCTCTGAGCGTTTGCCCGCTTATCTCTGCATTTCGTTTTTGGCCTAATCGTCCCGTTCGGCTGCGAAGCCGTCGTGAGTGCAAAATCTGGGTTATACCTGAAAGTCGTGGTCTCAGGTTTTGGGGCTGCTGCGCCGCCCACCGCGGGCAAGCGTCGCTCTCACAGGTTCATCACCGTCATGAGGAACGTATTTCATGAAAAGCACCGGTCCTAGTCCTGTCATCACCATTGCAGAGCAGCCGGGCTGCCTGCTTGTAAAGTTTCACGGTATTCAGGTGGCCGCTTCCGCACGGGCGCTGGTGTTGCTCGAGGCCAACTATCCTCCGGTGTATTACGTACCGCGGGAGGACATCGATGAAAAATACTTTGCCCGCACCGATCACACGAGTTATTGCCCCTACAAGGGCGATGCCAGCTATTTCAGTCTGCAAGTCCCTGGACATGAGGGCGCTAACGCGGTGTGGAGCTATGAAGACCCGAAAGTGTCGGTCGATCAGATTCGCGGCTACATGGCGTTCTATCCCGATCAAGTCACGTTTGAGGTACTCAAAGACGTCGAGTGAGGGTCGCTTTCCAGGCATCAACGAAAACGCCGCGCATGGGCGCGGCGTTTTAAGGTCAGGTGTTCAGCTCATCGAACAGCATCCACCAGCGTGGATTCATCAATCTGGCCAATCGAGGTCACCCCGGTCAAGGTCATGGCAACGCGCATTTCCTTGGCGAATATATCCAGCATATTCTCCACCCCGCGTTGACCATCGGCCGCCAGTGCATAAGCCATGGAACGCCCCAGCAATACGCCTTTTGCGCCCAGCGCCAACATCCGTACGACATCAAGCCCCGAGCGGATTCCCGAGTCGACCAGCACCGTCAAATCATTACCGATGGCTTGCATAATGGGCGGCAACGCCTTGGTGGTGGAGAGCACGCCGTCCAGCTGTCGCCCACCGTGGTTCGACACGACAATGCCGTCAGCGCCAAAGCTGACCGCGTCTCTGGCATCCTGAGGATCGAGGATGCCTTTGATGATCATCGGGCCTTTCCAGAACTCACGAATCCACTCCAGGTCACTCCAGCTGATCGAAGGGTCGAAGTTGTTGGCCAACCAGCCCATGTAGTCTTCGAGCGTGACGGCTTTGCCAAGGTACTTCGAAATATTGCCCAGGTCGTGTGGACGCCCCATGACGCCGACGTTGAATGCCCAGTCGGGTTTGGTCATGGCCTGAAGCATTCGCCGCGATGCCGCAAAAGGGCCTGACATGCCCGAGTGTGCGTCCCTGTATCGGGCGCCGGGCGTGGGCATGTCCACGGTAAACACCAGGTTTTTCACACCGGCGGCCTTCGCCCGCTCCAGTGCATTTTTCATGAAACCTCTGTCCTTCAACACATACAGCTGAAACCAGATGGACTGTTGGCTTTGTGCCGAGACCTCTTCGATCGAGCACACCGAAACCGTTGATAGGCACAGTGGAATGCCTTTATTTTCCGCCGCTTTTACCGCCTGTACCTCACCACGACGGGCGAACATGCCCGTCAGGCCGACCGGGGCCAATATGATCGGCATTGAAAGTGGTTGATCGAAGAGGGTGGTTTCAAGGCTCAGGGTTTCGACGTTTTTCAGAATGCGCTGACGCAGGCTGATGCCGGTCAGATCCGCGCTATTGGCCCTCAGCGTATGCTCTGCATAAGCCCCGCCATCAATGTAATCAAACAAAAAACGCGGGAGTTTGCGTCGTGCTGCCTCGCGATAGTCAGATGCGGATGAAATGATCATGGTGCCTCGGTCTGTGGAATGGCGGGGCTGCCGATATCGTCGAGCTTACCTGTGGCGAGGGGATTTATCCCCGTTGGGCTGCGAAGCGGCCCCGATCCAGCCGACTCGATCGTTCTGACACACCGAGGCGGCTGGTTTAGGCCTGCTTCGCAGCCCAACGGGGATAAATCCCCTCGCCACAGGGGATTGTGGTGAGCTCAGTTGGTATCCAGGTCTACGTTCTTGGTCTCACGCAAACAGATCATGCCAACCACCAGACTCACCCCGGTAATCAGCACCGGGTACCACAACCCGTAGAAGATGTCCCCGGTGTACACCACCAACGCAAACGACACCGTTGGCAGGAAGCCGCCGAACCAGCCATTACCGATGTGGTACGGCAGGGACATTGAGGTGTAGCGGATGCGGGTCGGGAACAGTTCGACCATCAGCGCTGCCAGCGGGCCGTAGCACATGGCGGAGATGATGATCAGCGCGACGATCAGCGCCACGATCATCGGTTTGTTGACCAGCTGGGTGTCGGCTTTTGACGGATATCCCGCCAGGGTCACGGCGCCACGCAGGGCCGCTTCATCGTAGCCTTCGAGTTTCACTTCACCGACGCTGACCTGCACGGCGCTGCCGGCCGGTGCGGCTTCGCTGTTGTAAGGAAGGCCCTGTTTCACCAGGAAGGTTTTGACCTTGTCGCAAGGGCTGTCAAATTTCGCCTTGCCCACCGGGTCGAACTGGAAGGTGCAGGTGGCTGGGTCAGCCAGTACGGTGATCGGTGCCTGACGGCTGGCCTGGTCGATGGCCGGGTTGGCGTAGTGGGCGATGGACTTGAAGATCGGGAAGTACAGCGCGGTAGCCAGCAGCAGGCCGATCATCAGCACCGGTTTGCGCCCGACTTTATCCGACAGCCAGCCGAAGAAAATAAAGAACGGTGCGCCGATGATCACGCTGACGATCAACAGACTGTTGGCCAGCGCCGGGTCCATTTTCAGGAACTGGGTGAGGAAGAACAGCACGTAGAACTGCGCCGCGTAGAAGGTTACGGCTTGCCCGGCGTTGATGCTGAACAGGGCGATCAGGACGACTTTAAGGTTTTCCCATTTGCCGAAGGAATCGCGCAGCGGCGATTTGCAGAGCTTGCCTTCTTCTTTCATTTTCACGAATGCAGGCGACTCGTGCAGGCTCATGCGAATCCAGGTCGAGATGCCCAGCAGAATGATCGAAAACAGGAACGGAATCCGCCAGCCCCAGACTTCGAACTGGTCACCGGTGAAGTAGCGGCAACCGAGCACCACCAACAGCGACAGCAGCAAACCGAGGGTCGCGGTGGACTGAATCCAGCTGGTGTGGAAGCCGCGTTTTCCCATCGGTGCGTGTTCGGCCACGTAAGTGGCAGCGCCGCCGTATTCACCGCCCAGGGCCAGGCCCTGAAGCATGCGCAGCACCACGAGGATGATCGGCGCGGCAATGCCGATGCTCGAGTAGGTCGGCAGCAGCCCGACGCAGAAGGTCGCCAGGCCCATGAGGATGATGGTCGCAAGGAACGTGTATTTACGCCCGATCATGTCCCCCAACCGGCCGAACACCAAGGCGCCGAACGGCCGCACGATGAAGCCGGCAGCGAAGGCCATCAGCGCAAAGATGAACGCCGTGGTGTCGTTGACCCCGGCGAAAAACTGTTTGCTGATCACCGCCGCGAGGGCGCCATAGAGGAAAAAGTCATACCACTCGAAGACCGTCCCGAGCGACGAGGCGAAGATGACTTTCTGGGTTTCCTGGCTGGTGCCCGCGCTCATAGGTTTTCATCCTTCTCAGAAATGGAGCCCCCGCCACGTAAGGGCATACCGATGTAAATTTCACTAACTTGCGAACTAGTTTTTCACTTAGGCCGAAATTCTAGCAGTGGGTTTCAAATCACGTTGGATCACGCAGATAGCGCGATAATGAGTCGGTCGCCTGAGAGGGGGATGCGGCTTGACAAAACAACAACTCGCTCTCGAGGTGAAGAGGATGGGGGGAGTGGTCTGGTTTGTTGGCGAAATTTTCCGCAAATCTTTATTGACTAGATGTCGAGCGAAAAAACCTGAAGTCCTTCTCTCTTGGGACACCTCGCCTGTTTTCAACTGGGACTGATTAATGCGCGTTGCCTTTGAGTGCGATGCGCAACTCAGCACATCACTTCAACGCTCGACAAGTGAGGCTTCAATTTTAAATGTCAGCGAAAGTTTGCGGCTTTTTGTAAAGAGTATGGAGTGTAGCGCTGGCGTGTCTCGCAAGATCTTAGTTTGAGAAGTTGTAAAACGCGAGATCTTTCAAATAGGGGGTTTTTGTATTCATATCCTGGTGGGAATACAGCTGGGAGTTTTCCATTTTGTCTTAGATGATATATTTGGACGGTGGAAAGGTGAAGAATTTTTCCTGCCTCATCCGGAGTGCAGTATTTGTCAAGCAAGGTGTCCAATTTTGCGATGTCGGATGAGTTCAGATATTCTTCGTTGTTGATTTTTAGAATGTAGACAAATTTTGAGTGGATGAAACGACGGCTGAATGCGGCGTGTGTGATACCTCGATTTCTTAGAAATATAGACAGTTTCGAAAGAGAGGAAAGAAATGAACTGACGCACGCAATTTCATCGGGAGTTACCTGGCGAACGTTTCGGTATTGCAGAGCTCGGGCAGGACGAATCGTTAAGGTAAAAATTTTTTGGAAATCAGAATGTTGTATGCCGAGCTGCTGAGCTGCATCATCCAACGAGTACACCTCTGCACGGGTCCAGAACTCACCAAAACTATCGTGCGTCGGGTTTGTTAACTCCTCCAGATTTGTTGGTAGGGTAGAGCGATCATATACGGAAAGAGGGTTTCCGTTTGTGACTCCGCCCGATATCGGGAAGATTTTTAGGGGCTCTAGAAGTTGAGCTACTCTGTTCTCTCCTATTTTCAGTTCCTTTGCCAGCATCGCGCAAGTCGTATAGCGGGCATAGAAATTTTCGATGTCGCTGGCAGAAAGCCTTAGGGTGTTATTATCGGCGCATCTGATTAATCCCAAATCCCGATAATAAGTCACAGTGTTTGTATGGGTTTTTAACTGCAGCGCGGCTTGGCTGAGGCTCATCAATCGCACACGGGTAGCGGCGCATGTCCGTAGGTTTCGCTTTGCTCCCAGCTTGCGATTTACAGGTGGAAGTCTATCGAGGCAATTCTGGAGGAGTTCTATTTCTTCGTTTTTGACCAGAAATGAGCAGCCGAATTGATTGTCTAGCGCAGTAACGGACGGGGTATTTCTGATGGCTCTTCGCACTCGCGCGGTTGAGGTATTGAGGTGTGCCGCCAATGCTTTTACTGATATGTAGTTGGAGCGAAAATGATCAACGTCATCCTTTTTGAAATAAAAACGTGACGATACTCGAGCCGGAGGCGATAGTAGTTTCAGGGTGTGAAGCAATGTGCACTCCCAGTTCGTTATGCCCAGTAGTGATGCGGTCTCTGAGCGCGTATAATACATTGCCATAAGTGTTCGTTGTTCGGTACTTTTTTTCGACGCGCCCAGCTGTCGTGACGTATCGAGGGTATCTTTTATTTGGCGGGCTTCCTGTTTGGTGTAAAAGCGTTGTTTGCAATGATTGGGTGAGGAATAAATTTCTCGCCACTTGCGTTTGCCGATGCCTAATAGTGTGGCCATGCATTTAGTAGGAATGACAATGGGTGGGGATTCAAAGTTTTTATGAGTAGAGGAGGTCTTGAGCTCATGTTTTAGTAGCGATAACGATTCCTGCGATGTTGTCGGGGAGAGTTTGGTGATCATTATGTCTATTTCAAAAGCATCAGATGTGTCAATTATGAAAGAAAGCGCTGTGGCCGCTCCATGATGATCATCGCATGCCAAAGCTGCAGCGGCTGAGAAGATGAGAGGGGGGCATGATGTGCTGATTCTATTACGAGGCACTCCTAAAAGGCTAATGAGAGACAATAAGTGATCGAGGCGGTTTTGGTCTCCCGATTGGAGTATTTCAAGAAGTCTTTTCTCGGGGAGGGCTTCCTCAGGTGAACAGATGGGAGATTCCAAGGTCCCGCCACAGACACACCGAAGAGAACTTTGGTTTTTCCAGATAAGTTTTCGCTGGCAATGAGGACATGCAAAAAGATAGTGCCGGTTGTGGATTGGGCAATGGCTGCTTAGGCATATGTCTTTGATGCTCCTTTCCCAGCCCTCTTTAACGCACTCTGTACATAACGCGGCTTTTTTAGGTCGGAGAAGGCGCCTTCCGATTATGACTGTCCCAATCATGAAGGCGCCTAGGGGGGATTGGTGATCGACCAAACGATAAAAGCCCTGATGTATGCGTTCGTGGAGCGACTGGCCGACTTGCGAAATTAGCAGCGTCTCAAATCGACTCCCTTGTAAGAGGGCAGTTGCTTTGGGTGCCTTATATCGCATGTGGTGCTCAACGAATTTACTGCAGTTACCATAGCCGTTGTGCAGCGCTAACCTTTTTATCAGGCTGGTAGGACTTTCACCAGGAATTGGGAGCGGAATGAAGTTAAGGGTTTTCATGTCCTTCTCCATAGATCTTTCGGTAGCAAGTGGAAAGCGACTCGCTGAACGGATTTGCAAGTAGACTCAGTTTAAGATTTAACAACGAGGATGCTTGGACAAAGTCTTCAATGGCCAGCCCCGAACGTTTGTGGGCTAGCGCGTGTTGAAGTGCGCTATGGATGATCAATCTTATATATTCTAGGTTGCCAGAGGTCGCGGCAAACAGTGGTGCGGCAATATCTGTATCTGTTAAATGAGCGCCGCTGCTGAACCTATCATTAACGTAAATATGCTCGTCCAATTTACCCAACAACACCATGTAGTCTGATTCGTGTACTTCGCTATAGGGCAAGTAATTGAGTTCAATTAAGTAGGGGAAGCGGCGAGCTAATGCTTCACGTTCATCAAGCAATTTTTTGCAATCTTCGGTGCCAGCCAATATGAATGGCGTCATCGTCTCATTGATCATTGTAATTAACCAATCTATTACAATGTCTCTTGATTTTTCCGCCTCGGGCCGCACTAGCCATTGAAATTCATCAAGTTCGCACACCTGAACGCCGCAAGTTTTTAGCAACGCCATAATGCGGTAGGTGAGTTCGACCGTGTCGCCCCGTGTATCCGAGTTTCCTAGCGCGCGGACAAGGGTTTTTGCGAATGATTTCACGGTCACCGGGGAGGGTACGCTGCAGTAAAAGGCAGGGCGAATCGTCACAATGCCGTCTGGCTTGATGAGTTCATACGCTCCCCCAAACGAATCTCGGAACAGTTGGCATAGGGTGGACTTACCGGAACCCGATGGGCCTATGACCATTGCTGAGGTTGGGACACCGCGTTGCAGTGTGGTTTCGATACTTTTTTGCAGAATGGTGTAGGCGTGGTGATACGAGGGAAAGAGCACGAGTTGTTGGGAGAACTCGCGTAGCCATTGGCTGTCTGAATTATTCATGGCGCACCGTTACCGTTGAGGCGAAAGTAGGAGGGGTCGCCTCTGTCAATGTAACTTCCGGTAAGGCAAGAGGCGCCGATGGTGGTTCCACTGGGGTGGGCTGATCAGTGCAGTACAACGATCCATTTTCCTCCAGGCGAGCGATTCGTTTGTACGCGGTTTTGCCCTTAGCCTTGCGTAATTCGAGAATGTAATTGACTCGGGCTTGGCGAGCCCGTTTAAAATCAAATTTCTGTCCCTCCTTGCGAAGCTTCTGCTGGACAAGGTGATGCATTTCAAGTGTAAGGTTGTTTTGATAATCTGGGTCGACAGCCTCGGCAGGGAGGGGCTCCGCTGGCCATTTGGGATGGCACACCCAGACAGTTCCCAAGTCGCTGATATCATAAAACACCGTGAGCCTGACTCTTTTTCCCCCTCGTGTCGCAAGCGCGGAAACACTTGGGCCAGTCCATTGAAGTTTGTCAAAGCCAATTCTGCCGTTAATAGGCAGTGCTGTGGTTTTGCTCCACATCAATCGCCTAATGTCGGACTCTGCCAGTCGCTTGGGCGGGGACAAGGGATCAAGGTTTTTTTCCCAAGTGCTGTGTGGTGAATCATTCAAGCTTCTATGAAACGCGTGATGATAGATATCCAGGAACTTTTCGAATTGCGCATTCAATTCCTCCACTGTGTATAAAGCTTTTTTTCGGAGCGATAATCGCCGCGTTCCTCGGGATCTGAAAACGTGGTGCCGCTCAAATGGTGGACAAATTGAATGTTATGGGTTTTGAACCAGCGTTCAACGTGAGCCTTCTGGTCCGGCGCATACGGTTCACAGTAGACAATCTCAGATCCGAGTAATTGCATGACATAGGCGAGCTTGCGACCGGCAAAATCGCTGCCATTATCCATGATATAAGTTTGACCCAGGCCCGTGTGATCCCAGTCCGAGCATAAGGAGCGCTTTAGGGCGCGTAACGTTTTTTCGATGCAGGGAGGGTTGAGCGAAATGTCGTATCCGATGATATAACAAGAGCGCACCTCTAACAGCACCGTTAGAAATGGACGACCGATGACTCTGCCCTTTCTATCGACGACGAATACATCCATTACTTGGGTATCACATTCTATCCGTTCCAGCAGGTGCCCCGGTTGATCAGTTCTCCGGCTCCATTTCTGTTTCTTTAACGCGTATTTTTGACCTTTTTGGAACAGGTCTTTCTCGTATTCGTCGTACTCTTTGATGATTCGATAAAGGGTAATGCTACTGGGGATGTGCAGTTGATCAATAATGGGCCGTTTACTATTGAGGTTCTCCAAACTGCAAATGATCGCATCAGTGACTTCCGTGATGCTGCACGGGAGCTCCGTTAGGTATAACTCATTCACCCAGTAGTCGATTTCTTTTCCTACCGCGTGGGGTTGTAAATCCAGACGCCGTCGCCGTTTGTGTAGCGGCGCTTTCACTAACGCGATCGGATTGTCCCCTGCTTGGCGAAAGGCCTTTAGCCACTCATACACACTGGTGTAACAAGGAGGCGAAGGATCGGCTCGCTGTTCCCCCAAACGACTCATTAAAGCAATGGTACGTTTGCGGGGTAGGTTTCCTCCGAACTCTGTCTCAGCTGCACGGATGTAAAATAGGCGCCGCTCCAACTCGCCCCGTTGTTTGTCGGTCAGGTCCGCGAGGATTCGCCCCGTCTGCTGCTCCAGCGGGGCCTCTTGAACCTTGCTCAGAGTTCCATGGCGGATCGCTTGGCGTAAGCGTTCCAACGTGTGGATGGCGATATGATTGCGACGCACCGTACTGCGCAGTTGTGCACGGTCACCATCGACCGCGATCACCAAATATACTTCGGTGTGAAACTTCCACTGTTCGCCCACCTTAAGTGTGAAGTTTTCAAGAGTGGTATTCATGGTCAGGGGCTCTTCTGTTGGCTGCAATTATCGGCACGCAGCGAACTCTCCGCCGCGCTTTTAACATTGGTCGTTGGATAGGGATGAAGTCCTCTCGCCAGAGAATGGTCCTTTTCCTAGCGTTGGAGTGTCATGCGACGTCCGAAATGCGCGGTCATGGATTTTCTGTTAGTGATGAAACTGAAGGACTTCGATTGAAGCCAGTTTGATTTTCGAAGTTGCTTCGGCTGGCCGGAAAAGGCGAGGTAATTCTTGGCTGGGTTGGCGAGCGCAGTGTGGCGTGCCAGTACATGGCTCTTATTAAGTATGCGGGCTCCTTTGAACAACTGAAGTCCATTGAAATAAAATTCATTTACGTTATCGAGCAGTATACAGGCCCAGTATTTAGCCATTTCTCTGCGGTGAAATGTGATTGAGTTTTTCATGATTAACTCCACGCTAGGGAGGTCAGGCACAGTGGTTTGAAAATATCGCAATGAATGGTTCGATAGAACAGCGCGTGCGCAACATCCTCAAAAGAATAGCCGTTGTCGGTCAAACACCTAATCGGTCGTCGATCAGGGGCGCATTGAGTCAGTAGAGTTCGAATGCTCGCCCCCGCAGTACCTTGACTGCAATATGCACCGTGATACAGATAATACAGGTTGGGTGTTCTGACCTTTCCATAGAATTTGGCCGCTGGAAGGTACTCCAGAATACAGCCTTGCTCGGCGAGTAACTCTATGTAGCGTGTGATTCTTCCCGTGATGGCCTTGTCTTGGTAACTGTCATCATTTTTGATCTCTATCAATTGTTCTTTGCCGCTGGCGAGCCGTACTAAAAAGTCCGGCGTGTATCGATATTTAGTACCAATAAAATTGATGGTAAAGGGGTGGGCGTCATAGTGAAGTACCTTCGAGTTGCGTTCCAGTTCCAAGCAGAACGCTGCTTCCAACCGGGACTCGCAAAAGACCGGAGCGTTGTTTTTCCGCGAGGGAAATATTGTGACTTGACTGCCATGGCGACCGTGCTTCGGCAGAGTGCATTTGTTGCAGATCGCAATACTCGCTAGCAGATCTTGGGTGTGGGTGAAATTTAAGGAAGTCATGCTGCCTCCTTGATCAATAATTTTTGGCTATGGCGTGGTGAACCTTTTTTGTTACGAGTGTTAATATTAATTCACAGCCGTTACCGCATGACTCAAGTGTGCACCGGAATGAAACGGTACGACACCGTCGATAATTGGGATCTACCGGCTGTTACGCATGTAACGCGCAAGGCTCTAGGACGCCAAATTTCCGAGTTTTCAGGCCTAAAAAAGTTTGCGCATTGTGAACATGAGGGGGTACAGCGAGGTGTACAAAATGAACACGCTCAGTCTCGATCCCAGCGGCCATCAGCTTCGTGGTAAGGCATTCTTTCATGCGGCGGCACAATCGGCGGGCTGTCCTCATCAGGCAAACAGCCTGGCCAAATGCTGGCAACTATGGTATCCGCGAA
Source organism: Pseudomonas sp. GL-B-26 (assembly GCF_019947405.1). NCBI lineage: Bacteria > Pseudomonadati > Pseudomonadota > Gammaproteobacteria > Pseudomonadales > Pseudomonadaceae > Pseudomonas > Pseudomonas sp. GL-B-26. The sequence goes on along the minus strand of NZ_JAGYGJ010000030.1, from coordinate 6,277 downwards.
ACCCTACGGACTCGCGTTCGATGTGGCGGCGCGCCTCTCATGGCGCAACATTGATGACGGCAACACGCAACAAGTTGTACCGGCGGATTCCCACATTGCGCAGTGTCTTTGATAATCCGCTGTGGGCGGTGCTGTCCAGCAGCGACGCGCCGGGGCGCTGGGATGAGTTGGCTGAGACCATTCGTGTCGGTAATCAGCCGTTGGATGCCTACGATGGAAAATTGTCGAGATGGTTGTTTGATCGTGTTGATTGGCCGTGTTTCGCAATACACCTGGTATTGCTTCATACTCGGGATTTGCGATTTCTAACACACCGTATGTGGCTTGCGCGGAACTTCACCGCTATGTATGCGTTGAGCAGTGTCCAGTCGCCACTTATCAATATCTGTTCTGAACTGTATTCAGTGCTGTGGCCGCATGTTTTAGACGCGCATGCGCCTTGCAACCCTGTGAAAGAATGGTGGCGGTGGCCGGAGCGGCATCGTTTCAACGCCGCAGTGGTGGGACAACTTCGTGACGATGGCTGGTTGTCGGGTCAGGATCAACTCCTGGCTTTACTCCTCTGGAATCTATGGAAGGAGTTGCGTGGTCATTTAGCGGAAGTCGGGCTGCATGAGCCCGGTGCGGCAGGTACGCCAATGCCGGTAACTCTTCGGAGAAAGTGGGCAAGAAAAATTAAAGAGTGGCAGGACCATCCGGTGTCCCTGAACGGATATTGCTGTGAGTTTCCGCAGGCGCACGGCTTAACTTTATCGAGTTAACAGCCGTGTCGTGGGCAACGGTATCTGGATGGTTGGGCAGTGGCTTGGGAGGCAGAAAGTTGGGCGGCGCGCCTAGTCAATGACAGCGGGCGGCAGCTGAACCTTGGTGATGCTCGCTCGGTTTAAGTCCTGTGCACTATCTCTGGCCTGTATCGCCAGTCGGCACGACCATTCACTAATAGCGCCGGACAGTGCGGTCGAGTTTCAGTGTATTAAAATCGATTGTGCTGCGGTTCAATTGCACATTGCGACTTCAGGTTAACTTGTCGACTCGGGCGAGCTTGTTCGAAAATTTTTCGGCAAGATCAACCGGTCTCCCTTGGGAACTTCCGAGAGTCGTCCACTCGGGGGGCTTTTGCCATCGGCGACCGGTAATTGCAATGGCCAGGGCGTGTGCGCTGTTCGTCTGGGCACTACAGCCCGGCTGAATCGAATTGATCCAGCCGGGTGACAGGGTGGGGCGTTCGCGGTTCCTTCCCGGCGGCTGCCGCGGGTTGCTTGAACACGCCCTCAGCCAAGGACCTGTAGCCATGGCCAACGGCGTGCACGCGCTCAACTGGGGATGGTGGAGCTGAAGATCGGCCCCAGCGCTCCGAGCGGCAAGGTTTCACTGTGCTCCTCTATGCGCCCCGCTAAGACCACGTCGTCCCGAGTGGGGAAATGCCGTAACAGAAACTTGGCATCACGCCGCACCTGATCCGGCAGGCTGCTATTTTGCGCAAGCTCGACCAGAAACTCGCGTGTCTGCACCACCGCCCGGGAGCGTTCAGTTGGCATCGTCATGTCCACCTCCACCAACGTTGGAAGTGAACAGTGTCTGGCGGTTGTCGAGGGCTGTCCACTGCTTCCAGTGGATGTCCGACACGGCCAGTGCCAGTGACTGGGCGGGAAGGATTATCGAGCAGTTCCCGTTTATTCAATCTGGCGGGGGCTCTGTGCGGACAGCAGCGTGTGCAATTGCGTCAATTGTCGCGCCTGCGCGCGCAGGGCTCGGCGGTCCTGGCGCTGGTCGAGTACATAACGTCGGGCTTTTTCATGCAGAACCGACAGTTGCAGGCGCAAGGCCTGGCACTGTGCCTGTTCCTCCTGCAGGGTCGTTTGCAAGTGTCGATGGCGCTGGGTCTCTTGTTCCAGCGCTTGGGCTTGGTGGCGCAGTTGCTGGATGTGATTCCTCTGTTCGGCGTTCAGTCCTTCCAGCTCACGGTACACCTGGCTCAGCTCTTCCTGTTTCTGCATCAGCTGTTCCTGCTGGCGGCGCAGTTCCTGTTGCAGCTGTTGCACCTGGAGATCATGGCGGGTGAGTTCCTCTTGGCGTTGGTGCACCTGCTGTTCACGGTAATGTTCCAATGCCGCCCGCGCGTGGCTGTGCTTGTCCTCCAGCGAACCAATCTTTGCGGCCCGCTCCTCGAGTTGTTGCAGTTGCCGTACTTCGACCTCGCGCAGGCGTTGCAGTCCGCCTTCTAACTGCAACAGGCGCTCATGCAGTTGCTGCTCGCGAGAGCTCGCGGCCTGACGCTCTTGCAGGGCCAGTTGGTGGGCCTTGTGCAGCTCTTCGTAGCGCGCTTGATTGACCTCGCGCTGGTGCTGGAACGCGGCTTGCTGACGCTCCAGCCGGGCGCGGTCAGCCGCGACGGTGGCCTGCGCATCAGCAGCCAGACGTTGGGCTAGACTGCCTATATAGGCCAGCAATTCCTCATCCAGTCTGACCGTGGGTGGGCGCGGTTCGTCGGCGGCCAGTTCCCGCAAGTAGCGGCTGATCGTGGTTTTTGAGCCCGTGTGCCCCAGCTCCACACGCACCGCCTCGATACTCGGTGTTGACCCACGAGCCAGCAGGGTATCGCGGGCTTGCTGGACCAGAGCCTTGTTGATCCCGGCACGAGCCATGCTGTTACTCCGACAATTTCATACCGTTTTCCCAGTATGGAATTACACCTGTACCGACGCCACGGGCAGGGGCGTAAATTCCGACGACCTGACGCGTGAGAAGCCCAGTTTCTTGAACGTTAGGGGCGAATGCCGGTAAAAATGCCCTTTTGGCGGTACGCGTGGAGGAAACCCAGTGAACCATACAGCCGAGCGCTATCTGCAGGCGGCGCGGCGTGAAAGCACCCAGCGCCGTTATCGGCAAGCCGTCGAGCATTTCGAAGGGGAGTGGAACGGCTTGCTGCCGGCCTCCAGTGAAAGCCTGGTGCGCTATCTGGCAACCTATGGCGCCCTATTATCAGCCGCCACCTTGCGCACGCATTTGGCGGCCCTGGCGCATTGGCATCGCCAACACGGTTTCGCAGACCCGACCAAGGCGACTCGGGTACGCGATGTCCTGCGCGGTATCCAGGCGCTGCACCCACGATCACCGCAACAGGCCGAAGCGCTGCCGTTGCGGGAGCTCGAGGCTTGTATTGGCGGGCTAGCCGCGCAACAACACGCGGGGGACTCTGCGGTACGGCTACGCGCAATACGCGATCAAGCGCTGATCCTGCTCGGGTTCTGGCGGGCTTTCCGCGGCGAGGAGTTGTGCCGCTTGCAGGTTGAACACATCCAGTTGCGTCCAGGGCAGGGCTTACAGCTCTACCTGCCGAGCAGCAAGAGCGATCGCGACCACCGCGGCCGCATGCTGTGCGTGCCGGCGTTGAAGCGACTTTGTCCGGTCGAGGCCTACCAACTCTGGCTGGAGGTCAGCGGCTTGCAGCAGGGGTCGGTGTTTCGTGCGATCGATCGCTGGGGCCATCTGGCTGAGAACGGACTCAATCCCAACAGCCTCTCGCGTCTGTTACGCCTCGCGTTTCTGCGTAGTGATGTGGTGGGCGAGGGCTACTCCGCGCACTCCCTGCGTCGCGGCTTCGCTACCTGGGCCAGTCGCAACGGTTGGAGCAGCAAAGCGCTGATGGAGTATGTCGGTTGGCAGGACGTACAATCGGCGGCGCGCTACATTGACGCGGATGCGCCCTTTGGGAACTGGGCGCGTTGAGCGGTCAAGCCGAAAAAGGTTTAGGCCTTGTTTACCCGTCAGCAGCGGAATGAAAATCGCATGCCTATGTAAATTTTGAGTTTGCGGACCAGTCAAACGCTGGCAGGTTTTTCGTAGCAATGCAGAGCGCAAAATGATTCGTGTGTTTTCGCATCGCCTAGGTCAAGCGATCTTTCCTGACTATCAATTATCGAGAGCCTGTCCAGCAGCTCAGTGCCGGATAGTCACAGTCAGCGGGACTGCTCGCCGGATCAAATAGAAGACCTATGCTTCATTTGACCAGTTTAATTGGTGGAATGCTTTTGCCTACCTCAACGACTACCTGGTACCAGATGAAAGTGACGGATAAATCACGTGAAGTGCTGATCGCCGCATTTTGGAATTTCAGCGCCAATCAAAATTTGCTCAAAGACTCAGAGCGGCTTTTCCAAATCAGGGAAGGATGTTCCGCTCGTCTTTTCCGATCCGTTCGCATGACCTTTGATCTCCAGGAGCGCAGTGTGGAGGCACTGTTCAGCATGTCGATTTCCACTCTTAGACGCCGTGCGCGTGAGCAAAAGCGCCTCAACGCTGCTGCGTCGGAACGATTAGATCGAATTGCTGCTATTTGCCACCTTGCCGAACAGATTTTCGAGAGCCGCGAGGCTGTCGCGCGATGGATGTCAAAACCTAACAAAGCCCTTGGAGGGAGTACTCCGATTTTGCATTGCGTAACCGAGATTGGGGGCAAACAAGTGCGCCGCGTTCTTTGTGCCTTGGAATGGGGTGCTGCTGCCTGATGTTGTGGCTTCCTTAATTAATAGTGAAGTCAACCTAGAGAGCGCATTCTTAGGGGAGAGAAGTCCGAGCCGCAAACACTGAAAAGCCACAGGTTTTTCTAGGCATCACGATAGGCGAGCGTAGGTCACGACAGGCCGAACTCGGCCGATTTCTGCCTGTCGCCACCATCAGCTTTGGGTCGACGCCGACTACTCGTGATACCGAGAAACCAAATGACGACGCTGCCCATCGCGCGCTGATTGATGCGTCGCATTGCTTCTCCACCTCGCACTTAAATATCAGCTCTAAGGGAAAGGAATCTTCCCTCTAAATGCATAAAACACCACCAAGGACAAAAATTCTTTACTTAATCCTAAGCTCTACGCGCAGCGTAAGCTGCGCGCCCAGGTACGAAATGCTCCACCGAACCACCCGATTGCATCGGAATTTACCAGTATTCCCACAGTGCAGATCGGCAGAGAACGGCCGATTCTGTTGAAAAAGTCGGTTCTTCGTAAGCGTCCGGCAAAGTCACCTACCCGATCCGACGCATAAGGACGATATTGGCCACCTAAAAATCCGTGGACGCTGCATGAGTCGACGCTGGCCCAGCATGACCTGGTACTTAACGGATCAGTAACGGCCAAAGTCTTGGACTACAGCCCTAAGCGCTGGGTAGCGCTATTTGGAGGATGGGACTGTGCCGAGCGACAACAACTAGGTCGAGAATCTGATCCAGCCGTGGGCACTTGGGCGCTCCAATTGGTTGTTTGCCGGGTCGCTGATGCAGTGGCAAACGGGCGGCGGCGATCATGAGTCTGATCCAGTCGGCACGCATGAATGGTCATGATCCGTATGCCTACCTCAAAGATGTTCTATGCGGCTGCCGACGAAGCGAGCAAATGAGATTGGATGCCACATCAGCGGGTGCCTGCCTAGCTTACGAGGTTACTTTGGCAGACGCTAACCTTGGCCGGATGGATACGTTGATTTGACCCGGGTAGGAATTTGACCGAGTGGATTGACCGAACTTTAATCATGACGCGTTTCCATGGTTGGGAATGCGTAACAGGGAGAAATTCTCTTTGAGAATTTCAGTAAATACGGAATATATAAGGAAATTAAGATGTCTCAATTAGCCCAAGAAAAAGACCAGCAATTAGAACAAGCGCCGGTCCAAACCTTCACGCTGTTCATCTAAAACAAAATCAGCATTACCTTGGATTTGCCCGGCGCATTACAGATCAACCAGAATAGGCAAGAGCTTTTCCCCACCGCGCCAATCTTGCACAATGACACGGAGTTCCCAATTGAATCTGCGACGTTCACTATAAAAATGGAGGACGTGATCGATCTCTCAAGCAATGTGATCGCGAACGTGCGGTGGTGGAACGACCAAATTTTCGATGGGAAACAGACCATGGAGTTCACTTGTAAGGTGGTTAAGCCCGGCGATAAGGGCACGTGTATCCCGACCTCTTCTGGATACTCTCAAGTCCGGTGGAGCACTTCGGTTTCGAGCGGGCGCGGCACGGAGACCTTCACGAATACCCTGAACCTTGTCTCGCTCACATACGGACCTTTTCCTCCAAATGCTCCGACTGGGCCCTCTGGGCCGATTGTCCAAATTGGCTAGCTGATCTGCCACCGCGGCGCCCGGAGGTAAGCGGCTGGGGAAGTCACCTTCCGAACTCCAGCATTAAGGGCGATGGTGTCCGCGTATTTCTAAGCGGACGCGATCGCCCTTAACGTCAGGATTTCCATGCGCCAACGAAGCTCTTACCCGAAA
>NZ_JAGYGJ010000003.1:0-215980 GCF_019947405.1 Pseudomonas sp. GL-B-26 | reverse complement strand
GGGCTTCATCTCACATTACAACCATCGCCGTTGCCATTCCGCTTCGAACCACCTGCCGCCTGCGCTGTTTGAGCAGCAAGCGGCTTAATGCTCCTACAGAGCGGTTCAAAAAAACTGAACCACTACACCGTAGGCTGCGATCTTTTGATCTTTTCGGCATAACCCCTATTCAAAACCAATCTCCCCACAAACGGCATTCCGTCTATTCGTTAGCGTCCTATCTGGAGAATCTGGCTGATCGGAACTAAATTTCACTTGGCGCCAGTCAGGCACTGAAGCTTCACCTGCGAAAGGATGGAATCGGCTATGAACAGGTTGCTACGCGTTGTATTGCTATTGAAGGTGTTGGTGATGCTGTCTCTCGGCAGTGCGGCGGCGTTGGCCGAGTGTGAGGATCACGAGACGCAGGCGTCGAGCGGGCTGGGTGGGCATGGCGAACTGATGATCGCCAAATCCGAATCGGAGCCCGGTGATCAGGGGCAGGGCGGCAGCGCGGACGATGACGACTCGACCACCGAGGAACCGGACAGCGACGACGAAGCCGGGGCTTAAATGACAGGCAAAAGAAAACCCCTCCTGCCGGACTGATGCGCAGCCCAGGTAGAAGGGGTGTGGTCAACTAGTACGAACGCCGCAAACCCTGTGGGAGCGGGCTTGCTCGCGAAGAGGCCGTGTCAGGCGACATCACTGTTGAATGACACACCGCTTTCGCGAGCAAGCCCGCTCCCACATTTTTATGCCGCGCCGTCGAGGAACTGCTCGGCATAGTGGCAAGCCACCTGGCGGGTGTCGACCAGGCGCAGGAGCGGTTCTTCCGTGCTGCAGCGCTCGGTCGCGTACGGGCAGCGCTTGTGGAAAGCGCAGCCGGACGGCGGGTTCAGCGGGTTGGGCAATTCGCCGACGATCTTGATTTTCGGCTTGTTCGGGTCCGGGTGAATGGTCGGGGTGGCCGACAGCAGCGCCTGGGTGTACGGGTGCAGAGGACGCTCATAGATGTCGTTCTTCGGACCCATTTCCACCGGGCGACCGAGGTACATCACCATCACGTCATCGGCGACGTGTTGCACCACCGCCAGGTTGTGGGAGATGAACACGTAAGCGGTGTTGAACTCTTGCTGCAAGTCCATGAACAGGTTCAGCACCTGCGCTTGAATCGACACGTCCAGCGCCGAGGTCGGCTCATCCGCGACCAGCACTTTTGGTTGCAGCATCATTGCGCGGGCCAAAGCGATCCGCTGACGCTGACCACCAGAGAACATGTGCGGATAACGCTGGTAGTGCTCGGGACGCAAGCCCACCTGCTTCATCATCGCCTGGACTTTCTCGCGACGTTCGGCGGCGGAAAGGTTGGTGTTGATCAGCAGCGGCTCGCCAAGCTGGTCACCGACTTTCTGCCGTGGGTTCAACGACGCGTAAGGGCTCTGGAACACCATCTGCACGTCTTTACGCAGTTGCTTGCGCTGAGCCTTGTCGGCACCGGTGACTTCCTGCCCGGCGATTTTCAAGGAGCCGGAGGATGGCTCTTCGATCAGCGTCAGGGCACGGGCCAGGGTGGATTTGCCGCAGCCTGATTCGCCGACGACAGCGAGGGTCTTGCCGGCTTCCAGTTCGAACGACACACCGTTAAGCGCACGTACGGTCGCATGGCCCTTGAACAGGCCGCGGGACACTTCGTAGTGACGGGTCAGGTCGCGGGCGGTAAGTACGACGGCCATTACGCCACCTCCTGATTCAGCGGGTAGAAGCAGCGGGCGAGGCTGTTACTTTTCGGGTCGAGGGTTGGACGTTGTTGACGGCAGGTGTCCTGCACATACGGGCAACGCGGCGACAGCAGGCAACCCTGCGGACGGTCATAACGACCGGGCACGATGCCCGGCAGCGTCGCCAGGCGGGTGGCGCCCAGGCTGTGTTCCGGAATCGCCTTGAGCAGCGCTTCGCTGTACGGGTGCGCCGGAATGTCGAACAGCTGTGGCACCTGACCCACTTCGACCGCTTGGCCGGCGTACATCACGCACACGCGCTGAGCGGTTTCGGCCACGACCGCGAGGTCGTGAGTGATCAGCACCAGGCCCATGTTCTGCTCTTTCTGCAGGGCCAACAGCAGGTCCATGATCTGCGCCTGAATCGTTACGTCCAGTGCCGTGGTCGGTTCGTCGGCGATCAGCAGTTTCGGTTCGCCGGCAATCGCCATGGCGATCGCAACACGCTGGCTCATGCCGCCGGACAGTTGATGCGGGTAAGCATTCATACGGCTGGCGGCGCCCGGGATTTCAACTTTTTCCAGCAGTTCGATGGCGCGTGCGCGGGCTTGCTTGCCGGACATTTTCAGGTGCAGGCGCAGCACTTCTTCGATCTGGAAACCGACGGTGTAGCTCGGGTTCAGCGCGGTCATCGGGTCCTGGAAAACCATCGCCAGGTCTTTGCCGACAATCTGCCGACGCTGACGGTTGCTCAGCTTGAGCATGTTCTTGCCGTCGAAATTCAGGGCGTCGGCGGTGACGATCCCCGGGTGCTCGATCAGGCCCATCAGCGCCATCATGGTCACGGACTTGCCGGAACCCGATTCGCCAACGATGGCCAGCACTTCGCCCTTGTCCACGGTAATGTCGAGACCGTCGACCACCGGAACGGCGTTCTTGTCGCCGAAGCGAACGTTGAGATTCTTGATTTCTAACAGTGACATTTGAATCTCCTCAGGCGGCGTTCTTGAGTTTCGGGTCCAGCGCATCGCGCAGGCCGTCGCCCATCAAGTTGATTGCCAGCACGCTGAGCAAAATGGTCAAACCAGGCAGACTTACCACCCACCAGGCGCGTTCGATGTAGTCGCGAGCCGAAGCCAGCATGGTGCCCCACTCAGGGGTTGGCGGTTGTACGCCAAGGCCGAGGAAGCCCAGTGCGGCGGCATCGAGGATCGCCGAGGAGAAACTCAAGGTCGCCTGAACGATCAGCGGCGCCATGCAGTTAGGCAGCACGGTGACGAACATCAGGCGTGGCAGACCGGCACCGGCCAGGCGCGCGGCAGTCACGTAGTCGCGGTTCAGTTCGCCCATCACCGCGGCGCGGGTCAGACGAACATAGGACGGCAACGAAACCACGGCGATGGCAATAATGGTGTTGATCAGGCCAGGGCCGAGGATGGCGACAATTGCCACTGCCAGCAGCAGAGACGGCAGGGCCAGCATGATGTCCATCAGACGCATGATGGTCGGGCCGAGCAAGCGCGGGAAGAACCCGGCGAACAGACCCAAAAGGATGCCCGGAATCAGCGACATTACCACCGACGACAAGCCGATCAGCAGGGACAGGCGCGAACCGTGGATCAGCCGCGACAGCAGGTCGCGACCCAGTTCATCGGTGCCGAGCAGGAACTGGATTTGCCCACCTTCCAGCCAGGACGGCGGGGTCAGCAGGAAGTCGCGGTACTGCTCGCTCGGGTTATGCGGCGCAACCCAAGGGGCGAACAGGGCGCAGAAAATTACCAGCAGCATGAACATCAGGCCGGCGACGGCGCCTTTGTTCTTGGAGAACGCTTGCCAGAATTCTTTGTATGGAGACGGATACAGCAGGCTTTGATCGACTGCTACCGCTGGAATTGAAGTGGTCATGGTCATAATAATCTCAGCGCTGGTGACGAATGCGTGGGTTGGCAAAGCCGTAGAGGATGTCCACCACGAAGTTGACCAGAATCACCAGGCAGGCGATTAACAGGATGCCGTTTTGCACCACGGGATAGTCCCGTGCGCCAATGGCTTCGATCAGCCATTTGCCGATGCCGGGCCAGGAGAAGATGGTTTCGGTCAGGACCGCACCGGCCAGCAATGTGCCGACTTGCAGGCCGACCACGGTCAGTACCGGAATCAGCGCGTTACGCAGGCCGTGAACGAACACCACGCGCGACGGCGACAGGCCTTTGGCGCGGGCGGTACGGATGTAGTCTTCACGCAGCACTTCGAGCATCGAAGAACGGGTCATCCGCGCGATCACTGCCAGCGGAATGGTACCGAGCACAATGGCCGGCAGGATCAGGTGATGCAGGGCATCGAAGAACGCACCGACGTCATCGGCCAGCAGCGTGTCGATGAGCATGAAGCCGGTCCGCGGCTCGATGTCATAGAGCAGGTCGATCCGCCCGGACACCGGGGTCCAGCCCAGTGACACCGAGAAGAACATGATCAGGATCAGGCCCCACCAGAAGATCGGCATCGAGTATCCCGCCAGGGAGACGCCCATCACCCCGTGGTCGAACAGGGATCCTCGCTTGAGTGCCGCGATCACCCCGGCCAGAAGGCCCAGGATGCCGGCGAACAACAGGGCGGCCATGGACAGTTCCAGGGTCGCGGGGAATAGAGAAGTGAATTCGCTCCAGACACTTTCACGGGTACGCAGGGATTCGCCAAGGTCGCCATGGGCCAGTTTGCCAACGTAATCCAGGTATTGGGCATACAGGGGTTTGTTCAGCCCCAGGCGTTCCATTGCCTGAGCATGCATTTCGGGGTCGACTCGACGTTCGCCCATCATTACTTCCACGGGGTCGCCTGGAATCATGCGAATCAACGCGAAAGTCAGCAAGGTGATGCCGAAGAACGTGGGGATCAATAACCCCAATCGGCGGGCAATAAAACTAAACATCTTGTGGTGTACCTCATCAGCCGGTTAGGCGTGCCTGGCGTCCCTGGGGTCAGGGACGCCGGGAGTTTTCTTATCTACTTCACCTGGGTGGTGGCGAAGTTATTAGTGGTGAGCGGGCTAATGTGATAGCCCTCTACGTTGTTGCGCATTGCGGTGAACATACGGGTGTGCGCCATGCTGATCCAAGGCTGGTCCTGGTTAAAGACTTCTTGGGCTTGCTCATAGAGCGCTGCGCGTTCCGCCGGGTTTACTTTGGCCCGGGCTTCATCGATCAGCGCCTGGAACTTTTCATTGCACCAACGTGCGTAGTTTTCGCCGTTTTTGGCGGCCTCGCAACTGAGCATAGGCGTCAGGAAGTTATCCGGGTCGCCGTTATCGCCCGCCCATCCGGCAGAAACCATGTCGTGCTCGCCGTTTTTCGCGCGCTTGAGCATTTCGCCCCACTCCATGACGCGAATATCGACCTTGATCCCGACCTGGGCCAGGTCAGCCTGCATCATCTGTGCGCCGAGCATCGGGTTCGGGTTGGTTGGACCGCCTCCGTTACGGGTGAACAGGGTGAATGTGGTGCCTTCCGGTACACCGGCTTCCTTGAGCAGGGCGCGAGCCTTGTCCAGATCACGCGGCGGATTCTTCAGGTCGTGGTTGTAGCCCAGCAGGGTGTCCGGGTACGGATTGACCGCCACGGTCGCATTGCCTTTGCCGAACAGCGCGTTGACGTATGCGGCCTTGTCGAAGGCGATATCGATGGCTTTACGTACGCGCACATCGCTCATGTACTTGTGCGAGGTGTTCATGGCGATGTACGAGACCGTCATCGCGTTCAGTTCATCGACACTCAGTTTGGCGTCTTTCTTGATGCTCGGGATGTCATCTGGCTTGGGATACAGCGCAATCTGGCATTCGTTGGCTTTCAGTTTTTGCAGGCGCACGTTGTTGTCTGTGGCGATGGCCAGGATCAGCGAATCAGCCGGTGGCTTGCCACGGAAGTAATCCGGGTTGGCCTTGAAGCGGACTTGAGCGTCCTTGTTGTAACGCTGGAAAACGAACGGGCCGGTGCCGACAGGCTTGTTGTTCAGGTCGCCGGTCTTGTTGGCCTTGAGCAGTTGGTCAGCATATTCGGCAGAGTAGATCGAGGAGAAGGCCATGGCGATGTCGGCCAGGAACGGCGCTTCGCGGCGGGTCAGGGTGAAGGTGACCGTGTTGTCGTCGATCTTCTCGACACTTTTGAGCAGTTCCTTGAAGCCCATGCTTTCAAAGTACGGGAAGCCCACGCTCGACAGTTTGTGCCACGGGTGATTCGGGTCCAGCTGACGCTGGAAGCTCCAGACCACGTCGTCGGCGTTCATGTCGCGGGTCGGCTTGAAGTATTCGGTGGTGTGGAACTTGACGCCTTTGCGCAGGTGGAACGTGTAGGTCAGACCGTCTTCGCTGATGTCCCAGGAGTCGGCCAGTGCCGGAATCACTTCAGTGGTGCCAGGCTTGAAGTCCGCCAGACGATTGAAGATGGTTTCGGCCACCGCATCGGCTGTGACTGCAGTCGTGTACTGGACCATATCGAAGCCTTCCGGACTGGCTTCGGTGCAGACCACCAGGGGTTTGGCCGAGACGCCAACAGCGACACTCAGCAACGCGGCCGCGATGGCCGCACGTAGGGGAAGCATTTTCATCAAAGAACCCTCTGCAATCGGTTAAAGGACAAAAGCCGAACGGCCGATTCGTCACTGAATCAGCCGTTCGGCAGGTGCATTACAGGATGTTGAACGGGATGGTGGTCACGAGACGGAACTCGTTGATGCTGCCGTCACCCTGGTTTTCACTGGCGCGGTGAGCGGTGTAGGTCGCGCGAACAGTGGTGGCCTTGAGTGGGCCGCTCTGAATGGCGTACGTAGAACCGATGCCGTATTCGTAGTGGGTCTCGCCGTCCATGTTTTTCACGTCATAGGCGGTACCGGTGTAGTGAGTACCGTCGATGCCCCAGCCACGCGCCTGGTAGATGTTGAACTTCAGGCCTGGCACGCCGTATTCAGCCATGTTCAGGCCGTAGGCGATCTGGAAGGATTTCTCGTTCGGGCCGTTGAAGTCCGACAGCAGGGAGTTGGCCAGGTAGATGCCGTTGGTTTCGTGCAGGTAGTCGAAGTACTCGTTACCGTTAATTTCCTGGTACGAGAAGCTCAGGGTGTGAGCCTGGTGAGTCAGGCCGAACGACAGGGAGCCAGCTTGGTTGTCGATTTCGCCCAGCAGTTTTTTGCCTTCGTCGACGGTTTTGTAGTAGTTCAGGCCGGTGGTCAGGCTCAAAACCGAACTGTCACCCAACACGTGGCTGGCGCCGAAGTAGTACTGGTTCCACAGGTCTTCAGCCTGGGTGCCCCAGAGGCTGGTGGTCAGGCTGGCGAACGGCTGGTAGGTGATACCGCCGGTGTTGACGTGATCGGTTTCAGCGTTGGAGTCGCCGTATTCGGAGCGGAATTTGCTCAGGCTTTCTTCGGTACGCGGCGAAACGCGGTCAAAGGTCCCCAGGTCGAAAGCCAGGTTATTCAGCTCTTCGCTGTGGATCGCCACACCTTCGAAGCTCGAAGGCAATGGACGGTTGCCGATCACATCGACTTGCGGGCTGCTGAAGTTCATGCGGCCGGCGGTCAGGGTGGTGTTGGAGACACGGGCCTTGACGTTGGCCAGGCCGATTTTGCTCCACTGACCTTGAGCGTCGCCGCCTTCTTTGGTCAGGGTACGGTTGTTGCCCGCGCCTGGACGCGTGCCCGGTGCGCCGCCGTTGTTGGACGCCAGGTTCTCGCGGTCACGTTCCAGAGCAATGGCGTTGTAGGCCGCTACTTCTGTGCTGAAACCCACGGTGCCTTCGGTGAAGCCCGAGTTGTACTTGACGATGGTGCCCTGGAGCCAGTTGATACGACGATCAGTCGGGGTCGCTACACCGTCTTTACGGTAAGTGAACTTGCCACCACGTTTCAGTTGTTCGTTGGCGTACCAGTTACGCGTGGTGCCGGTGACCGTACTGCCTTCGATAAAGCCTGTTGCATCGGCTTGAGCGCTTTTGGTGTTGACCGTAACCGGGGTGAATTCCTGGCTTTGGGTTTCTGCGTACGCCGAGGCGGTTACGCTGCTGATGGCCAGGGCCAATAACGCGGTGCTACTCAGTTTCATGGGGTGAAGCTCCTTTCTTTCTTTTATTAATGCCGGTCTTTTTTGGTGATCCGGCTATTTGGTTTGGAACTCATACAAGGCATCGCAAACGTTTGCTGTAGGCCGAATTGACGAATTACGGCAATACGCTTGCGTGAGGGCGAAATGCGCCCCCAGCGTTTCTGGCTAATCGGTTATTTTTCTATGCTGACGCCCGAGAACACGTTACGACCGAAAGGACTCACCTTGAATCCTTCGATTTTGGCGCTCAACGGCTGGTTGACCGTCGAGTGGGCGACCGGCGTAATCGGCACCTGCTGCTTGAGGTACTGTTGCGCCTGTTTGTAAAGCACGGTGCGCTGGTCGCGGTCAGTGACGACCTTGGCCTGCTTGATCAGCTTGTCGTAAGCCGGATCACACCACATGGAGTAGTTGTTGCCGCCAATGGCGTCGCAGCTGTAAAGCGTGCCGAGCCAGTTGTCCGGGTCCCCGTTGTCACCGGTCCAGCCAATCAGGCTGACGTCGTGCTCGCCATTCTTGGTGCGCTTGATGTACTCGCCCCATTCGTAGCTGACGATCTTCACTTTGAGGCCGATTTTTGCCCAGTCAGCCTGGAGCATTTCGGCCATCAACTTGGCGTTGGGGTTATACGGGCGCTGGACCGGCATGGCCCAGAGGGTAATTTCAGTGCCTTCCTTCACACCGGCAGCCTTGAGCAATTCCTTGGCTTTTTCCGGGTTGTAGGCGGCGTCTTTAATGGTCTCATCGTAGGACCATTGGGTCGGTGGCATGGCGTTGACCGCCAGTTGACCGGCACCTTGATAGACGGCGTTGAGAATCCCTTGCTTGTTCACCGCCATGTCCAGCGCCTGGCGCACTTCGAGCTGGTCGAAAGGCTTGTGACGCACGTTGTAGGCGATGTAGCCGAGGTTGAAACCGGGCTTCTCGATGAGCTTGAGTGTCGGGTCGTTCTTCAGCGCGGTCACGTCGGCAGGGCGCGGGTGCAGGGTGATCTGGCACTCGTTGGCCTTGAGCTTCTGCACCCGCACCGAAGCATCGGTGTTGATGGCGAAAATCAGGTTTTCAAGCTTGACCCGGTTCGGGTCCCAGTACTGCTTGTTGCCGGTGTAACGGATGTTGGAATCTTTCTGGTAGCTCTTGAACACGAACGGCCCGGTGCCGATCGGCTTCTGGTTGATGTCGCTCGGCTTGCCTTCGGCCAGCAGTTTGTCGGCGTATTCGGCGGACAGGATGGCGGCGAAGCTCATGGCGATGTTCTGGATGAACGCGGCGTCCACGCTGTTGAGCGTCATGAGCACGGTCAGCGGCCCGGTCTTCTCGACCTTGGCGATGTTCTTGTTCAGGCTCATCCCGTTGAAATACGGGAACTCGGTCGGATAAGCCTTTCGGAAAGGTTGCTGCGGATCGAGCATGCGATTGAACGTGAACAGCACGTCATCGGCATTGAAATCACGGGTCGGCGTGAAGTATTTGGTTGTGTGAAATTTCACCCCTTCGCGCAGGTGAAAAGTGTATTTGAGGCCGTCCTCGGAAATATCCCAGCGAGTGGCCAGGCCTGGTACGACGTTGGTGGCGCCTTTTTCGAACTCTGCCAGTCGGTTGTACAACGGCTCGGCGGCGTCATTGTCGGTCGCGGTCGTGTACTGCGCGGTGTCGAAGCCAGCGGGGCTGCCTTCGGAGCAGAACACCAGGCTGTTATTGGCGGCCTGGCTGATGGAAGTGGCGGCCAGCAGACCGGTGCCCAGCAATGCGGATAAAACCAAGGTATGGCGCATGACGCTCCCTTTTCTCTTTCTCTAAGTGTTTTTCAATGACCCGCCACCTCGTCCGGGGACGTGGAGGCATCACTGATCTCAAGCCATGACAGGCAGCAAAAACCGAGAGCCCACGCACGAACTGGTCAGATCCCGACGGTAGGAGCCGTGGGTCTGGCAGTAAATGCGTAGAGTCCTAAAGACTCGTAGGAAAAGGCAACGCGTCCGACGCCGCTGCTGTAATACTCAGCGGAATTGGATGTAGGTGGTTTCCTACTTTCTCGGCAGATAAAACAACGGCGACGTCAAAAACGTCGCCGCTGCAAAACCTTATTTGCTGACGCTGACGCCGTAGAAGGAGTTCAAGCCAAACGGGCTGATCTTGAAGTCCTGCACGTTGTCGCGCATGGGTTGGAACACCGTCGAGTGAGCGATAGGTGTCATTGGAACGGCATCTTTGAGGACGTGTTGCGCCTGCTTGTACAGTTCGGTGCGCTTGGACTGATCGGTCGTGCGCTTGGCTTCTTTCACGATGCCGTCAAACTTCTTGTCGCACCACTTGGAGAAGTTGTTGCCTTGCAGAGAGTCGCAGCCGAACAGCACGTTCAGCCAGTTGTCCGGGTCACCGTTGTCGCCGCTCCAGCCAATCAGCATCGCGCCGTTTTCGCCGCCTTTGGAGCGCTTGATGTACTCGCCCCACTCGTAGGTCACGATCTTGGCCTTGATACCGACCTTGGCCCAGTCGGACTGCAGCATTTCAGCCATCAGCTTGGCGTTCGGGTTGTACGGACGCTGCACCGGCATCGCCCACAGGTTGATCTCGGTGCCTTCCTTGATGCCAGCTTCCTTGAGCAGCTCTTTGGCTTTCTCAGGGTTGTACGGCGCATCCTTGATGGTGGTGTCGTAAGACCACTGGGTTGGCGGCATGGCGTTGACGGCCAGTTGACCAGCACCCTGGTAAACGGAATCGATGATCTGCTGTTTGTTGACGGCCATGTCCAGTGCCTGACGCACTTTCAGTTGGGCCATCGGGTTCGGCTGATCGCTGCCCTTGATCTTGTCCATCACGTTGTAGGCGATGTAACCCAGGTTGAAACCAGCCTGGTTAGGCACTTTCAGAGTCTTGTCTTCCTGAAGAGCCTTCAGGTCGGCCGGACGTGGGAACAGAGTGATCTGGCACTCGTTCTTCTTCAGCTTCTGGATACGCACCGACGGGTCGGTGGTGATGGCGAAGATCAGGTTGTCGATCTTGACGTCGTCAGGCTTCCAGTAGTCCTTGTTCCCGGTGTAGCGGATGTTGGAGTCTTTCTGGTAACTCTTGAACACGAACGGGCCAGTGCCGACCGGCTTCTGGTTGATGTCGGCGGCTTTGCCTTCTTTCAGCAGCTGGGCGGCGTACTCGGCGGACTGGACGGAAGCGAAACTCATGGCCATGTTCTGGATGAACGCGGCATCAACTTCTTTCAGGGTGAACTTGACAGTTTTGTCGTCGACTTTATCGATCTTGGTGATGTTGGTGTCCATCCCCATGTCGGTGAAGTACGGAAATTCGGTTGGGTACGCCTTACGGAACGGATCATCCTTGTTAATCATGCGATTAAAGGTGAACAGCACGTCGTCGGCGTTGAACTCACGAGTCGGCTTGAAGTACGGGGTGGTATGGAACTTGACGCCTTCACGCAGGTGGAAGGTGTAAGTCAGGCCGTCATCGGAGATGTCCCACTTGGTCGCCAGACCAGGAATGACAGCAGTGCCGCCACGTTCGAACTGAGTCAAACGGTTGAACATGGTTTCTGCAGAGGCGTCGAAGTCGGTTCCGGTGGTGTACTGACCAGGATCAAAACCGGCCGGGCTCCCTTCGGAGCAAAACACCAGGTTAGTCGCCGCTTGGGCGAAAGGTGCGCTAGCTAACAAGCCTGCGCCGACTAAAAACGGAATGACCGCGTGTTTAAGCATGGTGGCCTCATGATTTGTTGTCATTTTTGGAATTAGAGGACGACCTCGTGAGTCGTGCCTGCGGATACTTATGCAGGGGCCATACCCATTGCAAGATCCGGAGCGACCACAGGCGTTAAACAGTGGCACGAACGTACCTTAATGTCGCATTTGTATAAAATCAGGCGCATTTGACCGTTTGCGCAGGTTTTTTTCAGTGCAAATCGCGCACCGACAGAGGGCAGCCGGGGCGCCTGGCGCACCCGGTTGGAGCGTGGTGTTACTTATTTATACCCACACCATAGAAGGGTGTGAGGCCGAACGGGCTGATTTTGAAGTCGGTGACTTCCTTGCGCAGCGGCTGGAACACCGTCGAGTTGGCAATCGGTGTGATAGGTACTTGTTGCTTAAGGATTTGTTGTGCCTGTTGGTACAAATTGATCCGTTGCTGTTTGTCCGTGGACACTTTGGCCTGCTGAATCAATTTGTCGTACGCCGGGTCGCACCACTTGGCGTAGTTGCTACCTTTCACCGCGGCGCAGCTGTAGAGCACGCCGAGCCAGTTATCCGGATCGCCGTTGTCGCCGGTCCAGCCGTAAATCATCGCGTCATGTTCGCCGCTCTTGGCGCGCTTGATGTACTCGCCCCATTCATAGCTGACGATGTTGGCCTTGATCCCGACTTTCTCCCAGTCCTGCTGGATCATCTGCGCCGACATCCGGGCGTTGGGGTTAGATGCGCGTTGCACGGTCATGGCCCACAAATTAATAGTGGTACCGGGTGCAACCCCTGCTTCTTTCAGTAGCGCCTTCGCTTTCGTCGGGTCGTGAGGCGCGTCCTTGATGCTCGGGTCATACGACCATTGGGCAGGAGGCAGGGCGTTCTGCGCCAGTTGGCCGGCACTTTGGTAGACGGCTTTGATGATCGCGGGTTTGTCGATGGCCATGTCCAGCGCCTGGCGGACCTTGAGCTGGTCCAGCGGTGGATGAGTCACGTTGTAAGCCAGGAAACCGAGGTTGAAGCCGGCTTGCTTGAGTACGGTGAGATTCGGGTCATTCTCCATGACTTCGATGTCTGCCGGACGTGGGTAACCGCTGACCTGGCATTCGCCGGCCTTGAGTTTTTGCAAGCGTACGGCGGCGTCGGGGGTGATCGAGAACACCAGGTTGTCGAGTTTCACGTCCTCGGGTTTCCAGTAGGCCTTGTTGGCGGCGTAGCGGATCTGCGAATCCTTTTGATAACGCTTGAACACGAACGGGCCGGTGCCGATCGGCTTTTGGTTAATGTCCGCCGCTTTGCCTTCTTTTAACAACTGCGCGCCGTACTCGGCGGATTGCACCGAAGCGAAGCTCATGGCCAGGTTTTGGATGAAGGCGGCGTCGATGTTGTTCAGGCTGAAACGCACGGTGTGGTCGTCGATTTTGTCGACGCTCTTGATCGTTTTGTTCAGGTCCATGTCGGTGAAGTACGGCGACTCGGCGGGGTAGGCTTTGCGGAACGCACTTTCTGGATCGAGCAGGCGTTGGAAAGTGAACAGCACGTCATCGGCGTTGAAGTCGCGGGTCGGGGTGAAGTAGTCGGTGGTGTGGAACTTCACGCCGTCGCGCAGGTGGAAGGTGTAGGTGAGGCCGTCCGTGGATACTTCCCATTTTGTTGCCAGACCGGGTTCGACTTCGGTGCCGCCGCGTTTGAATTGGGTGAGACGATTGAAGATGGTTTCGGCCGAGGCATCGAAGTCGGTGCCGCTGGTGTATTGGCTGGGGTCGAAGCCGGCGGGGCTGGCTTCGGAGCAGTAGACCAGGGTGGTGGCGGCTTGGGCCAATGGGGCGGTTGTTGCGAGGGCAAGAGCGAGCAGGAGTGGTTTGACGGTGGTTCTTTCCATGGAGTCCCCGAGGGTTTGTGCGGTGGTGTTTTCCTGAGAGTAGCGGTGTTGGCGGGAGTCGCGGAAATACCCGTTTGTGAGGGGGACCCCTCTATCTCGGCATATTCAAGCGGGTTGTTGGCTTGGCGGCCTTATTGCCGAGTAATATTTTTCTGCTGTGTTCGATTGATCGTTCCCACGTTCTGGTCTGCACCCCAAAAGTTGGACACAACTGATGGGGTTTGGTCTGGCATAAAAAACGGCGATCACTTCGGTGATCGCCGTTTTTGTGTTCGGGTTATCGAATCAAGGCATCAACACTTCAATCGAACCATCCGCCGTCATGCTGACCTGACTCGTACCAGCTTCAACTTCCGGCGTCACCGGCGCTCCATCCATGCTCGCCGCTTTCATCATCATCGGCGCGCGCATGTACGGTTGTGGATAACCGTTGCTGTTCAAGTTCAGGCTAACGATTTTGTAACCCTTGCCACCCAATGCATCGGTCGCCAATTGCGCACGGGCCTTGAAAGCCGTCACGGCTTCTTTAAGCAGCGCATCTTCGCTGGCCTTGCGGGTTGGTGTGGCGATGGCGAAGTCCATGCCACCCATTTTCAGGTCGGTGAGCAGTTCGCCGGTCAGTTTCGACAGCGCGGCGAAGTCGGAGCTTTCCAGGCGCAGTTCGGCGCGTTCGCGCCAGCCGGTGATTTTCTGGCCCTTGGTGTCGTAGATCGGGTAGCTGTTGCGGCTGCCCTGGCGCAGGGTGACTTCCTTGACCTGTTTGGCCTGGGCCAGCGCTTTGTTCATGGTAGTGCTGACGTCGGCGGCGAGTTTGGCCGGGTCGGTGTTTTGTTCTTCGGTGTAGAGGGTCACGATCATCAGGTCGCGGGCCACTTCCTGACTGACTTCGGCACGCAGGGCGATCTGGTTGTAATGAAGTTCGTCGGCGGCCAGGGCCGGGAGGCTGGCGACGGCGCCAACGCTGAGGGCAAGAAGGGCGGCGCTGCGGCGGAAACTGTGCATGAAAACTCCTTGGACGATGCGCAGGGGTTAAGGTCCGAGCCTGCGTGAAACCATCAGACTCTAGCTTTTATGATCCGGTTCGCACAGTTACAACTTCTATACAGATCGACGCGATCTCTTGTAGCAGCTGCCGAAGGTTCGGGCCGCGTTCGGACGTTCGAGCGCGAAGCGGTCGCCATTGGGCTGACGCGTTTTGCATGAAGGAATGAGGTCTCAGGTTTTATGACCGCTTCGCAGCCGAACGCAGGCTTCGCCAGCTGCTACAAGGGCTTTGTGTTGCCTGAAGGCCTGTGGCCGTTTGCCGCACTTTTGCCTGCCAGCCCCCGTGCTTGGTTATACTCCGTGCGATCCGCCTGGAGCGCTCATCAGGAGAGCTCATGCTCGCCCCCGTTCAAATCACTTCCGCAACTCGCCAGAATCTCTGGCGGCTGACGTTCATCCGCACATTGGTGTTGGCCGCTCAGGCCGGTTCCGTGGGCCTGGCCTACTGGCTCGACTTGCTGCCGCTGCCTTGGTTCCAACTGGCCGCGACCCTCGGTTGCTCGATGCTGCTGTGTGCGTTCACGGCGATTCGCCTGCGCACCTCATGGCCGGTTACCGAACTCGAATACGCTGTGCAACTGGCTTGCGACCTGTTTATCCACAGTGCCTTGCTGTATTTCTCCGGCGGCTCGACCAACCCTTTCGTCTCTTATTACCTGGTGCCGCTGACCATCGCCGCCGTGACCTTGCCGTGGCGTTATTCGGTGATTCTGTCCGGTATCGCGTTGACGATGTACACCCTCCTGCTGGCGCGCTTCTATCCGCTGCAAACCTTCCCGATCGCTCGGGAAAACCTGCAGGTTTACGGGATGTGGCTGAGTTTTGCCCTGGCCGCGGCGGTCATCACCTTCTTCGCGGCACGCATGGCCGAAGAGCTGCGCCGTCAGGAAGAACTGCGTGCCATTCGTCGCGAAGAGGGCCTGCGCGATCAGCAACTGCTGGCCGTCGCCACCCAGGCCGCCGGTGCTGCCCATGAACTGGGCACACCGCTGGCGACCATGAGCGTGTTGCTCAAGGAAATGCGTCAGGACCATCACGACCCGATGTTGCAGGACGATCTGAGCGTGCTGCAGGATCAGGTCAAACTCTGCAAAGAAACCTTGCAGCAACTGGTGCGCGCCGCCGAGGCCAATCGTCGATTGGCGGTGGAAATGCAGGACGTCACCGATTGGCTCGACGAAGCCCTGAACCGCTGGCACCTGATGCGCCCGGAAGCCAGTTATCGCTTCCAGCGCTTGGGCCAAGGGACCGTGCCGCGCATGGCGCCGCCGCCAGACCTGACCCAGGCGCTGCTGAATTTGCTCAACAACGCCGCCGACGCTTGCCCCGAAGGGCTGCAAGTGACGCTGGACTGGAATGCCGAGGACCTGACCATCAGCATTCGCGACCACGGCGCCGGTGTGCCGCTGGCCATCGCCGAGCAGATCGGCAAACCATTTTTTACCACCAAGGGCAAAGGTTTCGGCCTGGGCCTGTTTTTGAGCAAGGCCAGCGTGACACGCGCCGGCGGCTCAGTGAAACTCTACAGTCATGAGGAAGGCGGCACGCTCACCGAGCTGCGCCTGCCCCGTGTCGCCCGAGGAGACGAACATGAGTGACGAGATCCAAGTCGAAGGCGAAGGCGAAGAACTGCCGCATTTGCTGCTGGTAGACGACGACGCAACGTTTACCCGGGTGATGGCCCGTGCCATGGCCCGCCGTGGCTTTCGCGTCAGCACCGCCGGTTCCGCCGAAGAAGGCCTGACCATTGCTCAGGCCGACCTGCCGGACTACGCCGCGCTGGACCTGAAAATGGACGGCGATTCCGGTCTGGTGCTGTTGCCCAAGCTGCTTGAGCTGGACCCGGAAATGCGCGTAGTGATCCTCACCGGTTACTCGAGCATTGCCACCGCCGTCGAGGCGATCAAGCGCGGCGCCTGCAATTACCTGTGCAAACCGGCGGACGCCGATGACGTGCTGGCCGCGCTGCTCTCCGAGCACGCCGATCTCGACACGCTGGTGCCGGAAAACCCGATGTCGGTGGATCGCCTGCAGTGGGAACACATCCAGCGCGTGCTGACCGAGCACGAAGGCAACATCTCCGCCACTGCCCGCGCCTTGGGCATGCACCGCCGCACGCTGCAGCGCAAACTGCAGAAGCGTCCCGTTCGTCGCTGAACCTGCGCTGAACGAATGCGGGCCGCTCCTCGCGACAAACCGAACCGATCATCTATGATCGGTTCGTGTGTGTTGTTTTCTTTATCGAGCCTTATCCATGAATCAGAACGCTGAATATTCCGCGGTCAACGATGCTGTGCGCGGGCAGTTTTTTCGCAAAGTCTGGGCGATGACCACGCCTTACTGGCGCAGCGAAGAGAAGGGCAAGGCCTGGACGTTGCTGATCGCGGTAATCGCGCTGTCGCTGTTCAGCGTGGCGATTTCGGTGTGGGTCAACAGTTGGTACAAGGACTTCTACAACGCCCTGCAGAAAAAGGACGAAGCGGCCTTCTGGCAGTTGATCCTGTATTTCTGCGGCATTGCGGCGGTGGCCATTCTTGGCGCGGTGTATCGGCTCTACCTGACCCAGATGCTGACCATCCGCTGGCGGGCCTGGCTCACCGAGAAGCATTTTGCCCGTTGGCTCGACAACAAAAATTACTACCAGCTGGAGCAGGGCGGTTACACCGATAACCCGGACCAGCGGATTTCCGAAGACCTCAATAAATTCACCACCAACACCTTGGGCCTGGGGCTCGGGTTGATTCGCAACATTGTCAGCCTCGTATCGTTCTCGATCATTCTGTGGGGCGTGTCCGGCAGTATCGAAGTATTTGGTTTCACGATTCCCGGTTACATGTTCTGGTGCGCGCTGGTTTACGCCGCCGTGGCCAGTTGGCTGACGCATTTGATCGGCCGTCGCTTGATCGGTCTCAACAACAACCAGCAACGCTTCGAAGCCGACCTGCGTTTCTCCATGGTGCGGGTTCGCGAGAATGCCGAAAGCATTGCGCTGTACAACGGCGAGCCTAATGAGAACCGCCGCTTGAGCAGCCGTTTCGGGATGGTCTGGCACAACTTCTGGGACATCATGAAAGTGTCCAAGCGCCTGACCTTCTTTACGTCCGGTTATGAGCAGATCGCCGTCATCTTCCCGTTCATGGTCGCCGCACCGCGTTACTTCACTGGCAAGATCGAGCTGGGTGAGCTGATGCAAATCAACTCGGCGTTCGCTAACGTCCAGGACAACTTCAGTTGGTTCATCACGGCGTACCAGGACCTTGCCGAATGGCGCGCCACCTGTGATCGTTTGCTGAGTTTCCGCCAGGCCATGACCGACAACGAAGAGCGTGCGCCGGCGATTGATGTGCAAAACCATGGCTCGGCGTTGAAGGTGCATAACCTTGGCCTCGATCTGGCCGACGGTCGTCACCTGCTGAGCAACGCCGACATGACCGTGGAGGAGGGTGAGCGCGTCATGCTCAGCGGTCGCTCCGGCAGCGGTAAATCCACGTTGTTTCGAGCGATGGGGCACCTTTGGCCCGCTGGCCACGGCAGTATTCGTCTGCCGACAGGGCGTTATCTGTTCCTGCCGCAAAAACCCTATCTGCCAATTGGCACGTTGCGTGAAGCGCTAAGTTATCCACAGCCGGGCGATACGTATCCGCACGAGCACTACGTTCATGTGCTGGAAGCCTGCCGTTTACCGCACCTCGTTGCCCGTCTGGACGAAGCCAATCACTGGCAGCGCATGTTGTCGCCGGGTGAGCAGCAACGTCTGGCCTTCGCTCGTGCGCTGCTGTACGCACCGCAGTGGCTGTACATGGACGAAGCGACCTCGGCGATGGACGAGGAGGACGAAGCGTCGCTGTATCAGACCTTGATCGATGAAATTCCGGGATTGAGCATTGTCAGCGTCGGGCATCGCAGCAGCCTGAAGCGCTTCCATCCACGGCATGTGCGTATCGAGAATGGGCATCTGGTGGACCAGACCGTGACCGCATAACACCACAAACCCTGTGGGAGCGGGCTTGGTCCGGGCGGCGTTCCGACGAAAGCGGTCTGACATCTAGCATTGATGGTGTCTGACACTCCGCCTTCGTCGGAACGCCGCCCGGACCAAGCCCGCTCCCACAGGGATAGTATTTACCGACGGTGATCGTACAACCGCGTTGAGCTATGATGCGGTTTCAGCCGCAACTTTCGAGAAAGACGTTCACCATGGAAAACCCGATCGACGCACCACGCCTCCCTCGCAAGCGCCGCAGCCTCGCTCAGGAACTGGTGACGGTGCTGTCCGAGCAGATCCGCGACGGTCACCTCAAGCGTGGCGACAAGTTGCCCACCGAGTCGGCGATCATGGATGCCCATGGCGTCAGCCGCACCGTGGTGCGCGAAGCGATTTCCCGTTTGCAGGCGGCGGGGCAGGTTGAAACCCGCCACGGCATCGGCACCTTCGTGCTCGACACCCCAAGCCCGAGCGGTTTCCGTATCGACCCGGCGACCGTGGTCACGCTGCGTGACGTGCTGGCGATTCTGGAACTGCGCATCAGCCTCGAAGTGGAGTCCGCCGGCCTTGCCGCGCAACGCCGCAGCCCCGAGCAGCTGGCATTGATGCGAGCTGCGCTGGATGCATTGAATGAAAGTGTTTCCCATGCCAGTGATGCCGTGGCGTCCGACTTCCAGTTCCACCTGCAAATCGCCTTGGCGACGGGCAACCGCTATTTCACCGACATCATGACCCACCTGGGCACCAGCATCATTCCGCGTACGCGCCTCAACTCCGCGCGTCTGGCCCATGACGACCAACAGCACTACATGAATCGTCTGAGCCGTGAGCACGAAGAGATTTACGATGCGATTGCTCGCCAGGATTCGGATGCGGCGCGGGCGGCGATGCGTTTACATCTGACGAACAGCCGCGAGCGGTTGCGCCATGCGCATGAAGAGGCAGAAGCTCAGCGGGGGTAAGTTTTCTGTCTGCGGATGATTTATTGCCTGGCAGACCGCTTTCGCGAGCAAGCCCGCTCCCACACTAGATCGTCTGTGAACACAAAATGAGTGAACACCAGACATCAAATGTGGGAGCGGGCTTGCTCGCGAAGGGGCCAGCAGCCATTACGCTATGGCTTCAGTCGGTCCTGAGAATCGAACGATCCACCCTCACGGCGCACTCCGAAGCCCCAGCCTTGGCATCGAACGCCACATGCCCATGCTCATCCACCACCGCCCGAGCAATCGGCACTCCCTTGGCCAACAACTCCAACGGCGCACCCTTCAGCGATTGCCCCGACGCCAGTTCCAGTTTCAATTTGATAGTCATCATCGATCTCCTTATCAGGCAACGTTGCCAGTGGGTTTGTAATCCTTGAGCAGCAAATAAGTGCTCCAGCCCCACCAGTCATCGACGGTGGCGGTATCGTTCAGGTTGTTGACGTCCTTGCGCCGCAGCACCTTGTTACCCTCGACCCTGAACAGCGGCGAGAAGTTGGTCGCCAGGTTCAGTACCGCTTGCAGATCAGGCATCTTTTTCAAGGCGCCGAAATTGGCGGCCGACGGGGCGATTCCACTGAGATAAGCCGCGAACACCTCATCCGCAGACACCTGAACCGCCTGATTCACCTGGGCGCGATTGGCGCTGTCGATAGCGTCGAAGTAGCGTTTGTCCCCATACGCGCGCCATTGATCGCCATTGCCATTGCGCACGTTGAGGCCGAACTTGCTGTCTTCGTCGTGCATGAATCGCGTGATCAACGAACCCAGATCGCTTGGCGTGACCACCGCTGCCAATTGTTTGCGCGGCACTCGCAGGTGGCCGGCGGAAAACAGGTCGGTCAGGTAGTGATCGGCAAAAGCGTTCATCGCATAGGCCAGTTCCAGCTGCTTTTCATCGCCGCTGGCGTGGGCCAGCACCGCGTGTTGCACCGCCGCGGTGTGCCCGGCGATGTAGGCCAGCAGCGCCCATTCGGCGAAGTGATCGGCATTGTTGGCGGCCAGTTTCAGGTAGCGGCCAAAGGGGAACAGCGCCGAGACGACACTGCCGCCGCCGGTGATTTTGTTCCACTCTTCCGACAACGTATCACCGAGGGCGTCGTAAGCCTCGTGAGGTTGTTTACCGTCTTTGATCGCCTGCTTGATCGCGGCGATTTCCTTTTGCATCACGCCGAGGATCAGCTTGGCCTCGGCGTTAGAAGCAGGCAGCACGGCCAGCGAGTTGAAGGCATTGGTAAACCGCTGGATTCGGTCGGCGCCTGTCGCGCCTTCGCTGATCGGTTGATCGGGAATTCCATAGAAATCACCTCCCAGCGCAATGACCTGGCCATAGGTCAGCGCCAGCCCATTGGGCAAATGCAGCTCCACCTGTGAAGCGGGGATAGCCGGTGCGTCCTTGACGAAACGCAGCAGGGTGCTGTCGCCGATGGCGGTGTGTTCGCCACCCTCGAACCTCAGCTGTGGCTTGCCTTTCAGGGCTTTACCGGAGGCGGTGGGTAGCGACGCGGGAAGGGCAGACGCAGAGTTGTGATGATCAGCAATCTGCAAGACCACGTGTTGGTTTTTCCCGATGAGAGGGATGCCATGCTCGGTAAAAAGATCATCCAGTTCGGCGATGACCTGGTTCGGTTTTTCCTTCGGTTGTGTGTGTAGACCTGACATTTCTATCTCCTTGATATGTCGTCGGTACGATCAAAAAATAACTGTATGTATATACAGTTGTCTGGATCATAGATGAGAAATTTCCTACGTCAAGAAAATACCTTTCCGACTCAAATTCTGCGGTTGGCGATGAAATGCAGTTGACGGTTATTATTTAAGTTGTACGATGACCTACAACTTCGGCGAAGGCTGAACGGTTTCCTCACACACATACGTCGCTATCCAGGGTGTTCGAATAATGAATCCACAAGAACTGAAGTCCATCCTCTCTTCCGGTCTGCTGTCTTTCCCGGTTACCGATTTCAATGCTCAGGGCGACTTCCATCGCGCGGGCTACATCAAACGTCTCGAATGGCTGGCCCCATACGGCGCCTCGGCATTGTTCGCCGCGGGCGGCACCGGTGAGTTCTTCTCTCTGGCGGCCAGCGAATATTCGGAAATCATCAAGACTGCCGTCGACACCTGCGAAACCAGCGTGCCGATCCTGGCCGGCGTTGGCGGTTCGACCCGTCAAGCCATCGAATACGCACAGGAAGCCGAGCGTCTGGGCGCCAAAGGCCTGTTGCTGCTGCCGCACTACTTGACCGAAGCCAGCCAGGACGGCGTTGCCGCCCACGTTGAAGCCGTGTGCAAATCGGTGAAAATCGGCGTGGTGGTTTACAACCGCAACGTCTGCCGCCTGACCGCGCCGCTGCTGGAACGTCTGGCCGAGCGCTGCCCGAACCTGATCGGCTACAAGGATGGCCTGGGCGATATCGAGTTGATGGTGTCGATCCGTCGCCGCCTCGGTGATCGCTTCAGCTACCTGGGCGGTTTGCCGACCGCCGAAGTCTACGCTGCCGCCTACAAGGCACTGGGCGTACCGGTTTACTCCTCGGCGGTGTTCAACTTCATCCCGAAAACCGCGATGGATTTCTACCACGCCATTGCCCGCGAAGATCACGCCACCGTCGGCAAGATCATCGACGACTTCTTCCTGCCGTACCTGGATATCCGTAACCGCAAAGCGGGCTACGCGGTGAGCATCGTCAAGGCCGGGGCAAAAATTGTCGGCTATGACGCAGGTCCTGTGCGTGCGCCGCTGACCGATCTGACGGGCGAAGAGTACGAAATGCTCGCCGCGCTGATCGACAAGCAAGGTGCGCAGTAACACTTTCGATTAAGCAAGGCCGCTGAGTATTCAGCGGCTTTTTGCGTAAGGTCTATTTGTTTTGAGGGACTGCCCGTGACAAATGCAAAGCGTTTTGATAACTACATCAACGGTGAATGGGTTGCGGGTAGCGATTACTCCAACAACATCAACCCGTCCGAACTGACCGATACCATTGGCGAATACGCCAAGGCTGATCTCGCTCAGGTCCACGCCGCCATCGACGCCGCTCGCGCTGCGTTCCCGGCCTGGTCCACTTCGGGCATTCAGGCGCGTCACGATTCCCTGGATAAAGTTGGCAGCGAAATCCTCGCCCGCCGCGAAGAGCTCGGCACCTTGCTGGCTCGGGAAGAGGGCAAGACCCTGCCCGAAGCCATCGGCGAAGTGACGCGCGCCGGTAACATCTTCAAGTTCTTCGCCGGTGAATGCCTGCGTCTGTCCGGCGACTACTTGCCGTCGGTGCGTCCGGGTGTGAACGTTGAAGTGACTCGCGAAGCGCTGGGCGTGGTCGGTCTGATCACACCATGGAACTTCCCGATCGCGATCCCTGCGTGGAAAATCGCCCCGGCCCTGGCCTACGGCAACTGCGTCGTCCTGAAACCGGCCGATCTGGTGCCGGGTTGCGCCTGGGCGCTGGCCGAAATCATCTCCCGCGCAGGCTTCCCCGCCGGCGTGTTCAACCTGGTGATGGGCAGCGGTCGTGTGGTGGGCGATGCGCTGGTGCAGAGCCCGAAAGTCGACGGCATCAGTTTCACCGGTTCCGTGGGTGTCGGTCGTCAGATCGCAGTCAACTGCGTGTCGCGCCAGGCCAAGGTTCAGTTGGAAATGGGTGGCAAGAACCCGCAGATCATTCTCGACGATGCCGACCTCAAGCAAGCGGTCGAGCTGTCGGTACAGAGCGCGTTCTACTCCACTGGCCAGCGGTGCACCGCCTCGAGCCGCTTCATCGTCACCGCCGGGATTCACGACAAGTTCGTTGAAGCCGTGGCTGAGCGCATGAAGTCGATCAAGGTCGGTCACGCGTTGAAAACCGGCACCGACATTGGTCCGGTCGTCTCGCAAGCGCAACTTGAACAGGACATGAAGTACATCGACATCGGCCAGTCCGAAGGTGCGCGTCTGGTCAGCGGCGGCGGTCTGGTGACCTGCGATACCGAAGGCTATTACCTCGCGCCAACCCTGTTTGCCGACAGCGAAGCATCGATGCGCATCAGCCGCGAAGAGATCTTCGGCCCGGTGGCCAACGTGGTTCGCGTCGCGGATTACGAGGCTGCGCTGGCCATGGCCAACGACACCGAATTCGGTCTGTCGGCGGGCATCGCCACCACGTCGTTGAAGTACGCCAACCACTTCAAACGCCACTCCCAGGCCGGGATGGTGATGGTCAACCTGCCGACCGCTGGCGTGGATTACCACGTTCCATTCGGTGGGCGTAAAGGTTCATCCTATGGATCCCGCGAGCAAGGTCGCTACGCGCAAGAGTTCTACACCGTGGTGAAGACCAGCTACATCGGCTCCTGACAGAAAAACTGCGGTATCGGCATCGATACCGCAACAGTTTCACCCGCGCATAAAAATAATCAGTGGGAGTACATCTACATGCAAGCGACCAAGCCGACCCACGTCCGCTATTTGATTTTGCTCATGCTTTTTCTGGTGACCACGATCAACTATGCCGACCGGGCTACCATCGCCATCGCGGGTTCCAGCCTGCAAAAAGACCTCGGCATCGACGCGGTCACCCTCGGTTACATCTTCTCTGCATTCGGTTGGGCCTATGTGGCCGGGCAAATTCCCGGTGGCTGGTTGCTGGACCGTTTCGGCTCGAAAAAAATCTACGCGCTCAGCATCTTCACCTGGTCGCTGTTCACCGTGTTGCAGGGCTATGTCGGTGAGTTCGGCATGTCCACGGCGGTGGTTGCGCTGTTCATGCTGCGCTTCCTGGTGGGCCTGGCCGAAGCGCCATCCTTCCCCGGCAACGCACGCATTGTGGCGGCCTGGTTCCCGACCGCTGAACGCGGTACGGCGTCGGCGATTTTCAACTCGGCGCAATACTTCGCCACGGTGCTGTTTGCGCCGCTGATGGGCTGGATCGTTTACAGCTTCGGCTGGCAGCACGTGTTTATCGTCATGGGCGTGATCGGCATCATCTTCTCGGGGATCTGGCTGAAGGTTATCCACAGCCCGCGTCAGCACCCGATGATCAATGACGCCGAGTTCAAGCACATCGCCGATAACGGCGGCATGGTCGACATGGACCAGGACAAAGGCAAAGGTAAAAAGGGCGACGGTCCGAAGTGGGACTACATCCGCCAGTTGCTGACCAACCGCATGATGCTCGGTGTGTATCTGGGGCAGTACTGCATCAACGGCATCACCTACTTCTTCCTGACCTGGTTCCCGGTGTACCTGGTGCAAGAACGCGGCATGACCATCCTCAAGGCCGGTTTCATCGCCTCATTGCCGGCGATCTGCGGCTTCATTGGTGGCGTGCTCGGCGGCGTGATTTCCGACTACCTGCTGCGCAAAGGCCATTCCCTGACCTTCGCCCGCAAGGCGCCGATCATTGCTGGCCTGCTGGTCTCCAGTAGCATCGTGGCCTGTAACTACGTGGACGTTGAATGGATGGTCGTCGGCTTCATGGCCCTGGCATTCTTCGGTAAAGGCGTGGGTGCGCTGGGTTGGGCCGTGGTGTCTGACACCTCGCCAAAACAGATCGCCGGTCTCAGCGGTGGCTTGTTCAACACCTTCGGCAACATCGCTTCGATCACCACCCCGATTGTCATCGGCTACATCATCAGCTCCACTGGTTCGTTCAAATGGGCGCTGGTGTTTGTCGGTTGCAACGCACTGGTCGCAGTGTTCAGTTACCTGGTGATCGTCGGTCCGATCAAACGTGTGGTACTCAAGGAGCCGCCCGTCAGCGGTCCTGAAACCAATAACAAATTGTCTCAAGCGCATTCCTGAGGAGCGGCGTCATGCAGTTGATTGAACATTCCGACTCGCCGCGCTACATCCGCCTGCACGAGCGGGACAACGTAGTGATCGTGGTCAATGACCAAGGCGTGCCGGCCGGCACTGAGTTTCCGGACGGCCTGGTCACCGTGGACTTCGTGCCACAGAGCCACAAGGTCACCCTGGAAGACATTCCCGTGGGTGGCCAGGTGATTCGTTACGGGCAGACCATTGGCTACGCGTTGCAGCCGATTCCGCGTGGCAGCTGGGTCAAGGAAGATCAACTGCGCATGCCCACCGCACCACCGCTGGACAGCTTGCCGCTGTCCACCGAAGTGCCGGCGGCGCAGGCACCGCTGGAAGGCTTCACGTTCGAGGGTTATCGCAACGCCGACGGCACCGTCGGCACGCGTAACATTCTCGGGATTACCACGACAGTTCAGTGCGTCACCGGCGTGCTGGACCATGCGGTCAAGCGCATCAAGGACGAGTTGCTGCCCAAGTATCCGCACGTCGATGACGTGGTCGCGCTGACCCACAGTTATGGCTGTGGCGTGGCGATTACGGCGACTGACGCGTACATCCCGATCCGTACCGTGCGCAACCTGGCGCGTAACCCGAACCTGGGTGGCGAAGCGTTGGTGATCAGCCTGGGCTGCGAGAAATTGCAGGCCGGGCAGGTGATGCACGAGAACGACAGCTCGGTGGATTTGAGCGATCCGTGGTTGTACCGCTTGCAGGATTCGAGTCACGGTTTCACCGAGATGATCGAGCAGATCATGGCGCTGGCCGAGACCCGTTTGAAGAAGCTCGATCAGCGTCGCCGGGAAACCGTGCCGGCGTCCGAGCTGATTCTGGGCATGCAGTGCGGCGGCAGCGATGCGTTTTCCGGCATCACCGCCAACCCGGCGCTGGGTTATGCCTCGGACCTGTTATTACGCGCGGGTGCGACGGTGATGTTTTCCGAAGTCACCGAGGTGCGCGATGCGATTTACCTGCTGACTTCCCGCGCAGAAACTGAGGAAGTCGCTCAGGAACTGGTGCGCGAGATGGACTGGTACGACCGTTACCTGGCCAAGGGCGAAGCGGATCGCAGCGCCAACACCACGCCGGGCAACAAGAAGGGCGGGTTGTCGAACATTGTCGAGAAGTCCCTGGGCTCGATCGTCAAATCCGGCAGCAGCGCGATCAACGGGGTGCTTGGCCCGGGCGAGCGCTTCAAGCGCAAAGGGTTGATCTTCTGTGCGACCCCGGCCAGTGATTTTGTCTGCGGGACGTTGCAATTGGCGGCGGGGATGAACCTGCACGTGTTCACTACCGGGCGTGGCACGCCGTATGGTTTGGCGATGGCTCCGGTGGTGAAGGTGTCGACCCGGACCGAGCTGGCGCAGCGTTGGCCGGACTTGATCGACATCGATGCCGGACGGATTGCGACCGGGCGGGCCTCGATTGAAGACCTCGGCTGGGAGTTGTTTCACTACTACCTGGATGTGGCTAGCGGCAAGAAGCAAACCTGGGCGGAGAAGCACAAGCTGCATAACGACATCACCTTGTTCAACCCAGCGCCGATCACGTAAGACTGTGGCGAGGGAGCTTGCTCCCGCTGGACTGCGTAGCAGTCCCAACTTTGGGGCCGCTTCGCGGCCCAGCGGGAGCAAGCTCCCTCGCCACAGGTTCCCCATCACTTGCTCGACCAGACGCCGATGTCCTCCGTGGCTTATCATTAGCCCCCTAACGACGCTCACCCAAGGTTATCCCCGGCATGCTGGCTATCTTCCTCGAAACCCTGAACATCACCGCGCCGGTGTTTGCCATGCTGTTTCTGGGGGCACTGCTCAAGCGCATCGACTGGATTAACGACAACTTCATCCACACAGCGTCGGCCTTGGTGTTTAACGTCACCATGCCGGCGTTGCTGTTTCTGGGCATCCTGCATGCCGACCTGCACGCCGCGTTGCAACCGGCGCTGCTGATCTATTTCTCGCTGGCGACGCTGGTGTGTTTTGCCATCGCCTGGGGCTGGGCGATCTGGAAGTGTCCGCGGGAAGACCGGGGGATCTACACCCAGGGCGCCTTTCGCGGCAATAACGGGGTGATCGGCCTCGCACTGGCGGCAAGCATGTACGGCGACTACGGGATATCCCTCGGGGCGATTCTCGCGGCGTTGGTCATCCTGTTTTACAACACGCTCTCGACCATCGTGCTGGCGGTGTATAGCCCGGTGATCAAGTCCGACCCCTGGAGCATCTGCAAAAGCGTGATGGTCAATCCGCTGATCATCAGCGTGTTTGCGGCGGCGCCGTTTGCCTACTTCCAGATCAGCTTGCCGGGATGGCTTGAGAAGTCCGGTCAATACCTGGCGCAAACCACCTTGCCGCTGGCGCTGATCTGCATTGGCGGCACGCTGTCGCTGGCGGCCCTGCGCAAAAGCGGCAACATGGCGCTGAGCTCAAGTCTGGTGAAGATGATCGGCCTGCCGATTCTGGCGACGCTGGGGGCGTGGCTCTGGGGCTTTCGTGGTGCGGAGTTGGGAATTCTGTTCCTGTACTTCGGCAGCCCGACCGCCGCGGCCAGTTTTGTCATGGCTCGTCAGGCCAATGGCAATCATGAACTGGCGGCAGCGATCATCGTGATCACCACGTTGATGGCGGCGATCACCACCAACATCGGGATCTTCCTGTTGCAGTGGGGCGGGTGGATCTAGTCGGCCTTCTGGTAACTGTCGATCACTTCCTGCGCCGCCCGAAACGCATCGATGGCCGCCGGTACACCGGCATACACCGCGCAATGCAGCAGCGCTTCACGAATCTCTTCCACGGTGCAGCCATTGTTCAGCGCACCGCGCACGTGACCTTTCAATTCCTGCGGGCACTTCAACGCGGTCAGCGCGGCGAGGGTGATCAGGCTGCGGGTTTTCAATGGCAGGCCTTCGCGGTTCCAGACGCCGCCCCAGGCGTGCTCGTTGACGAAATCCTGCAGCGGTTGAGTGAACTCGGTGGCATTGCCCAGCGCGCGGTCGACGAAGGCGTCACCCATCACTTGGCGGCGGACTTCAACCCCAGGCTTTTTATCATCGGTCATGGCAATTCCTTATTGTGGTGTTGGCGACGCCAGGCGCGCAGCGACGTGAACAGCAAAAACGCCATCAGCGCCGGCAGGACAAAAAACAGCATCAGGTGTTCAAGCTTGCCGGCCAGCGGCATGCCGGTGGTGAACGACACCACGTGCAGACCGTAAGCCAGATACAAACCCAAAAACAGCAGACCTTCGGCACGGGTCACCCGGTAACCGGAATAAAACACCGGCAGGCACAACACCGCGACGCCGAGCATCACCGGCAAGTCGAAATCCAGGGCGTTTGGCGATACCGACAGCGGCGTCGGAGCGATCAGTGCGGTGAAACCCAGCACGCCCAAGAGGTTGAACAGGTTGCTGCCGATCACGTTGCCCACGGCGATGTCGCGTTGACCGCGTAACGCGGCGATCAACGAGGTCGCCAGTTCCGGCAGGGAGGTGCTGACAGCAACAATGGTCAGGCCGATGATCCGCTCCGACAACCCCAGATCGGTCGCGACCGAAACCGCCGCGCCCAACAGCAAGTGCCCGGCGTAGACCAGCATCGCCAAACCCACGGCGATCATCAGCAGACTGCTGAGCCATGGCGCTTGCGGGACTTCGTGGGTCGTCGATTGCGGGCGGGTCGAGTGCCGCGACTGGCGCAGCAGCAGGCCCAGATATAGCACCAGTGCCGCGAGCAGCAGCACGCCATCGGCGCGGGTCAGTTCTTCGTTCCACGCCAATACGAACACCAGCAGGCTGGCGCTGATCATCAGCGGAATATCCAGGCGCACCAGTTGCCGTGAAACCCGCAGCGGGATGATCAGCGCCGAGAGCCCGAGGGTGACGAGGATGTTGAAGATGCTACTGCCGATCACGCTGCCGACGGCGATGTCGGCGTTCTGTGCCAGGGTCGCTTGCAGGCTGACCGCCATCTGCGGTGCGCTGCTGCCGAGGGCGACGATGGTCAGGCCGATAATCAGCGGTCGTACATGCAGGCGCGCGGCGAGGCGAACGGCGGCGCGCACCATCAGCTCAGCGCCGGCGATCAGCAACAGCAAACCGCTGAGCAATTCAATCACGCTGATCAGGGGTATATCGGCAAGTCCGAAAATGGTTGGCGCTCCGTCTATCAGTCGTCGAGGGCTTGCACGCGAACCTTCGCGGTGCCGCTTCTGAGCATACCCAGTTGTTCGGCCGCTTCATGTGAAACATCGATCAGACGCCCACGAGAGTACGGCCCGCGGTCGTTGATGCGCACCACGCAGGATCTGTCGTTATTCAGGTTGGTAATCTTCACCCGGGTGCCGAACGGCAACTGGCGATGGGCGGCGGTCAGGGAATTCTTGTTGAAACGCTCGCCACTGGCGGTGCGTTTGCCATGGTGTTTGGCGCCGTAATAGGACGCCGTGCCGGTCTTGTCGTAGCCGTGTGGATCGATGACATCGGTGCTGGCGCAACCGGCCAGCAAAGAGAGCAGGGCGCAGGCACTGAGCAGACGCTTCATAGGCGGTGTTCCCAAAACAAATGTGGGAGCGGGCTTGCTCGCGAAGGGGGTATCACATCCAACATCAATGTTGACTGATACACCGCTTTCGCGAGCAAGCCCGCTCCCACAAGGATCAGAGCCAGTTTTGAGTGCTGGCTCCATTCTCATCAGCCTTCGAGCTTGCTTTTCAGCAGTTCGTTGACCTGTTGCGGGTTGGCCTTGCCTTTGGAGGCTTTCATGGCCTGGCCGACGAAGAAGCCGAACATCTTGCCGCGTTTGGCTTCGTCTGCCGCGCGGTACTGTTCAACCTGTTCGGCGTTGGCTGCGAGCATTTCGTCCAACACTGCCGAAATCGCGCCCGTGTCGGTCACTTGCTTCAGGCCTCGCTTGTCGATGATCTCGTCCGCGCTGCCTTCGCCGTTGGCCATGGCTTCAAATACCACCTTGGCGATTTTGCCGGAGATGGTGTTGTCGGTGATGCGCAGCAGCATGCCGCCCAGTTGCTCGGCCGAGACCGGCGACTGATCGATGTCCAGGCCCTGTTTGTTCAACAGGCTGCCCAATTCAACCATCACCCAGTTGGCCGCCAGCTTGGCGTCGCCGCCGATGCTCACGACTTTCTCGAAGTAATCGGCTTGCTCGCGGCTGGTGGCCAGGACGCTGGCGTCGTAGACCGACAGACCGAACTGCGCCTGGAAGCGCTCGCGTTTCTGCGGTGGCAATTCCGGCAGGGTGGCGCGCACGTCGTCGAGGAACGAGTCTTCGATGACCACCGGCAGCAGGTCCGGATCGGGGAAGTAACGATAGTCGTTGGCTTCCTCTTTGCTGCGCATCGGACGGGTTTCGTCCTTGTTCGGATCGTACAGTCGGGTCTGCTGGATCACCCTGCCGCCGTCTTCGATCAGTTCGATCTGACGCTGCACTTCGGTGTTGATCGCCTTCTCGATGAAACGGAACGAGTTCACGTTCTTGATCTCGCAGCGCGTGCCGAATTCAACCTGGCCTTTCGGGCGGATCGACACGTTGCAGTCACAACGCAGCGAACCTTCGGCCATGTTGCCGTCGCAGATGCCGAGGTAACGCACCATCGCGTGGACAGCCTTGACGTAAGCCACGGCTTCCTTGGCGCTGCGCATGTCCGGCTCGGAAACGATTTCCAGCAGCGGCGTGCCGGCACGGTTCAGGTCGATGCCGGTGGCGCCGCTGAATTCTTCGTGCAGGCTTTTACCGGCGTCTTCTTCCAGGTGCGCGCGGGTGATGCCGACGCGTTTGACCGTGCCGTCTTCCAGCGCGATGTCCAGGTGGCCCTTGCCAACGATCGGCAATTCCATCTGGCTGATCTGGTAGCCCTTGGGCAGGTCCGGGTAGAAATAGTTTTTACGCGCGAACACGTTGTGCTGGCCGATCTCGGCATCAATCGCCAGACCGAACATCACCGCCATGCGCACTGCTTCCTGGTTCAGCACCGGCAATACGCCAGGCATACCGAGGTCAACCAGGCTGGCCTGGGTGTTCGGCTCGGAACCGAAAGTGGTGGAGCTACCGGAAAAGATTTTCGACCGGGTGGTGAGCTGGGTATGAATCTCCAGCCCGATCACGACTTCCCATTGCATGTGTTTCTCCTCAGAAGCCGGTTGGGGTGCGGGTGTGCCAGTCAGTGTTCAACTGATACTGGTGCGCAACGTTGAGCAAGCGGCCTTCCTGGAAATACGGGGCGAGCAACTGCACGCCGACCGGCAGGCCATCGACAAAACCTGCTGGCATGGACAAGCCCGGCAGACCGGCGAGGTTGGCGGTGATGGTGTAGACGTCTTCCAGGTACGCAGCGACCGGGTCGCTGTTCTTGGCGCCGAGCTTCCAGGCCGGGTTCGGCGTGGTTGGGCCGAGGATGATGTCGACCTCATTGAAGGCAGCCATGAAGTCGTTCTTGATCAGACGACGGATCTTCTGCGCCTTCAGGTAGTAGGCATCGTAGTAGCCGGCCGACAGGGCGTAGGCGCCGACCATGATCCGGCGCTGTACTTCCGGGCCGAAGCCTTCGCCACGGGAACGCTTGTACAGGTCTTCCAGGTTTTTCGGGTCTTCGCAGCGATAGCCGAAACGCACGCCGTCGAAACGCGACAGGTTGGAAGACGCTTCCGCCGGGGCGATCACGTAGTACGCAGGGATCGCGTGCTGCATGTTCGGCAGGCTGATTTCCTTGACCACGGCACCGAGCTTTTTCAGCTCTTCAACGCTGGCCATGACCAGGTCGGCGATGCGCGGGTCGAGACCGGCGCTGAAGTATTCCTTCGGCACGCCGATGCGCAGGCCTTGCAGCGAACCGTTGAGGCTGGCGCTGTAATCAGGCACAGGTTCGTCGATGCTGGTGGAGTCCTGTGGGTCGAAACCGGCCATGCCTTGCAGCAGGATCGCGCAGTCTTCGGCAGTGCGCGCCAATGGACCGCCCTGATCGAGACTGGAAGCGTAGGCGATCATGCCCCAGCGCGAAACGCGACCGTACGTCGGTTTCAGACCAGTGAGGTTGGTCAGGGCGGCGGGCTGACGGATCGAACCGCCCGTGTCGGTGCCCGTGGCCGCAGGCAGCAGGCGTGCGGCAACCGCAGCCGCCGAACCGCCGGACGAACCGCCGGGCACGTGTTCCAGGTTCCACGGGTTTTTCACTGCGCCGTAGTAGCTCGACTCGTTGGCCGAACCCATGGCGAATTCGTCCATGTTGGTCTTGCCCAGCGTCACGGCGCCGGCAGCGGCCAGTTTGGCGACCACGGTGGCGTCGTACGGTGCTTTAAAGTTGTCGAGCATCTTCGAGCCGCAACTGGTGCGAATGCCCTGGGTGCAGAACAGGTCTTTGTGGGCGATCGGCGCACCGAGCAGGGCGCCGCTCTCACCATTGGCCCGGCGTGCGTCAGCGGCTTTCGCCTGCGCAAGCGCCAGGTCTTCGGTGAGGCTAATGAAACTGTTGAGCTGAGGGTCGAGCTGGGCGATACGCGCCAGCAGGGTTTTGGTCAGCTCTTCGGAAGAAAACTTTTTATCGGCGAGACCGCGGGCGATCTCGGCCAGAGTCAATTGATGCATTGCAGGCTCTTTCCCTTTAGTCGATGACTTTCGGAACCAGGTACAGGCCGTTTTCGACCGCTGGTGCGATGGACTGATAGGCCTCGCGATGATTGGTCTCGGTCACGACGTCTGCACGCAGGCGCTGGCTGGCTTCCAGTGGGTGGGCGAGCGGCTCGATACCGTCGGTATTGACCGCCTGCATTTCGTCGACCAGCCCCAGAATGCTGTTCAGGGCCGAAGTGATGTGTGGAAGATCGGCATCATTAAGGCCCAGACAGGCCAGATGAGCGATTTTTTCCACGTCGGAGCGTTCAAGCGTCATGGGATTCTCCAGTGGAAGGAAAACAGAACGGATGCTATCCGTGTGTTAGATTGTCGGAACACTACCGCATTTCTACGGTCATAAGGCCGCGATTGTGGGGGTTGGTGCACAGAAAAGCGGCCAATTTAACATATTGGCGCCTTGCCCAAAATCCCTGTCGTTGTTAGAGTTTGCCGCACTTTTTTACCCACGCGTTGCCTAGGGTCCCTTTCCCATGTTCAAGAAACTGCGTGGCATGTTTTCCAGCGATCTTTCCATTGACCTGGGCACTGCCAACACCCTTATTTACGTGCGCGAGCGCGGTATCGTCCTGAATGAGCCATCGGTTGTGGCTATTCGGACACACGGTAACCAGAAAAGTGTCGTTGCTGTCGGCACCGAGGCCAAGCGCATGCTCGGCCGTACGCCGGGCAACATTGCTGCCATTCGTCCGATGAAGGACGGTGTGATCGCCGACTTCAGCGTTTGCGAAAAGATGCTGCAGTACTTTATCAACAAGGTTCACGAAAACAGCTTCCTGCAGCCTAGCCCTCGTGTGTTGATCTGCGTTCCGTGCAAATCCACCCAGGTTGAGCGTCGTGCCATCCGTGAGTCGGCCCTCGGTGCCGGTGCCCGTGAAGTGTTCCTGATCGAAGAGCCAATGGCTGCTGCGATCGGTGCCGGCCTGCCGGTTGAAGAAGCTCGCGGTTCGATGGTTGTCGATATCGGTGGCGGTACCACTGAAATCGCGCTGATCTCCCTGAACGGTGTGGTTTACGCCGAGTCCGTACGGGTTGGCGGCGACCGCTTCGACGAAGCGATCATCACTTACGTGCGTCGCAACTACGGCAGCCTGATCGGCGAATCCACTGCCGAGCGCATCAAGCAGGAAATCGGTACTGCCTACCCGGGCGGCGAAGTTCGCGAAGTCGACGTTCGCGGCCGTAACCTGGCCGAAGGCGTTCCACGCGCATTCACCCTGAACTCCAATGAAGTGCTGGAAGCTCTGCAAGAGTCCCTGGCCACCATCGTTCAGGCTGTGAAAAGTGCGCTGGAGCAATCGCCTCCGGAACTGGCTTCCGATATCGCCGAGCGTGGTCTGGTACTGACCGGTGGTGGCGCCTTGCTGCGTGACCTCGACAAGTTGCTGGCACAGGAAACCGGTCTGCCGGTAATCGTCGCTGAAGACCCGCTGACCTGCGTTGCTCGCGGCGGTGGCCGTGCGTTGGAAATGATGGATAAACACACCATGGACCTGCTGTCGAGCGAGTGATCTCGCCCGACGCATCTATGCTGTTGGCGCGCAGGCAGCACTTTGCAGTGCTGCCTGTTGGCGTTTATCTTCTGTCAGTCTGCATCCAGGCCGGTTTGATGCCGTATGAATAAAGAGAACATTTGCCTGGGAGGAGCGGCTTATTAAACCGCTTTTCACCAAAGGGCCTTCACTGGGCGTGCGCTTGTTGGTGCTGGTCGTGCTATCGGTCGCGCTGATGGTGGTCGATGCCCGCTTCACACTGCTCAAGCCAGTGCGTAGCCAAATGTCGCTGGTACTGATGCAGTCTTACTGGATCACCGACCTGCCACAGCGGCTATGGCAGGGTGTGGCCAGCCAATTTGGCAGCCGTACCGAGCTCGTCGCCGAAAACGAAAAACTCAAAACCGAAAACCTGCTGTTGCAGGGCCGCATGCAAAAGCTTGCCGCCCTCACCGAGCAGAACGTTCGGCTGCGCGAGTTGCTCAACTCCTCCGCGCTGGTCAACGAGAAGGTCGAAGTGGCCGAGCTGATCGGCATGGACCCCAACCCCTTCACCCACCGCATCATCATCAATAAAGGTGAGCGCGACGGTGTGGTCCTCGGTCAGCCGGTGCTCGATGCCCGCGGCCTGATGGGACAGGTGGTCGAGTTGATGCCGTACACCTCTCGTGTGCTGCTGCTGACCGACACCACTCACAGCATTCCGGTACAGGTGAACCGCAACGGTCTGCGGGCGATTGCCAGCGGCACCGGTAACCCGGAACGCCTGGAGCTGCGTCACGTAGCCGATACCGCCGACATTAAAGAAGGCGATCTGCTGGTCAGCTCCGGCCTGGGGCAGCGGTTCCCGGCGGGTTACCCAGTGGCGACGGTCAAGGAAGTGATTCACGATTCCGGTCAGCCGTTCGCTATTGTGCGCGCCGTGCCGACCGCCGCCTTGAACCGCAGCCGTTACCTGTTGCTGGTGTTCACCGACGGCCGCACAGCCGAAGAGCGCGCCAACGAAGCTGCCCAGGCTCAAGAGGCTTTGGACCAGCATGGTGGTGGACCGATCATTCCAGCGACCGTGCCGAAACCTGCCATCGTCCCGGCTGCTGTTGCTGCGCCCGTGACGCCGGTTGCACCGACGGCTGTCCCTGCTGCCCCTGCTGCCACAACCCCGCCCAAACCTGCGGCTACTCATCCTGCTCCTGCGAAACCTGCCGCCAGCAAGCCGCCCGCGACGCAACCTGCGGCCGCTAAACCGCCCGCTGCCGTGAAGCCTGCTGCCAAACCGCCTGTCTCTGCGCCGGCTACCACTGGGGGACGAGAATAATGGT
Source organism: Pseudomonas sp. GL-B-26 (assembly GCF_019947405.1). NCBI lineage: Bacteria > Pseudomonadati > Pseudomonadota > Gammaproteobacteria > Pseudomonadales > Pseudomonadaceae > Pseudomonas > Pseudomonas sp. GL-B-26. Next base: position 180,361 of record NZ_JAGYGJ010000003.1, on the reverse strand, counting down.
TGGTGCTACTGCATCCCGAAACGGCTGGATGGTCTGGCTGACATTCGCCATAGGCATGCTGCTCAGCGTTTCGCCGCTGCCGCAATTCATGGAAATCCTCCGTCCACTGTGGCTGGCCTTGCTGTTGGCATTCTGGGCGTTAGCCATGCCGCAGAAAGTCGGGATGGTCACCGCGTGGTGCCTGGGCCTGGCCGAAGACGTGCTTTATGGCACGCTGCTGGGCCAGAACGCGTTGATCCTGACATTGATCACGTACCTGGTGCTGGCGCTGCAACAACGCCTGCGCATGTTCCCGATGTGGCAACAGAGCCTGGTGATCCTGGTGATCTTCGGCCTCGCGCAGCTTGTTCAACTATGGCTCAGCGCCCTGACCGGCAATCGTCAGCCGACGCTGGCGCTGGTCTTGCCGGCATTGGTCAGTGCATTGCTCTGGCCATGGATCAGCTACGGTTTGCGCGGTTTGCGTCGACGTTACAAAATCAATTAATTCGGTCAGGCATTTGCCCGCACCGGTGCCCTGTCTCGCAAATATGTTTCTTTTTTGGCGAGTGGCTGTTGTTGCCAGGCAAGGCGCCGCGACAAGTCATAGCTGGCTATGGCGAGGAGCGGCAACGCAGTATGGCAACAACAGACGCCGCCAAAAAGGAACAGTATTTGTGAGGCGGGGCACTAAACAAGGGAGATGTCTTGATGAAACAGCTGTACCTCGCCTCAGGCTCGCCGCGTCGGCGTGAACTGCTCACGCAGATCGGCGTGCCGTTCTCCGCCATCAGTGCGGAGATCGATGAAACCCCTTTAGAAGATGAATCCCCGTCGGCCTATGTCGAGCGCCTGGCGCGCGGCAAAGCCGAGGCCGGGCGCGGGACTGTCGTGTCCGACGCAGATTTTTGCGTGCTGGGCGCCGACACCGCCGTGGTGCTGGATGGAAAAATTCTCGGCAAGCCGGTTGATGAAGCCGAGGCGTGCGCCATGCTTATGATGTTGTCCGGGTGTGAACATGAAGTCCTGACGGCGATTGCGGTGCGAGAAGGTGAGCGTTGCGAGTCTCGGGTGGTGCGCAGTCTGGTGCGTTTTCGCAACATCAATCGCGATGAAGCGGTGGCCTACTGGGCCAGCGGCGAGCCGCAAGACAAGGCCGGCGGTTACGGCATTCAAGGACTCGGCGCGGTGTTTGTCGCCGGGCTCAATGGCAGTTACTCGGCGGTAGTCGGGTTACCGCTGTGCGAAACCGCTGAGCTGCTTGGCCATTTCGGCATACCCTGTTGGCAAACCCTTAACGCGCGTTGAGCGTCGTACTGACAAGATGCGGCCATTATCGTGAACATGCCTGAACGAGACCCTGCCATGAGTGAAGAGATCCTGATCAACATCACGCCGATGGAATCGCGCGTGGCGGTGGTTGAAAACGGTGTTCTGCAAGAGGTCCACGTCGAGCGCACGCAAAAGCGCGGGATCGTCGGCAACATCTATAAAGGCAAGGTCGTGCGGGTATTGCCGGGCATGCAGGCGGCATTCGTCGACATTGGTCTGGACCGCGCAGCGTTCATTCACGCCTCGGAAATCTCCCTGCGCGAAGGCCCTGCGGTCGAGAGCATCAGCGCTCTGGTTCACGAGGGTCAGAGCCTGGTGGTGCAAGTCACCAAGGACCCGATTGGCTCCAAAGGCGCACGCCTGACGACTCAGTTGTCTATCCCGTCGCGTTATCTGGTGTACATGCCGCGCACTGCACACGTCGGCATTTCGTTGAAGATCGAAGACGAAGCCGAGCGCGAACGACTCAAGCAAGTGGTCACCGATTGCGTGGCCAAAGAAGGCATCCAAGAGGCCGGTGGCTTCATCCTGCGTACCGCTGCCGAAGGTGCCGGTGCCGATGAAATCCTGATGGACATTCGCTACCTGCGTCGTCTCTGGGATCAGATCAACGAGCAAATCAAAACCATCAGCGCGCCGAGTGTGATCTACGAAGACCTCGGCCTGGCGCTGCGCACCTTGCGTGACCTGGTGAGCCCGAAGATCGAGAAGATCCGGATCGACTCCCGGGAAACCTTCCAGAAAACCACGCAGTTCGTCGCCGAGCTGATGCCGGAAATCGCCGATCGTCTTGAGCATTACCCTGGCGAACGGCCGATCTTCGACCTGTACGGCGTCGAAGACGAAATCCAGAAAGCCCTGGAGCGTAAAGTCCCGCTGAAATCCGGCGGTTATCTGGTGGTCGATCCGGCGGAAGCCATGAGCACCATCGATGTCAACACCGGGGCGTTCGTCGGTCATCGCAACCTCGAAGAAACCATCTTCAAGACCAACCTCGAAGCCGCGACCGCCATCGCTCGTCAGCTGCGCCTGCGCAACCTGGGCGGGATCATCATCATCGACTTCATCGACATGGAAGATGAAGAGCACCAACGTCAGGTGCTGCGCACGCTCGAGAAGCAACTGGAGCGCGATCACGCCAAGACCAACATCATCGGCATCACCGAGTTGGGCCTGGTACAGATGACTCGCAAGCGCACCCGCGAAAGTCTTGAGCAAGTGCTGTGCGAACCGTGCAGCAGCTGTCAGGGACGCGGCAAGCTCAAGACGCCGGAAACCGTTTGCTACGAGATTTTCCGCGAAATCCTCCGAGAAGCTCGCGCCTATCAGGCGGAAGGCTATCGTGTATTGGCAAACCAGAAAGTGGTCGACCGTTTGCTCGATGAAGAGTCGGGCAATGTCGCCGAGCTCGAAGGTTTTATCGGACGCACCATCCGGTTCCAGGTGGAAACCATGTATTCCCAGGAACAATACGACGTGGTGCTGCTCTGAATCGCTGTATTTCAACCCTGCTAGAACGGCTGGCCTCAGCTTTTTGCAGCATTTTTGCCATGGGAGCCAACTGACATGGAACGTCTGACACGCATTTTGGCCGCACTGACCCGCTGGGGTCTGGGGCTGTGTGCGTTGGTATTGGTGTTGATGGCGTTGTACGTCAGCCTCGGCCGAGAGCTGACGCCGCTGGTGGCCGAGTACCGTGCCGAAGTCGAAGCCAAAGCCAGCGCTGCCTTGGGCATGCCGCTGAACATCGGCGAACTGGAAGGCAACTGGAGCGGCTTTGCTCCGATCATGCTGGCTCACGACGTGATGGTCGGCGAGGGCGCCAATGCCCTGCGTCTGGATCAGGTGCGCGCGGTGCCGGATCTTTGGGCCAGTCTGATGGCTCGCGAAGTGCGCATCGCTCACCTGGAACTCAGGGGCCTGAAGATCAGCCTCAAAGAAGGCGAGGACGGCCATTGGGCGCTGGAAGGTTTGCCGGTGCAGCAGGATCAGCCGCTGGATCCTGAGCAATTGCTCAATCGCATGCAGATGGTTCAGCAACTGTCGGTACTCGATAGCCAGGTCACTTTGCAGCCACTGCAAGAGCAACCGCTGACCCTGACTTACGTCGGCTTGAATCTGAAAACCGGCGTCTCCCGCCAGCGCCTCGACGCCCGTTTGACTCTGCCCGACGGACAACCGGTGGCCATCAGTCTGCGTACTCGTCTGCGCGCCAGCGAATGGAAAGACGGCGAGGCCGAAGCGTATTTGAGCCTGCCGCAAAGCGACTGGTCGAAATGGTTGCCTGAGCGCGTGACCCAACAATGGAATTTTTCCGAGTTCAAGGCCGGCGGCGAGCTTTGGGTGAACTGGAGCAAGGGTGCCCTGCAAAGTGCTGCGATTCGCTTGAACGCGCCGCAACTCAAGGGCGCGTACGCCGAGCGCAAGCCGATCCAGATCAACAATCTGGCGCTCAATGGCTATTTCCAGCGCAGCTCTGAAGGCGTGCTGGTAACCCTGGATTCGCTGGCCATGAGCCTTGGCGAGACTCGTTGGGAATCGCATCTGCAATTCAAACAAAACGCGGCGACCGACAAGACTGAAGAGCTTTGGCATCTGCAAGCCGACCGCCTCGATCTCACCCCGATCACCCCGATACTGAATGCATTGGGGCCGCTGCCCGAGGGCGTCGCCACCGCCGTCGAGCGACTCAAAGTGACGGGTGGCCTGCGCAACGTACTGATCGACTTCCGACCCACTGCCACCGACGACAGCAAGTTCAGCTTTGCCGCCAACCTGGATCGGGTCGGCTTCGATGCCTATCACGGTGCTCCGGCGGCGCGAAATGTCAGTGGCAGCATCAGCGGTGATCTGGGCGGTGGTGAGCTGCGCATGGACAGCAAGGATTTTTCCCTGCACCTGGACCCGATTTTCGCCAAGCCATGGCAGTACATTCAGGCCAATGCCCGACTGACCTGGAAACTCGATAAAGACGCCTTCACTTTGATCGCGCCGTACCTGAAGGTGCTGGGCGAGGAGGGCAAGATTGCCGGCGACTTCCTGATCCGTCTGCATTTCGACCACACCCAGGAAGACTACATGGACCTGCGGGTCGGTCTGGTGGACGGCGACGGGCGCTACACCGCCAAGTACTTGCCTACACTGCTCAGCCCGGGGCTGGACGAATGGCTGCGTACGGCGATTCTCAAAGGTGCGGTGGACGAAGGCTTCTTCCAGTACCAGGGTTCGCTGAACCACGGGGCCGCCGAGACGGCCCGCAGCATCAGCCTGTTCTTCAAGGTTCACGACGCCGAACTGGCCTTCCAGCCAGGCTGGCCACATGTCAGCAAAGTCACGGGGGACGTGTTTGTTGAAGACAGCGGTGTGCGGATCCTGGCCAGCAAGGGGCAGTTGCTCAATACCCAGGTCAGCGACATTTACGTCAATATTCCCCGTGCGCCAGCGGGGCAAAACGTCCATCTGTTCCTCGACGGCGGATTCGCCGGCGGGTTGGGCGATGGCCTGAAGATTCTCCAGGAAGCACCGATCGGCACCGCCGCCACCTTTGCCGGTTGGGAAGGCGAGGGCGATCTGCGGGGCAAACTGAAACTGGACATTCCATTGGTCAAAGGCGAGCAGCCGAAGATCCTCGTCGACTTCAAGACCGCCAACGCCCGTCTGAAACTGGCCGAGCCAACTCTGGAGCTGACTCAGCTCAAGGGCGATTTCCGTTTCGACAGCACCAAGGGTTTGAGCGGGCAAAACATCACCGCGCGCGCCTTTGATAAACCGGTTACTGCACAGATTTTCGCCGATGGCGGTCCCGGCACCCTCAAGACTCGCGTCGCCGCCTCGGGCCAGGTCGAGGTCAAGAAACTGACTGATTGGCTGAGTGTGACTCAGCCGTTGCCAGTGTCCGGTGTGATCCCTTATCAGCTGCAATTGAACCTTGATGGGGCCGACAGTCAATTGATGGTCAGCTCCAACCTCAAGGGCGTAGCAATCGATTTGCCGGCACCGTTCGGCATGGCGGCCGACGTCGGCCGCGACACCACGTTCCGCATGACCCTGCAGGGGCCCGAGCGGCGCTACTGGGTCAACTACGGTGAGCTGGCGAACTTCACGTTTGCGGCGCCGCCCGGCAATTTTGCCGACGGTCGTGGCGAGTTGTTCCTGGGTGGCGGTAATGCCGTGCTACCCGGCGCCAAAGGCCTGCGGGTGCGCGGCGTGCTGTCGGAACTGGACGTCGGCCCCTGGAAGGACCTGGTAGACAAGTACGCCGGCCAGGATGCGGGCGGCAACGCCAAACAGTTGCTCAGCGGTGCGGATTTCAAGATTGGCAAGCTCAGCGGTGTCGGCACTACGCTCGATCAGGCTTCCGTACAGTTGAACCGCAAACCCGCCGCGTGGGCCTTGCAACTCGACAGTCAGCAGGTCAAGGGCAGCGCCAGCATCCCCGATGCGAAAGCCGCGCCGATTGCGATCAATCTGCAATACGTGCGTTTGCCGGCGCCTGACCCGACGGTCCTGGCCGACGAAAATTCGCCGGATCCGCTGGCCTCGGTGGATCCGACGAAGATCCCGGCAATGGATATCACCATCAATCAGCTGTTCCAGGGCAAAGACCTCGTCGGGGCCTGGTATCTGAAAGTCCGTCCGACCGCCAAGGGCATTGCGCTTAATACGCTGGATCTGGGCCTCAAGGGCATTCTCCTGCAGGGCAGCGGCGGTTGGGAAGGCACGCCCGGATCCAGCAGCAGTTGGTACAAGGGCCGGATCAGCGGCAAGAACCTCGCCGATGTACTGAAGGGCTGGGGCTTTGCGCCGAGTGTCACCAGCGAAGATTTTCATATGGATGTCGATGGTCGCTGGCCCGGTTCGCCGGCCTGGCTGGCCAGCAAGCGCTTCTCTGGAACCCTCGATGCTTCGCTGAAAAAAGGCCAGTTTGTTGAAGTTGAGGGCAGCGCCCAGGCGTTGCGAGTGTTTGGCTTGCTGAACTTCAACTCCATCGGCCGCCGGCTGCGTCTGGACTTTTCTGACTTGTTTGGCAAAGGCCTGAGTTATGACCGGGTCAAGGGTTTGTTGGTCGCGACCAACGGCGTTTACGTGACCAAGGAGCCGATCCAGATGACCGGCCCGTCGAGCAATGTTGAGCTCAACGGCACTCTGAACCTGGTGGGTGACCAGATCGACGCCAAGTTGCTGGTGACTTTGCCAGTAACCAACAACCTGCCGATTGCCGCGCTGATCGTCGGTGCACCGGCTATCGGCGGCGCGCTGTTCCTGATCGACAAGCTGATCGGTGACCGTGTGGCGCGTTTCGCCAGCGTCCAATACACCGTCAAGGGGCCGTGGAAAGAGCCGAAAATCACCTACGACAAGCCTTTTTGACCTTCTTTCTCAGAGCCCACGTCCTTGGCCGATGGAGTAGCATGGCCATACATAGCGGCGCAGATCCCCTGTAGCAGCTGGCGAAGCCTGCGTCCGGCTGCGCAGCAGTCGTAAATCCGGGATGCACGGTTTATCTGAAAGACCGCGGTGTCTGATTTTACGACTGCTGCGTCCGAACGCGGCCCGAACCGGACGCAGCCTTCGGCAGCTGATACAGGTCGGTGTACAGATTTCAAAAAGGAAAGGCCATGTCTGTAGCGGTGATTCAAATGGTCAGCCAGAGCGATGTGCTGGCCAATCTGGCCCAGGCCCGTCGGCTGCTTGAGCAAGCGGCAGCCGGTGGTGCGCAGCTTGCCGTACTGCCGGAAAACTTCGCCGCCATGGGCCGTCGCGACATTGCCGACATCGGCCGCGCCGAGGCATTGGGTGAAGGCCCGATCCTGCCATGGTTGAAACAGACCGCCCGCGACCTCAAGTTATGGATAGTGGCCGGCACCTTGCCGTTGCCGCCGGTGGATCAACCGACGGCCAAAGTGCATGCCTGCTCGCTGCTGGTGGATGACCGCGGCGAAACCGTTGCACGGTATGACAAGTTGCACCTTTTCGACGTCGATGTGGCGGACAATCGCGGGCGTTATCGCGAATCCGATGACTATGCTTATGGCAGTGGGGTAGTCGTGGCGGACACGCCCGTCGGTCGAGTCGGGCTGACGGTGTGTTACGACCTGCGCTTCCCGGAGCTGTACAGCGAATTACGCGCTGCCGGTGCAGAGTTGATTACCGCGCCGTCGGCCTTTACCGCGGTGACCGGCGCGGCGCATTGGGATGTATTGATTCGCGCGCGAGCCATCGAAACTCAATGTTATATGCTCGCGGCTGCCCAGGGTGGGACGCATCCGGGGCCACGAGAAACCTTTGGCCATGCCGCGATTATCGACCCGTGGGGACGTGTGCTGGCGCAACAGGATCAAGGCGAGGCCGTGCTGCTGGCCGAACGCGATAGCAGCGAACAGGCGTCCATCAGGGCGCGGATGCCGGTGTCCAGTCACCGGCGCTTTTTCTCGCAGGGCGCCCGGCGACCTGCCTCAGAACGATGAATTTAAGGCGTAAAGCATATGAGCGAGTTGTTGTCCTCAGTCAGTGAACACCTCCTGGCGCCCGGCGGCGTAACGATCGAGAGCCTGCAAGGTGTACTCGGCGATCTGGCCGGCCCGGGCATCGATGCTGCCGACCTGTATTTCCAGGGGCAGATTTCCGAGTCTTGGGCGCTGGAAGACGGGATCGTCAAGGAAGGCAGCTTCAATCTTGACCAAGGTGTCGGTGTGCGAGCGCAATCGGGTGAAAAAACCGGTTTTGCCTACAGCAATGCCATTACCCTGGAAGCCCTCGGCGCCGCGGCCCGTGCTGCACGTTCGATCTCCCGCGCTGGTCAGAACGGCACGGTGCAAGCCTTCACGACTCAGGATGTCGCCCAGTTGTACGGGCCGGACAATCCGTTGGAAGTGATGACCCGTGCCGAGAAGGTCGAACTGCTCAAACGCATCGACGTCGCGACTCGCGCCCTCGACACGCGTATCCAGCAAGTCACCGTGAGCATGGCTGGCGTCTGGGAGCGAATCCTCGTGGCTTCTACCGACGGTGGCCTGGCCGCCGATGTTCGGCCGTTGGTGCGCTTTAACGTCAGCGTGATCGTCGAGCAGAACGGCCGCCGTGAGCGCGGCGGTCATGGCGGTGGCGGTCGTACCGATTACCGTTATTTCCTCAGCGATGACCGCGCCATGAGCTACGCCCGTGAAGCGCTGCGTCAGGCGTTGGTGAATCTGGAAGCCATTCCTGCGCCGGCCGGTACGTTGCCGGTGGTATTGGGTTCGGGCTGGTCCGGTGTGTTGCTGCACGAAGCGGTCGGCCACGGTCTGGAAGGCGACTTCAACCGCAAGGGCAGTTCGGCGTACAGCGGTCGTATGGGCGAGATGGTTGCGTCCAAGCTTTGCACCATCGTCGATGACGGCACGCTGGCCGGTCGTCGCGGTTCCCTGAGCGTCGATGATGAAGGCACCCCGACCGAGTGCACGACACTGATCGAAAACGGCGTACTCAAGGGCTACATGCAGGACAAGCTCAATGCCCGTCTGATGGGCGTGGCCCGAACCGGTAACGGTCGTCGCGAGTCCTATGCGCACCTGCCGATGCCGCGCATGACCAACACCTACATGCTGGCGGGCGAAAGCGACCCGGCAGAAATCATCGCTTCGGTGAAGCGGGGCATCTACTGCGCCAACCTCGGCGGCGGTCAGGTGGATATCACCAGCGGCAAATTCGTGTTTTCCACCAGCGAGGCGTACCTGATCGAAGACGGCAAAATCACTGCCCCGGTCAAAGGCGCGACGTTGATCGGCAACGGGCCGGAAGCCATGAGCAAAGTGTCGATGGTCGGTAACGATCTGGCGCTGGACAGCGGCGTGGGGACGTGTGGCAAGGATGGGCAGTCGGTGCCGGTGGGTGTCGGCCAGCCAACGCTGAAAATCGATGCGATCACTGTGGGTGGCACGGGGTCGTAAGGAAATACAACTCCTGTAGGAGCTGCCGCAAGCTGCGATCTTTGCTTTTTAAGATCAAAAGATCGCAGCCTGTGGCAGCTCCTACAAGGGCTGCGGTGACTTAACGCAGACCGCGTTGAGTCTCGTCCAGCTCACGGATGTACTTGAAGATTTTACGGCTCGATGCCGGTGGCTTGTTGGTCGCCAGTTCGTGCTGGGCCTGACGGATCAGGGAGCGCAATTGCTGACGATCAGCCTCCGGGTAGTCGAGCACGAACTTCTCCAGGACTGCATCGTCGCCCGCGATCAAGCGATCGCGCCAGCGTTCCAGACCATGGAAACGTTCGTTGTACTGCCGAGTGGAGGCATCCAGTTGATCGAGCAGAGTCAGAATGGCGTCAGTGTCCTGATCGCGCATCAGTTTGCCGATGAACATAAGGTGCCGTTTACGCGCGATATTCGCGGTGTGCTTTGGCGCATCGGCCAGGGCCCGGCGCATAGCGTCGGTCAACGGCAGTTTTGCCAGCAAGTCAGGCTTGAGTGTTGTAAGGCGCTCGCCAAGGTCAACCAGAGCATGAAGCTCGCGTTTAACCTGGGATTTGCTTTTTTCTCCCGTATCGAGGGAGTCGTCGTAAGAATCAACCATGGTGGCCGTCCGCAAAGAAACGCCGCCATGATAACCAGTCGGGGGCCGCTTGTCCGGCCCGGTCGCTCGAAGGCCCTAGCCGAAAGCAGAATTTGAGTGGAGAACAGCATGAGTGCAGTTGAAAGCGTCGGCCCACAAGCGTTGCCGGCACTGCAAGAACAAGTCGAGCAGATCATCGCTGAAGCCAAGCGCCAGGGTGCCAGTGCCTGTGAAGTGGCGGTGTCCCTGGAGCAGGGCCTGTCGACCTCGGTGCGTCAGCGTGAAGTCGAAACCGTCGAATTCAACCGCGATCAGGGCTTCGGCATCACCTTGTACGTTGGCCAGCGCAAGGGCTCGGCCAGCACGTCCGCCAGTGGTCCGGAGGCGATTCGCGAAACCGTCGCCGCCGCATTGGCCATCGCCAAGCACACGTCTGAAGACGAAGCTTCGGGCCTGGCGGATGCTGCGCTGATGGCCAAGGATCTGCAGGATTTCGACCTGTTCCACCAATGGGACATCACCCCGGAGCAAGCCATCGAGCAGGCCCTGGCCTGTGAAGCGGCGGCGTTTGCCACCGACAGCCGGATCAAGAACGCCGATGGCACCACCCTCAGCACCCATCAGGGCTGCCGCGTTTACGGCAACAGCCACGGTTTTATCGGCGGATACGCGTCGACCCGGCACAGCCTGAGTTGCGTGATGATCGCCGAGGCCGACGGCCAGATGCAGCGCGATTACTGGTACGACGTGAACCGTCAGGGCAATTTGCTGGCCTCTCCGGAGAGCATCGGCCAACGTGCTGCGCAACGGGCGGCGAGCCGTCTGGGCGCGCGTCCAGTGCCGACCTGCGAAGTGCCGGTGTTGTTTTCCGCAGAGCTGGCCGGTGGTTTGTTCGGGAGTTTTCTGTCGGCGATTTCCGGCGGCAGTCTGTATCGCAAATCCTCGTTCCTTGAAGGCACGCTGGGGCAGAAACTGTTCCCGGAATGGCTGACCATCGATGAGCGTCCGCACTTGATGCGCGCCATGGGCAGTTCGGCGTTCGATGGCGATGGTCTGGCCACTTACGCCAAACCATTCGTCGAAAAAGGCGAGTTGGTCTCGTACATTCTCGGCACGTACTCGGGCCGTAAGCTCGGGATGCCGAGCACTGCCAACGCTGGTGGCGTGCACAACCTGTTCGTCACCCATGGCGACGAAGATCAGGCAGCCTTGCTGCGCCGCATGGGCCGCGGCCTGCTGGTGACTGAATTGATGGGCCAGGGCCTGAACATGGTCACGGGCGATTACTCCCGTGGCGCGGCGGGTTACTGGGTCGAGAATGGCGAAATCCAGTTTGCGGTTCAGGAGGTGACCATCGCCGGCAACATGCGTGACATGTTCAAACAGATCGTTGCCGTCGGTAATGACCTGGAACTGCGCAGCAACATTCGTACAGGTTCGGTGCTGATCGAGCGGATGACGGTAGCCGGCAGCTAACGCTTAACCGTTACGCAAAAAGGCGCGTCACCCATCGTTGGGTGACGCGCCTTTTTTTGTGCCGATTTTCTCGAGGTTGTTTTGGTTCTCATTATCATCTAATAATAAATCTCATTACCGAATGAGCCCGGATCATGAGTTCTGCCTTGCACGAGCAGCCTTACCTCGAAAGCTGGCGCTGGATGAGTCGCCAGATCCGTTGCGCGATGGACCCTGACGAGCCTCGCCTGATCGAACATTACCTGGCCGAAGGTCGGTATCTCGCCTGCTGCACGGCAACCTCTCCCTGGACCATCGCCGAAACTACTTTCCGCCTGTTACTCGACACCGCCGCCGATGTCGCGCTGCCCTGGCACTGGCGCACCTTTTGTCTGGACCAGGCCTGGCGGCCGTTGCGCGATCTGGAACGCCTCTCTCTGTGCAAATGCCGCCTCAAGCGCTGGCAGAGCTACACCTGGCAACTGGCGACCTGCGAGTTGCAGCCCTCGATTCCTCTCATAGAACTGGTGCAAGGATTTTCTGATGACCAAGACACGCATTGAACGCGACAGCATGGGCGAACTTCAAGTGCCGGTGGACGCGCTTTATGGCGCACAGACCCAGCGCGCGGTGGATAACTTTCCCATCAGCGGCAAACCAATGCCCGTGCAGTTCATTCGCGCGCTGATCCTGGCCAAGGCCGCCGCTGCCCGAGCCAACGTCGAGCTCGAGCAAATCAGCGAATCCCAGGGCACTGCCATCGTCGATGCGGCGCTGGGCCTGCTCCAAAGCGACTTCATGCAGCATTTTCCGGTGGATATCTTCCAGACCGGTTCCGGCACCAGTTCGAACATGAACGCCAACGAAGTGATCGCCACCCTGGCCAGCCGACTGCTCGGCGAGCCGGTGAACCCCAACGATCACGTCAATTGCGGCCAAAGCAGCAACGACATCATCCCGACCACCATCCACGTCAGTGCTGCGTTGGCGTTGCACGAGCAATTGTTGCCGGCACTGGTGCGTCTGGTTCAGGTGATCGAGGGCAAGGCCGAAGAGGTTCATCACCACGTCAAAACCGGTCGCACTCACTTGATGGACGCGATGCCGGTGCGCATGAGCCAGGTGCTCAACGGTTGGGCGCAGCAGCTCAAGGCCAACATCGGTCATCTGCAGGATCTGCTGCCGAGTCTGCAATCCTTGGCCCAGGGCGGCACTGCGGTGGGCACCGGCATCAACGCTCATCCGCAATTCGCGGCGCGTTTCAGTGAGCAACTGAGCAAGCTGACTCAGGTGCAATTCCAGCCGGGTGAGGATCTGTTTGCGCTGATCGGCTCTCAGGACACGGCGGTCAGCGTTTCCGGTCAGCTCAAGGCCACGGCCGTTTCGCTGATGAAAATCGCCAACGACCTGCGCTGGATGAACTCCGGCCCGCTGGCCGGTCTTGGTGAAATCGAGCTCGAAGCCTTGCAGCCGGGTTCTTCGATCATGCCTGGCAAGGTCAACCCGGTGATCCCGGAAGCGACTGCCATGGTCGCCGCTCAGGTCATCGGCAATGACACGGTTATCACCATCGCCGGTCAGTCGGGCAATTTCGAGCTGAACGTGATGCTGCCGATCATCGCCCAGAACCTGCTGAGCAGCATCGAATTGCTGGCCAACTCAAGCCATCTGCTGGGTGAAAAGGCCATCGCCAGCTTCAAGGTCAACGAAGCCAGGCTCAAGGAAGCGCTGTCGCGTAACCCGATCCTGGTCACCGCACTCAACCCGATCATTGGTTACCAAAAAGCTGCAGAGATCGCTAAGAAGGCCTATCAACAGGGCCGTCCGGTGATCGATGTCGCTCTCGAACACACCGACCTGACCCGCAGCCAGCTTGAGGTTTTGCTGGACCCGGAAAAACTCACCGCAGGCGGCGTGTAACCACCGCAACCGCTTTGGAGGCTCACCATGGAACACTGGAAACGCACGATCGAACGGGCAAATCGTTGTTTCATGCTGGGCGAATACGTCGATGCCCGCGAGGCTTACTTGCAGGCATTGGCTCTGGCCCAGGTGTTGTTCGAGCGCTGGGCGGATGCCGACGAAGCGGTGGCGGCCTGCGTGATTTCCCATCACAACCTGGCGGATCTGCATTTGCGTCTGAACCAGCCCGAGGAGAGCGCCGAGTACCTGTGCGCCATCTATCAGCGATTGTTGCAGACCATGCAGGACCCACGACTGGCGCCGGCCCTGCGTGAAGCAGCGTTGCGCCAGAGCAGCAAAACCTACGTCGAGCTGCTGAATTTCATCAGCGAACACGGTGAATACCCGCGTACGCATCGATTGCTGCACATCGATGCCGCCTCGCCTGCGCCTCTACATCATGGAGTTCATTGAAATGGCTTTTACCCTGCCTGCCTTGCCCTACGCCTACGACGCCCTGGAGCCGCACATCGATGCGCAGACCATGGAAATCCACTACACCAAGCACCACCAGACTTACATCAACAACCTCAACGCTGCGGTGGAAGGCACCGAGTTTTCCGAGTGGCCGGTGGAGAAACTGGTGTCAGCTGTCCAGCAACTGCCGGAGAAGCTGCGCGCGGCGGTGATTAATCAGGGCGGCGGGCATGCCAACCATTCGCTGTTCTGGGAAGTGATGGCGCCCAACGGCGGCGGTAATCCTGAAGGCTCCCTGGCTGAGGCGATCGATGAGCAGCTGGGCGGCCTGAGCAGTTTCAAGGAAGCCTTCACCAAAGCCGCGCTGACTCGTTTCGGCAGCGGCTGGGCGTGGCTCAGTGTGACGCCGCAAAAGACGCTAGTCGTTGAAAGCAGCGGCAATCAGGACAGTCCATTGATGAACGGTAATACGCCAATCCTTGGCCTGGATGTCTGGGAGCACGCGTATTACCTGCAATACCAGAACCGTCGCCCGGAATACATCAACGCGTTTTACAACGTGATCAATTGGCCTGAAGTCGCTACGCGCTATCAGGCTGCACTGATTTAAGACTTCTGCAAAAACAATCCAAGGCTGGCTATGGGCACTGAAACACTGGCGATCGGTAGTGGACGAATGTTTCGTTACGCATTCGGATCGCTGTTACTGCTGGCAGGCATGACGTTATTGGTTGCCCAAGGCTTGGCGTGGCTGGACCTCGAGCCGAAACTGCTGCGCGCGCTGCAAGGCGGGGCGATCTGCGCTCTGGGCACAGCCTTGGGCGCGGTGCCCGTGCTGGTGATTCGACGGATGCCTCAGGCGGTCAGCGATACGCTGCTCGGCTTCGGGGCCGGGGTGATGCTCGCGGCGACAGCGTTTTCGTTGATCGTTCCGGGGATATCTGCTGCTGAAAACCTGGGGCTGACGCCTTGGGCGGCCAGCGGACTGATCAGTTTCGGCATCATGCTGGGTGCGTTCGGATTGTTCCTGGTTGATCGCAAGGTGTCAGGTGCGTCGCCGGAAATGCTCGTAGGCACGCTGGAGCGACCGGTCATCCCGCCGCGAGTCTGGTTGTTTGTGTTTGCGATCATTGCCCACAACATCCCCGAAGGCATGGCGGTCGGTGTGTCGGCGGGGGGTGGCATGCCCGACGCCGATAGCCTGGCCATGGGCATCGCCTTGCAGGATGTGCCGGAAGGTCTGGTGATCGCGCTGGTATTGGCCGGGGCAGGGATGTCGCGGGTCAAGGCGTTCCTGATGGGTGCCGCGTCAGGTCTGGTCGAGCCGGTCTTCGCGTTGTTGTGCGCCTGGCTAGTGAGCCTGGCCGAATTGTTGTTGCCCTTGGGGTTGGCGCTGGCGGCCGGGGCAATGTTGCTGGTGGTCACCCATGAAGTCATTCCCGAGTCGCGCCGTAATGGTCACGACAAGCTTGCAAGTCTTGGGTTGCTGATCGGGTTTTGCTTGATGATGGTGATGGATACAGCGCTCGCTTAGCGGCTGAACGCGAACTTTGTAGCAGCTGGCGAAGCCTGCGTTCGGCTGCGAAGCAGTCGCCAGTTCGAAATCGGTGGTGCGTCAGTTCAATCGTGCGTGCATTTACGACTGCTGCGCAGCCGAACGCAGCCTTCGGCAGCTGCTACAGGGCGAGGCGTTATTCGCCTTCGCCGAAGTAGTCATTGATCAAGTTCACCAATGCCTGCAGCGCCTCATCAGCCTGTTCACCTTCGGTGCTCAGGTGGATTTTGGTGCCCTTGCCCGCAGCGAGCATCATCATTGCCATGATGCTTTTTCCGTCGACCGTGGATTCCGGCGTGCGTCCTACTCTGATCGTGCAATCCTTGAATTCACCGGCGACGCCAACGAATTTTGCAGAAGCGCGGGCATGCAGGCCCAGCTTGTTGATGATTTCAATTTCCAGAGCAGGCATCGCGGTGTGAATCCTTTAGCTGAGGTCGCGGTGGCGAACCTGGACGTTCTTCAGGGATTTTTGCAGGGCCTGGCCCAGACGTTCGGTCAGGTAGACGGAGCGGTGATGGCCGCCGGTGCAGCCAATGGCAATGGTGACATAAGCGCGGTTGCTGGCGGCAAAGCGTGGTAGCCACTTGAGCAAGTAGGTGGAGATGTCCTGGAACATCTCTTCGACGTCCGGCTGTGCCGCCAGGTACTCGGCAACCGGTTGGTCAAGCCCGGATTGATCGCGCAACTCTGGTTTCCAGTAAGGGTTCGGCAGGCAGCGCACGTCGAACACCAGATCAGCGTCAACCGGCATGCCACGCTTGAAGCCGAAAGACTCCACCAGAAACGCCGTACCGGGTTCCGGCTGGTTAAGCAGGCGCAGCTTGATGGTATCTCGCAGCTGATACAGGTTCAGGTTGGTGGTGTTTACTTTGAGATCGGCGAGGTCGGCAATCGGCCCGAGCAGGGCGGTCTCATCGTTGATGGCCTCGGCCAGCGAGCGATTGGCATTGCTTAGCGGGTGACGACGGCGGGTTTCCGAGAAACGTTTGAGCAAGGTTTCTTCATCGGCGTCCAGATAAAGCACATCACACTGGATGTGCCGGCTGCGCACTTCTTCCAGCAGTTCGGGAAACCGCGACAAATGACTCGGCAAGTTACGCGCATCGATGGATACGGCAACCAGCGGTTGTGCCAGCTCGGTGTGAATCAACGCGCGTTCGGCCAGTTCCGGCAACAGACCGGCGGGCAGGTTGTCGATGCAGTAGTAGCCGTTGTCCTCGAGAACATCGAGTGCGGTACTTTTACCTGAGCCGGAGCGGCCACTGACGATGATCAAGCGCATGATTAATGACCGTTTTGCTCGTCCAGGACAACCTGATACAAGGCTTCATTGCTCGGGGCGCTGCGCAGTTTTTCGCGCACTTCCTTGCGGTCGAGCATGCTGGCGATCTGGCGCAGTAACTCCAGGTGCGCATCGGTAGCGGCTTCCGGGACCAGCAGAACGAACAGCAGGTCAACCGGGGCACCGTCGATGGCGTCGAAATCTATGGGTGCATCAAGGTGCATCAGGGCGCTGATGGGTGAGGTACAGCCCTTCAGGCGGCAGTGGGGAATGGCGATGCCGTTGCCAAAACCGGTTGAACCGAGTTTTTCACGGGCAATCAGAGCCTCGAAGACATCTTGCATCTCCAGATCCGGCACTTCTTTGTGGATAAGGTTGGCAATTTGCTCGAGGGCTTTCTTTTTACTGCCGCCCGGCACGTTCACGAGGGAACGGCCGGGGGTCAGGATACTTTCAAGTCGGATCATGGGTTGGGAGTGTTAACGACCGGTCGCGCCCTGAAGGAGGCTTTGGGTCTTTTCCTTATGCTTTTTGAGTTGTTTATCCAGCTTGTCGGTCAGTGCGTCGATCGCCGCGTACATATCGGTATGCTCCGCGTTTGCGACCACTTCATTGCCGGGAATATGCAGCGTGGCTTCGATTTTCTGCTTGAGCTTTTCGACCGTCATCGTGACCTGCACGTTGGTGATCTTGTCGAAATGCCTCTCTAATCGTTCGAGTTTTTCGCCGATGTAGGTGCGAAGAGGTTCGGTCACTTCCAGTTGGTGTCCACTGATGTTGACTTGCATACAGCTTCTCCTTCGTTGCCAGTGCATAAAGCGGCAGGCAGAAATGCCTGCCACTGGAACGCTGTGGCGTGGCTCTACATCAACCGCTTACGTTCGCTCGAAGGCGCGATCCCGAGGGATTCGCGGTACTTGGCGACGGTGCGGCGAGCCACCTGAATGCCTTGTGCCTCCAGTAAACCAGCGATCTTGCTGTCACTCAACGGCTTTTTCTGATTTTCCGCGGCAACCAGTTTTTTGATGATCGCGCGGATCGCCGTGGACGAGCATTCACCGCCCTCGGAGGTGCTGACGTGGCTGGAGAAAAAGTATTTCAGTTCATATATGCCCCGTGGGGTATGCATGAATTTCTGCGTGGTCACCCGTGAAATCGTCGACTCGTGCATGCCCACCGCTTCGGCGATGTCATGCAGGACCAGCGGTTTCATGGCTTCGTCGCCGTATTCAAGAAAGCCGCGCTGATGCTCGACGATCTGAGTGGCGACTTTCATCAGGGTTTCGTTGCGGCTTTGCAGGCTCTTGATGAACCAGCGGGCCTCTTGCAACTGATTGCGCATGAAGGTGTTGTCGGCGCTGGTGTCGGCGCGGCGTACGAAACCGGCGTATTGAGCGTTGACCCGCAGTCGTGGCACGGATTCCTGGTTCAGCTCCACCAGCCAGCGCTCGTTGTCCTTGCGTACGATCACGTCGGGAACGACGTATTCGGCTTCGCTGGACTCGATTTGCGAGCCTGGGCGCGGGTTGAGGCTCTGCACCAGTTCAATCACCTGGCGCAGTTCGTCTTCCTTGAGCTTCATGCGACGCATCAGCTGGCTGTAATCGCGGCTGCCGAGCAGGTCGATGTAATCGGTGACCAGGCGTTTGGCCTCGACCAGCCAAGGCGTCTTGGCGGGCAACTGGCGCAATTGCAGCAGCAGGCATTCGCCCAGGTTGCGGGCGCCGATGCCGGCCGGTTCGAATTGCTGGATGCGGTGCAGGACGGCTTCGATTTCGTCCAGTTCGATGTCCAGTTCCGGGTCGAAGGCTTCGAGAATCTCCTCGAGGGTTTCGTCCAGGTAGCCCTGATTGTTGATGCAGTCGATCAGGGTCACGGCGATCAGGCGATCGGTGTCGGACATCGGGGCCAGGTTCAGTTGCCACAACAGATGGCTTTGCAGGCTTTCGCCGGCCGATGTCCGGGTGGTGAAGTCCCACTCGTCGTCATCGTTGCTCGGCAGGCTGCTGGCGCTGGTCTGGTAGACGTCTTCCCACGCGGTATCGACGGGCAGTTCGTTGGGGATGCGCTCGTTCCAGTCGCCTTCCTCGAGGTTATCAACCGTCGGGGCGGTTTCCTGGTAGGAGGGTTCCTGAATGTCGACGTTGGGTTGCTGTTCGGCTTTGTCGGCCAAGGGGTCGGCGTTATCGAAGTCGTCGCCTTCTTCCTGGCGTTCGAGCATCGGATTGGACTCCAGGGCCTCCTGGATTTCCTGTTGCAGGTCCAGGGTCGACAATTGGAGCAGGCGGATGGCCTGTTGCAGCTGCGGTGTCATCGTCAGCTGCTGGCCCATTCTCAAGACTAGCGATGGTTTCATGGCAGGGGCTTAACACCTTATTCGCCGGCGCACATGCGCCATCCACTACAGGGCGCCGGAGCGCCAAACATAAGCAAATTATATGCCCGAAACTGCAGCGTTTGCCTAGAGCGCTGTAACAATAAAAAAATGTTGATTTTTTATCGAGACAAGCGCCCGAGCAACCAGCCAGACACCTCAGTGCTTACAGGCGGAACTCATGGCCCAGATACACTTCCTTGACCAGGTCGTTGGCCAGGATGGTGGCAGAGTCACCTTCGGCGATCAGCTGGCCATCATTGACGATGTAGGCGGTTTCGCAGATATCCAGGGTTTCACGGACGTTGTGGTCAGTGATCAGCACGCCAATGCCCTTGGCCTTGAGGTGATAGATGATCTGTTTGATATCGCCCACCGAAATCGGGTCCACGCCGGCGAACGGTTCGTCGAGCAGGATGAATTTCGGGTTGGTGGCCAGTGCCCGGGCGATTTCCACGCGGCGGCGTTCACCACCGGACAGGCTCATGCCGAGATTGTCGCGGATGTGGCTGATGTGGAATTCCTGCAACAGGCTTTCCAGCTCTTTGCGACGACCGCCCTTGTCGAGTTCCTTGCGGGTCTCGAGGATCGCCATTATGTTGTCGGCTACCGAGAGTTTGCGGAAGATCGATGCTTCTTGCGGAAGATAGCCGATGCCGGCCTTCGCACGACCGTGCATAGGCTGGTGGCTGACATCCAGGTCGTCAATCAGTACGCGGCCCTGATCGGCCTGTACCAGGCCGACAATCATGTAAAAGCAGGTGGTCTTGCCGGCGCCGTTGGGACCCAGCAGGCCGACGATCTGACCGCTGTCGATCGACAGGCTGACGTCGCGCACGACCTGGCGGCTCTTGTAGCTCTTGGCCAGATGCTGAGCTTTCAGAGTTGCCATTACTGGGCCTTTTGCTCGTCGGTTTTCTTCTTCGGCTGGATCACCATGTCGATGCGCGGACGCGACTCGGTGACCTTGTTGCCCGTCGCGCGACCGGCGCTCGCAAGCTTTTTGACCGTGTCGTAGACGATTTTCTCGCCTTGGGTGACGTTGTTGTCCTTGTCGATGACTTTCGCCTTGTCGATCAGCACAACGCGGTTTTGCGAGGCGTGGTACTGAATAGTCACTCCCCAGCCCTGAACAGGCTTGGTGTCGCCCTGGGTTTGCAGTTGCTCGAAATAGGCGAGGTTGCCCACCGAAGTCACCACGTCGATGTCGCCGGTCGGGGTGCGGGTGATGGTCACAGTATTACCTTTAACGATCATCGAGCCCTGAGTGATGATCACGTCACCTTTATAGGTGGCAATGCCATTCTTGTCGTCCAGCTGGGCGTCGTCGGCCTGGATGCGGATAGGCTGCGCTTGATCGGTCGGCAGAGCCCAGGCGCTCACGCTTCCCAGTGCTGCGCTCAGACCGAGCAAAATAGGGAGGGTTTTAACGAGCCTCATACTGTCCTCTTACGTTAGATAGCAGGTGTATCCTGCTTTCTTTCAAATACGCTTTCATTCCCTTGCCAGTCGACACACCACCAGCGCCGTCGATTCTAACGGGTTGCTCGGTCTGCGCATATTGCTGCTGCGGGAACACTGTCATGCGGGTGGTGGTAATCAGGGTCTTGCGGTTTTTCTCGTCGAAGCGCGTGATGCGCACCGAGTCAATCAGTTCGACCTGAGTGCCGTCGGGATTCACTTCGCCGTGCTCGCTCTGGACATGCCACGGAAACTCGGTGCCGCGGAACATGTTCAGGTCGGGATTGGTCAACAGCGTCACTTCGGTGGCTTTCAGGTGTTCAACCTTGTCGGACGTCATTTCGTATTGCAGTTTGCCGTCCGGCAGGTATTGCACGCTGTGGGCGTTGATCGCGTAATAGTCGATCGCGGTTTCATCGATCTTTGCCACCGGCTGATCGAGGAAGCGTTCCGGGCTGATGTTCCAGTAGCCGACCGCCGCGAACATCGCTGCGATGCAACCGAACACCAGGAATTTGCGAATCTTTTTGCTCAGCATAGTTGGCTCACAGGTACGCGGCGTTTGCCGCATCAAGGCGGCCCTGCGCGCGCAGGATCAATTCGCAGAATTCGCGAGCGGCACCCTCGCCACCGCGGGCCTGGGTGATGCCGTGGGCGTGTTCACGGACGAAACTGGCGGCGTTTGCCACCGCCATGCCCAGGCCGACGCGGCGAATCACCGGCAGGTCCGGCAGGTCGTCGCCGAGATAGGCGACTTGCTCATAGCTTAGGTTGAGTTGGGCAAGAAGCTCGTCGAGCACTACCAGTTTGTCTTCGCGCCCCTGGTACACGTGTGGAATACCGAGGTTCTTCGCTCGTCGCTCGACCACCGGGGTCTTGCGGCCGCTGATGATAGCGGTCTGCACGCCGGCTGCCATCAACATCTTGATGCCTTGGCCGTCGAGGGTGTTGAACGTCTTGAATTCGCTGCCGTCTTCGAGGAAGTACAGGCGTCCGTCGGTCAGTACGCCATCGACGTCGAAAACCGCCAGTTTGATGTTCTTGCCGCGTTGCAGCAGGTCGGTGCTCATTACATTACTCCTGCACGCAGCAGGTCGGACAGGTTGAAGGCGCCGATCGGACGGTCCTCCTTGTCCACCACTACCAGTGCGTTGATTCGATGGTCTTCCATGATTTTCAGAGCCTCAGCCGCCAGCATTTCGGCCCGGGCGGTCTTGCCGTGGACGGTCATGACCTCGTCAATGGTCGTATGGTGGATGTCGATGGTCCGGTCAAGGGTGCGGCGCAAGTCTCCGTCCGTGAAGATCCCGGCCAGTTTGCCGTCAGCCTCCACAATCGCGGTCATGCCCAGGCCCTTGCGGGTCATTTCCATCAATGCGTCCTTGAGTAGCGTGCCACGTTGCACCTGGGGCAGTTCTGCGCCAGCGTGCATGACGGTTTCCACTTTCAGCAGCAGGCGTCGGCCAAGCGCGCCGCCGGGGTGGGAAAAGGCGAAATCTTCAGCGGTAAAACCGCGGGCTTCCAGCAGCGCAACGGCCAGGGCGTCGCCCATGACCAGCGCGGCAGTGGTCGACGAGGTCGGTGCCAGGTTTAGCGGGCAGGCTTCGTGCTCGACGTGCACGTTGAGGTTGACCTCGGCAGCCTTCGCCAGCGGTGAGTCAGGGTTGCCGGTCATACTGATCAATTGAATGCCCAGGCGCTTGATCAGCGGCAGCAGGGTGACGATTTCATTGGTGGAGCCGGAGTTCGACAGTGCCAGGATGATGTCGTCGCGGGTGATCATGCCCATATCGCCGTGGCTGGCTTCGGCCGGGTGCACGAAAAAGGCCGTGGTGCCGGTGCTGGCCAGGGTGGCGGCGATCTTGTTGCCGATGTGCCCGGATTTGCCCATGCCGACCACGACTACGCGGCCTTTGCTGGCCAGAATCATCTCGCAAGCGCGTACGAAATCTGCGTCGATACGGGGCAACAAGCCTTGTACGGCTTCCAGTTCGAGGCGGATGGTGCGTTGTGCTGATTGAATCAGGTCGCTGGATTGGCTCATGTCAGAAATCGTATAGCCTGATGAAAAGGCGGCGATTATAGCGGTAATGATCAAAACCCTCACGCAAGTTCGTCGCGCTTTGTCATTCCCGGTTACCGAATACCCTTAAATATAAGCTTTTACCCCGTCATGTTGCTGAACATGGCCTGGCTTGGGCCTTGGGCGCTTGGCCTTTGCAGTGATATAGTTCGCCGCCAGTTCGGCCTGCCCGGGAGGTATGTGCTTTCGCCAGAAAGTCAGGCGTCCGAGTGAGAGGCTGCATCGCAAGGAGTTTAGATGAGTGCCGATAAAGCCTACGCGGTCGAGCTGAAGGGACTGACCTTCAAGCGCGGAACGCGCAGCATTTTCAATAACGTCGATATACGTATCCCGCGCGGCAAGGTCACCGGCATCATGGGGCCTTCCGGGTGTGGCAAGACTACGCTGTTGCGGCTGATGGGCGCACAGTTGCGGCCTACCAAAGGCGAAGTCTGGGTCAATGGACAGAACCTGCCGAAACTGTCGCGCAGTGATCTGTTCGATGCGCGAAAGCACATGGGCGTGCTGTTTCAGAGTGGTGCACTGTTCACCGATCTCGATGTGTTCGAGAACGTCGCCTTTCCGCTACGCGTTCATACCGAACTGCCGGAAGAAATGATCCGGGACATTGTCCTGCTCAAATTGCAGGCTGTGGGCTTGCGTGGCGCCATCGACCTGATGCCTGACGAGTTGTCCGGCGGCATGAAACGTCGTGTCGCTCTGGCTCGGGCGATTGCCCTCGATCCGCAAATCCTCATGTATGACGAGCCCTTTGTCGGCCAGGACCCCATCGCCATGGGCGTACTGGTGCGCCTGATCCGCCTGCTCAACGATGCGCTGGGTATCACCAGTATCGTGGTCTCCCACGACCTGGCCGAGACCGCGAGCATCGCCGATTACATCTATGTCGTCGGCGAAGGCCAGGTGTTGGGGCAGGGTACTCCCGAGGAGCTGATGAACTCGCAGGAGCCACGCATCCGTCAATTCATGACAGGCGAGCCTGACGGTCCGGTCGCCTATCACTTTCCAGCGACGGATTACCGCGCAGATCTTCTGGGGCAGCGTTGATGCGCAAGATTTCACTAATAGAACGGGTTCGCCGGTTCGGCCACTCTGGCATTGACGTGCTGGGGGTGTTCGGCCGTTCGGCGATATTCCTGTTTCATGCCTTGCTTGGCCGTGGCGGCATTGGCGGCGGTTTTGGCTTGCTGATCAAGCAGCTGCATTCGGTGGGCGTAATGTCCCTGGTGATCATCGTGGTCTCCGGGGTATTCATCGGCATGGTGCTGGCGCTGCAAGGTTTCAATATTCTATCCAGCTATGGTTCGGAGCAGGCGGTCGGCCAGATGGTTGCGCTGACGCTGTTGCGCGAACTGGGGCCCGTGGTCACGGCATTGCTGTTCGCCGGGCGCGCCGGTTCGGCATTGACTGCCGAAATCGGCAACATGAAGTCCACCGAGCAGTTGTCCAGTCTGGAAATGATTGGTGTCGACCCGCTCAAGTACATCATTGCCCCGCGCCTGTGGGCCGGCTTCATTTCCCTGCCGGTGCTGGCGATGATTTTCAGCGTGGTGGGCATCTGGGGTGGTTCGTGGGTGGCTGTCGACTGGCTGGGTGTCTATGAAGGTTCCTACTGGTCCAACATGCAGAACAGCGTGACCTTTGCAGACGATGTGCTCAACGGCATCATCAAAAGCATTGTTTTCGCCTTTGTCGTGACCTGGATCGCCGTATTCCAAGGCTATGACTGCGAGCCCACTTCCGAGGGGATCAGTCGTGCCACTACCAAGACCGTGGTGTATGCCTCTTTGGCTGTACTCGGCCTGGACTTTATTCTGACCGCCTTGATGTTTGGAGATTTCTGATGCAAAACCGCACCCTGGAAATCGGTGTCGGCCTTTTCTTGCTGGCTGGCATCCTGGCTTTGCTGTTGCTGGCGTTGCGGGTGAGTGGCCTGTCCCCGAGCGCAACCACCGACACTTATAAACTTTATGCGTATTTCGACAATATCGCCGGTTTGACTGTCAGAGCTAAAGTGACCATGGCCGGTGTGACCATCGGCAAGGTCACGGCAATCGATCTGGATCGCGACAGTTTCACCGGTCGAGTGACCATGCAGCTGGAAAAACGCGTAGATAACCTGCCGACTGACTCCACTGCATCTATCCTGACCGCTGGCCTGTTGGGCGAGAAGTACATCGGTCTCAGCGTGGGCGGCGAAGAAGGCTTGCTCAAGGATGGTGGAACCATCCACGACACGCAGTCGTCGCTGGTACTCGAAGACCTGATCGGTAAATTTCTGCTCAATACCGTTAGTAAAGACGCCAAATGAGGAGCTTTTGAATGATCTCTAACTTGCGACGTGGCCTGTTGGTATTACTCGCGGCCCTGCCGTTGATGGCTAACGCCGTGGCAGCGCCCTCAGCGCACGATATCGTGCAGGACACCACCAATCGGTTACTTGCCGATCTGTCGGCCAATAAAGAGAAGTACAAGCAGGATCCGAAAGACTTTTATGCCGCGCTGGACAGCATCGTCGGACCTGTTGTGGATGCCGAGGGCATTTCCAAGAGCATCATGACGGTCAAATACTCGCGCAAAGCCACGCCTGCGCAAATGAAGACCTTTGAAGAAAACTTCAAAAAGGGTCTGTTCCAGTTCTATGGCAACGCTTTGCTCGAATACAACAATCAGGGGATCGTCGTAGACCCTGCCAAGGATGAGTCGGGAGACCGTACAAGCGTTGGCATGACGGTCAAGGGCACCAATGGCGCGATCTATCCGGTGTCTTACACACTCGAAAAGATCAATGGCGAGTGGAAGCTGCGCAACGTAATTATCAACGGCATTAACATCGGCAAGCTGTTCCGTGATCAGTTCGCTGATGCGATGCAGCGCAATGGCAACGACCTGGACAAGACCATCAATGGTTGGGCCGGGGAAGTCGCCAAAGCCAAGGAAGCCAGTCAGAAGCAAACCACCGAGACGCAAACTCAATGAGTGTGTCGGCCATTCGCATGAGCGAATCCGGCGAGCTGACGCTTAGCGGCATGCTGGATTACCGCACTGGCCCCGGTTTGCGCAAGCAGGGGCAGGCGCTGATTAAGTCCGCCAAGGCCGCGGCTCTGGTGGTCGATTGCTCGGCAGTGTTGAAGTCCAGCAGTGTCGGCTTGTCGCTGCTGCTGTGCTTCATGCGTGATGCAGAGGCGGCCGGCAAGGCGTTGAGCATCCGTGGGATGCCAGAAGACATGCGCGAAATCGCTCAGGTCAGCGAATTGACCGAGCTGTTGGCGCATCCCTAACCGCATCTATAAAGAAGCCCCCCGTCAGAGTCCTGCTTCGCGGGGTTCGCAGGCGCGGGGCTTTTTTGTATGATGTCCGACCCGCGCGCACAGGGCGCCGATTGAGGTTGAGCATGCAGGCCGTAGAAGTGAAGAGCTTCCTTGAAGGAAAGCTGCCAGGAACCCTAGTAGAAGTCGAGGGCGAAGGCTGCAACTTTCAGCTGAACGTGATTAGCGATGAACTGGCGGCGTTGAGCCCGGTGAAGCGTCAGCAGCAGATCTATGCCCATTTGAACCCATGGATCACCGATGGCAGCATCCATGCGGTCACTATGAAATTTTTCAGCAGCGCGGCCTGGGCCGAGCGCACCTGAGCCCAAGGGCGTCGAGATTCTTATGGATAAATTGATTATTACCGGTGGCGCTCGTCTTGATGGCGAGATCCGCATCTCCGGGGCAAAGAACTCTGCCCTGCCGATCCTGGCTGCAACCTTGCTGTGCGATGGCCCGGTGACTGTTGCCAACCTGCCGCACCTGCACGACATCACCACCATGATCGAGCTGTTCGGTCGTATGGGCATCGAGCCGGTGATCGACGAGAAACTCAGCGTCGAAATCGACCCACGCACCATCAAGACCCTGATCGCTCCGTACGAACTGGTGAAAACCATGCGTGCGTCGATCCTGGTGCTGGGCCCGATGGTTGCCCGTTTCGGTGAAGCCGAAGTCGCACTGCCTGGCGGTTGCGCCATTGGTTCGCGTCCGGTTGACCTGCACATTCGTGGCCTCGAAGCCATGGGCGCGGTCATTGACGTCGAAGGCGGCTACATCAAGGCCAAGGCGCCTGAAGGTGGCCTGCGCGGTGCGCACTTCTTCTTCGACACCGTCAGTGTGACCGGCACCGAAAACATCATGATGGCGGCCGCTCTGGCCAAGGGCCGCAGCGTTCTGGCAAACGCCGCTCGCGAGCCTGAAGTCATCGACCTGGCGAACTTCCTGATCGCTATGGGCGCCAAGATCACTGGCGCCGGCACTGACACCATCACCATCGATGGCGTCGAGCGTCTGCACCCGACCACTTACAAAGTGATGCCTGACCGTATCGAGACCGGCACTTACCTGGTCGCAGCTGCTGTGACCGGTGGTCGTGTGAAGGTCAAGGACACCGATCCGACCATCCTCGAAGCCGTTCTTGAGAAACTCAAGGAATCAGGTGCCGAAATCACCTGCGGTGAAGACTGGATCGAGCTGAACATGCACGGCAAGCGGCCAAAAGCCGTTAACGTGCGCACCGCTCCGTACCCGGCGTTCCCGACCGACATGCAGGCGCAGTTCATCTCGCTCAACGCCATTGCCGAAGGCACTGGTGCCGTGATCGAGACGATCTTCGAAAACCGCTTCATGCACGTTTACGAGCTGCACCGCATGGGTGCGAAGATCCAGGTCGAAGGCAACACCGCCATCGTCACCGGTACCGAAAAGCTCAAGGGCGCGCCAGTCATGGCCACCGACCTGCGTGCTTCGGCCAGTCTGGTGATCTCGGCGTTGATCGCTGAAGGTGACACCTTGATCGACCGCATCTACCACATCGACCGTGGTTACGAGTGCATCGAAGAGAAACTGCAGATGCTCGGTGCCAAGATCCGCCGCGTACCGGGCTAGTTTCTGTTGCATGGGCACAGGGACGTGCCCGTTGATTTGTTGAAGTCGAGCCGGTTTCCGGCTCGATGTGTGTCCGGCGCCATTTGCGACCGGGCATGAGTACCTTGATAAGGACTGACGTTTCCCATGTTGACCATCGCACTGTCCAAGGGCCGCATCCTTGACGACACCCTGCCGCTTCTGGCTGAAGCGGGCATCGTGCCGACCGAGAATCCGGACAAGAGCCGCAAGCTGATCATCCCCACGACTCAGGCCGATGTGCGCCTGTTGATCGTGCGCGCCACCGATGTGCCGACTTACGTCGAACATGGTGCCGCTGACCTGGGCGTCGCCGGTAAAGATGTGCTGATGGAATACGGCGGCCAGGGCCTGTACGAGCCATTGGACCTGCGAATTGCCCTCTGCAAGCTGATGACCGCCGGCCGTGTCGGTGATGTCGAGCCCAAGGGCCGGCTGCGTGTGGCGACCAAATTCGTCAACGTTGCCAAGCGCTACTACGCCGAACAGGGCCGTCAAGTCGACATCATCAAGCTCTATGGCTCGATGGAACTGGCGCCGCTGATCGGTCTGGCAGACAAGATCATCGACGTGGTCGACACCGGTAACACCCTGCGCGCCAATGGTCTGGAACCCCAGGATTTCATTGCCGACATCAGCTCCCGGCTGATCGTGAACAAAGCTTCGATGAAAATGCAGCACGCCCGTATCCAGGCGTTGATCGACACCCTGCGCAAGGCAGTGGAGTCTCGACACCGCGGCTGATTTACCTGCGCGACCTTGAGTCGCGCCCGTCTATCCGCCTCATAGCCAGAATCTCAGGTGCCCAAGCGGAAACGACTGCTAAGTTAGGGCGCCTGAGTTTTTGCCATTCCTATGAGGCTCTCGCTATGACCGCACCGACTGCAATTCGCCGACTCAACGCTGCTGACCCGGATTTCGCACATCATCTGGATCATCTGCTGAGCTGGGAAAGTGTGTCTGACGACTCGGTCAATCAGCGAGTGCTGGACATCATCAAGGCCGTGCGCGAGCGTGGCGATGCGGCGCTGGTGGAATTCACCCAGAAGTTCGACGGCCTGCAGGTCGCGTCCATGGCGGACCTGATCCTGCCTCGTGAGCGCCTGGAACTGGCCCTGACCCGAATCACCGTGCCTCAGCGTGAAGCGCTGGAAAAAGCCGCGTCCCGAGTACGCAGCTACCACGAGAAACAGAAGCAGGATTCCTGGAGCTACACCGAAGCCGATGGCACCGTGCTGGGCCAGAAAGTTACGCCGCTGGATCGCGCCGGCCTGTATGTACCGGGCGGCAAGGCGTCTTATCCGTCCTCGGTGCTGATGAATGCGATTCCAGCCAAGGTGGCCGGCGTGACCGAAGTGGTCATGGTGGTGCCGACGCCTCGTGGCGAAATCAACGAGCTGGTGCTGGCCGCAGCTTGCATCGCCGGCGTCGACCGCGTGTTCACCATCGGCGGCGCTCAAGCGGTCGCCGCGCTGGCTTACGGCACCGAAAGCGTACCGAAGGTCGATAAGGTGGTCGGTCCGGGCAACATCTACGTCGCCACCGCCAAGCGCCATGTGTTCGGCCAGGTCGGCATCGACATGATCGCCGGCCCATCCGAAATCCTCGTGGTCTGCGACGGCCTGACTGATCCGGACTGGATCGCCATGGACCTGTTCTCCCAAGCCGAGCACGACGAAGACGCCCAGGCGATTCTGGTCAGCCCGGACGCCGAGTTCCTCGACAAGGTCGCCGCCAGCATCGCCAAGCTGCTGCCGACCATGGAGCGTGCCGAAATTATCGAAACCTCGATCAATGGTCGCGGTGCGCTGATCAAGGTTCGCGACATGGAACAAGCCATCGAAGTCGCCAACCGTATCGCACCGGAACACCTTGAGTTGTCGGTTGCCGATCCGCAGGCCTGGTTGCCGCAGATCCGTCACGCGGGCGCGATCTTCATGGGCCGTCACACGTCCGAAGCCCTGGGCGACTATTGCGCTGGTCCAAACCACGTGTTGCCGACGTCCGGCACCGCGCGCTTCTCTTCGCCATTGGGTGTTTACGACTTCCAGAAACGTTCGTCGATCATCTTCTGCTCCGAGCAGGGTGCTTCCGAACTGGGCAAAACCGCTTCCGTGCTGGCCCGTGGCGAGTCGCTGACCGCTCACGCCCGCAGCGCCGAATACCGCATCATTGACGACAAGAAGGGCAACTGAGCATGAGTAAATTCTGGAGTCCCTTCGTCAAGAATCTGGTGCCTTACGTACCGGGCGAGCAGCCGAAACTGGCGAAACTGGTGAAGCTCAACACCAACGAAAACCCGTACGGTCCATCGCCAAAAGCCTTGGCGGCGATGCAGACCGAACTGAATGACAATTTGCGTCTGTACCCGGACCCCAACAGCGACCTGCTGAAGAACGCCGTGGCCACGTATTACGGCGTGCAAAGCAACCAAGTGTTCCTCGGCAACGGTTCCGATGAAGTCCTGGCGCACATCTTTCACGGTTTGCTGCAACATGATATTCCGGTCCTGTTCCCGGACATCAGCTACAGCTTCTACCCGGTTTACTGCGGGTTGTACGGCATTGCCTTCGACGCGGTGCCGCTGGACGAGCAGTTCCAGATCAACCCGGCGGACTACGCCAAGCCGAACGGCGGGATCATTTTCCCCAACCCGAACGCGCCGACCGGTTGCCTGCTGGCGCTGGACGCGGTTGAGCAAATCCTCAAGGCCAGCCCGGATTCGGTGGTCGTGGTGGATGAGGCCTACATCGATTTTGGCGGTGAGACGGCGATCAGCCTGGTGGATCGTTATCCGAACCTGCTAGTGACTCAGACCTTGTCCAAGTCCCGTTCGCTGGCCGGCCTGCGGGTTGGTTTGGCGGTGGGGCATCCGGATTTGATCGAGGCGCTGGAGCGGATCAAGAACAGCTTCAACTCCTATCCGCTGGATCGTCTGGCGAATGTCGGTGCAGCCGCAGCGTTCGAAGATCGTGAGTACTTCGACAAGACCTGCCGGTTGGTCATCGAGAATCGTGAATGGGTCGTTACGCAATTGGAAGCGAAGGGCTTTGAAGTGTTGCCGTCGGCGGCGAACTTCATCTTCGCCCGTCATCCGAAACACAATGCGGCAGGGCTGGCGGCGAAGTTGCGTGAACAAGGCGTGATCGTTCGGCACTTCAAGCAGGAACGGATTGCCCAGTTCCTGCGGATCTCGATTGGCACGCCGGAGCAGAATCAGGCGTTGATCGACGGCCTCGGCGACCTTTAAACCGCTTTCGCGAGCAAGCCCGCTCCCACACTGGATCTCCATTGCTCACCAATAGTGTGTTCACAGAAGATCAAGTGTGGGAGCGGGCTTGCTCGCGAATCGCGGGCAAGCCTCGCTCCTACAGGATTTGGTGTGTTACTCGTGATGCGGTTCGCCCAGGAACGTTAGCGAACTGAACAGTCCGCGACTGTCCGCATCCTTGCTGTCCTTTACCGGCACTTCGACCTGCGCCGCAATCACATTCAACCCTTCATTACGCACCAATACTTGCGCCCGACCCTCTGAGTCGGTCTCGGTGCTTAACGTATTCGGCGCGCTGCGATAATCGCCCACCAACTTCACACCCGCCGCCGGCTTACCGTCCAACAGCACTCGAATCGGTAACGATTTACCCGGCCCAACGGTCAGCGGATCAACCTCCGGCAGAATCAGCAATTTCATCTGATCGAGCTTCGGCAGTTTCGCCCCCGGCTGGTATATCGCCAGGCTGTATTTGAAGGTCTGGGTCGACTCAATGGCCCCCGGTACTTTGCTGCGCCCTTCGTTGATCCATTTCTTATCCGCGGTCTGCGACCACATGCCGTTGTTCAGCGCCACGGCCATCACCGCCGG
The DNA here is from genome assembly GCF_019947405.1 of Pseudomonas sp. GL-B-26. Taxonomy (NCBI): domain Bacteria; kingdom Pseudomonadati; phylum Pseudomonadota; class Gammaproteobacteria; order Pseudomonadales; family Pseudomonadaceae; genus Pseudomonas; species Pseudomonas sp. GL-B-26. Next base: position 149,124 of record NZ_JAGYGJ010000003.1, on the reverse strand, counting down.
CGGTTTCAACGGCTGCAGGCGGGCGTGGTCGGCCAGCCGTTGCACGCTCACCGGGATCATTTTGCCGCCAACGTCATAAGCCCACGCGCCACTGATTTTCTGCGCCTTGAAGGCGTTGTCTTCGGCACCGTGGCCGTAGATGACTTCGATGTTGCCGCGACGCTCTTCGGTCCAGAGACCGTGGGCCGAGACTTGGCTGGCACACAACAGACTGAGTAGCGCCAGGGATTTTAGGTGGTGCATGGTGGACGTCCTTTTACAGGTTGATTGTCAGGCTGACGGTGAAATTGCGCGGCTCGCCGGGGTTGACCCAGTAGTTGCTGTAGGAGCGCTCGAAGTATTTCTCGTCGAAAAGGTTGTTCAGGTTCAGGCCCACGGTGACGTTTTCGCTGGCCTTGTAATGGGCCAGCAGGTCGATGGTGTGGTAGGCCGGCAGCTCGAAATCGCTGCCGGCTTCACCTGAGCGATCGCCGACATAGGTGAACGCTGCACCAAGGTCCGAACCACGCAAATGGCCATCCTGAAATTCATAAACACCCAACACACTGCCGCTGCGTTTGGCCACACCGAGAATTCGGCTGCCGGTGGGAATCACCTTGTCGCCTTGGGTGACTTCGGCGTCGATGTAAGCGAAAGCACCGATCACTCGCACGGCGTCGGTCACTTGCCCAGTGACCTGCATGTCGACACCCTGGCTGCGGGCCTTGCCCATGGCGCGGCTGGAATCGGTGCTGGGATCGAGCGCCAGGACGTTTTCCTTTTCGATATGGAAGGCGGCGAGGGTGGTGCTCAAGCGGTCGTCGAACAGCTCGCTCTTGATCCCGACTTCATAACCGACACCTTCTTCCGGATCGAAGGACTTGCCGGCGGCGTCCAGCCCGTTGTTCGGTTTGAACGAGGTGGAGGCGTTGGCGAACACCCCCACTTCGGGCGTCAGTTGGTAGAGCAGGCCGGCTCGCTGGGTCAGGGCATCGTGACGCTGGCGGCTGGTCGCGTTGCGGCTGTGATCGTCGATGCTTTGTTCGAAATGTTCGAAGCGCGCACCGAGCACGCCGCGCAGTTTGTCAGTGAAAACGATCTGGTCTTGGAGGTTCAGCGCCTGGCTTTCAACGTGCTCGAAGAAGTCGGTCCCGGAGCGTGCGCCATTGGGTTTCGGCTGGCCGTATATCGGTCGATAGATATCGATGGCGTACGGGCCGCCGGCAATGGTCGTGACCCGTTCGTTCTTGCGAAAATTCTCGTATTCGCTGCCGATCAGCAGTTCGTGTTGCCAACTGCCGATGTCGAACAAACCGCGCAATTCGAGTTGGGTGATGCTGTCATGCCAGTTGGTATCGCGCTCGCGGTAGCGACGGTTGACGGTGTGGCCGTCGGCGTTCAAGGGACGGTTTTCGGAGGCGAAGCCCCAGAGCTTGCCTTCCTTGTAATGACTGGCGAGGCGCAGTTTCCAGCGGTCGTTGAGCTGATGTTCGAGGGCGGCTTGCAGCAGATTGTTGTGGTTGTCGATGTTGCCGTCGTTGGGTTCGCCAAGGAAGGTCGAACGGGAGACGCCGCTCCATTTATTGTTCGGCGCGACGATACCTCGATCGAATGTCGAGCTGTGGCGAACGAATTCGCTCTCCACCAACAGGCTGGTGTCCGGGTTCAGTTGCCAGCTGAAGGAAGGCGCAACGAACACACGCTGGCTGTCGACATGATCGCGGAAGCTGTGGTTGTCCTCGACGGCCAGGTTCACCCGGGACAGTACGTTGCCGTTATCATCCAGCGGTGTGTTGACGTCCACGGCGGTGCGATAGCGATCCCAGCTGCTGGCGCTGGTTAGCAGGGTGGTGAAGGCTTCGGGCTGGGGTTTCTTGGTAACGATGTTCACCGTACCGCCCGGATCGCCACGACCATAGAGGCTGGCGGCCGGGCCTTTGAGCACTTCGATGCGTTCGATGTTGGCCACGTCCGGCGTGCTCGGATAGCCACGGTTGGCGCTGAAACCGTCCTTGTAAAACTCCGAAGTGGTGAAGCCGCGCACGCTGTATTCGTAAAGCGTCAGGCCGCCGAAGTTGTTCTGCTTCGACACGCCACCGGCAAAATCCAGCGCGCGTTCGACGCTGGTGCTGCCCAGATCCTTGAGCACGCTGACGGGAATCACACTGATCGATTGCGGGATATCGCGAATGGCCGTGTCGGTCTTGGTTGCGCTGGAGGAGCGCGTGGCGCGGTAACCCTTGACCGGGCCGGTGGGGGATTCGTACTCGGAGGTGACGCTGATGGCGTCCAGTTCAACGGTTTGCGATTCTTCGGCGAAGACTGGATCCCCCAGCAAACCGAGGGCCAGGCCTGCGAGGGAAGCCATTGTTCGAGACGACATGTTATGTTGTTCCAATAGTAATATTGAAACAATATAACATGACTAATGAGAATGTCTGCTGTTAACGGCTTCGGAGTTATGGAGCGGCTGAGGGCGCCGCTCCTACCGCTTACTCTTCTTCTTTCTCTTTGACCGGCGCAGGCGGCGGACGCAAACCGATCTCGGCGGTGAGCTTGAGCTCTTTGCCGTTGCGCATCACCTGGATCGTGACCTTGTCGGTCGGTTTGATCCGCGCGACCTGGTTCATCGAGCGACGACCATCGCCGGCCGGTTCGCCGTCGATGCTGAGGATCACGTCCCCCAGTTGCAGGCCGGCCTTCTGCGCCGGACCGTCACGGAAAATCCCCGCGACCACAATGCCCGGGCGCCCCGACAGACCAAACGATTCCGCCAGTTCCTGACTCAACGGCTGCACTTCGATACCGAGCCAGCCGCGAATCACCTGGCCGTGTTCGATAATCGACTTCATCACTTCCATGGCCAGTTTCACCGGGATTGCGAAACCGATGCCCTGCGAACCGCCGGACTTGGAGAAGATCGCCGTGTTGATGCCGGTCAGGTTGCCGTTGGCATCCACCAGCGCACCGCCGGAGTTGCCGGGGTTGATCGCCGCGTCGGTCTGAATGAAGTCTTCGTAGTTGTTCAAGCCCAGCTGATTACGCCCGGTGGCGCTGATGATGCCCATGGTCACGGTCTGGCCGACACCGAACGGGTTGCCGATGGCCAGGGCCACGTCGCCGATGCGGATGTTGTCGGAACGACCGACAGTGATCGATGGAAGATTCTTCAAGTCGATCTTCAGGACAGCGAGGTCGGTTTCCGGGTCGCTGCCGATCACTCGGGCCAGGGTTTCACGACCGTCCTTGAGCGCCACCACGATTTGGTCGGCGCCGGTGGTCACGTGGTTGTTGGTCAGCAGGTAACCTTCCGGGCTCATGATCACGCCTGAGCCGAGGCTCGACTCCATGCGCTTCTGTTTGGGCGAGTTGTCGCCGAAGAAGCGACGGAACTGCGGATCCTCGAACAATGGATGGTTCGGTTTGTTGATGACTTTGGTGGTGTACAGGTTGACCACCGACGGCGCGGCCGTGGTCACTGCGTCGGCATAGGACACCGGACCCTGTTGCATCGTGGTGGTTTGCGGGGCTTGCTGCATATTGACGTCGAGACTCGGGAGTCCGACCCACTGCGGGTAACGCTGGATGATTAACAGAGCAATAAGCACGCCGGCCAACAGCGGCCAGGCGGAAAAACGCAGCGCCTTGAGCATTAAGCACGTCCTGAGAGGTTGCAGGCGGTATGAGACCGCCCATAATGTCGCGCATTATACGAGGCGAAGCGTGCCTCCGAACGGGATATTTAGGAGTCTTTTATGGCCGTCGCCCTGAGCACCCTGGTCGAAGAAGCCGACCGTTACCTTAACAGTGCAAAGATTGCCGATTACTGCCCCAACGGGTTGCAGGTCGAAGGCCGGCCGCAGGTCATGCGCATCGTCAGTGGCGTCACCGCCAGCCAGGCGTTGCTCGACGCCGCTGTGGAAGCCAGCGCCGACCTGGTGCTGGTGCATCACGGTTATTTCTGGAAAGGCGAGAATCCGTGCATCACCGGCATGAAGCAGCGTCGGCTGAAAACCCTGCTCAAGCACGATATCAGCCTGTTGTCCTACCATCTGCCGCTGGATCTGCACCCGGAAGTCGGCAATAACGTGCAGCTGGCACGTCAGCTCGATATCACCGTGGAAGGCCCATTGGACCCGGACAATCTCAAAGTTGTCGGCCTGGTCGGTTCATTGAACGAGCCGGTGACGCCCCGCGATTTTGCCCGTCGCGTACAAGAAGTCATGGGCCGCGAGCCGTTGCTGATTGAAGGCAGCGAGATGATCCGGCGCGTTGGCTGGTGCACCGGTGGCGGTCAGGGTTACATCGATCAGGCCGTGCTGGCTGGCGTCGACTTGTACCTCAGCGGTGAGGCGTCCGAGCAGACCTTCCACAGCGCCCGGGAAAACGACATCAGCTTCATCGCCGCCGGCCACCATGCCACCGAGCGCTATGGCGTTCAGGCTCTCGGGGATTATCTGGCGCGGCGTTTTGCCCTTGAGCACATCTTCATCGATTGCCCGAACCCCATCTGACAGTAGGAGCGAGGCCCAAACGCGGGGGTATATTCATATACCCTTTCGATCTAGTCGGCGTCCTGATTAGAAGAGGTCGCTGTGCTAGGATTCCTCGCTCGAACACGGCCCGCTGGCCGTCCATAAGATCGTTTTCGTGAGTAGCCATGGTCGACAAACTGACGCATCTGAAACAGCTGGAGGCCGAAAGCATCCACATCATCCGCGAGGTCGCCGCCGAGTTCGATAACCCGGTGATGCTGTACTCCGTCGGTAAAGACTCCGCCGTGATGCTGCACCTTGCGCGCAAGGCATTCTTCCCGGGCAAACTGCCGTTCCCGGTGATGCACGTCGACACCCAGTGGAAGTTCAAGGAAATGTACGCGTTCCGCGACCGCATGGTCGAAGAACTCGGCCTGGACCTGCTGGTGCACGTGAATCCCGAGGGTGTTGCGCAGGGTATCAACCCGCTCACCCACGGCAGCGCCAAACACACCGATATCATGAAAACCGAAGGCCTCAAGCAGGCCCTCGACAAGTACGGTTTCGATGCTGCTTTCGGTGGTGCCCGTCGTGACGAAGAGAAGTCCCGTGCCAAGGAGCGCGTGTATTCCTTCCGCGATACCAAGCACCGCTGGGACCCGAAAAACCAGCGTCCCGAGTTGTGGAACGTCTACAACGGCAAGGTCAACAAGGGCGAATCGATCCGTGTTTTCCCGTTGTCGAACTGGACCGAACTGGACATCTGGCAGTACATCTACCTCGAAGGCATCCCGATTGTGCCGCTGTATTTCGCCGCCGAGCGCGACGTTATCGAGATGAATGGCACCTGGATCATGATCGACGACGAACGCCTGCTCAATCACCTGAGCGACGAAGACAAGGCGCGCATCGTCAAGAAAAAGGTCCGCTTCCGTACACTCGGCGACTACCCGTTGACCGGTGCGGTCGAGTCCGAGGCCACCAGCCTGACCGACATCATTCAGGAAATGCTCCTGACGCGAACTTCCGAACGCCAGGGCCGGGTCATCGATCACGATGGCGCAGGCTCGATGGAAGAAAAGAAACGTCAGGGTTATTTCTAAGGGGTTGTCATGTCGCACGCATCTGATTTGATCAGCGAGGACATCCTCGCCTATCTGGGCCAGCACGAACGCAAGGAAATGCTGCGCTTTCTTACCTGTGGCAACGTCGACGACGGCAAGAGCACCCTGATCGGGCGCCTGCTGCACGACTCCAAAATGATCTACGAAGATCACCTGGAAGCCATTACCCGCGACTCGAAAAAAGTCGGCACCACCGGCGATGACATCGACCTGGCATTGCTGGTCGACGGCCTGCAGGCCGAGCGTGAACAGGGCATCACCATCGATGTCGCTTACCGCTACTTCTCCACCGCCAAACGCAAATTCATCATTGCCGACACCCCTGGCCATGAGCAGTACACCCGCAACATGGCCACCGGTGCGTCCACCTGTGACCTGGCGATCATCCTGGTCGACGCCCGTTACGGCGTGCAGACCCAGACCCGTCGCCACAGCTTCATCGCCTCGTTGCTGGGCATCAAGCACATCGTTGTCGCCATCAACAAGATGGACCTCAACGGTTTCGACGAAACAGTCTTCGAGTCGATCAAGGCCGATTACCTGAAGTTCGCCGAAGGCATCGCGTTCAAGCCGACCACCATGGCCTTCGTGCCGATGTCGGCGCTGAAAGGCGACAACGTGGTGAACAAGTCCGAGCGCTCGCCGTGGTACACCGGCCAGTCGCTGATGGAAATTCTTGAAACCGTCGAAATCGCCAGCGACCGCAACTACACCGACCTGCGTTTCCCGGTGCAGTACGTCAACCGTCCGAACCTGAACTTCCGTGGTTTCGCCGGCACCCTGGCCAGCGGCGTCGTGCACAAGGGCGACGAAGTCGTTGTGCTGCCGTCGGGCAAGAGCAGCCGTGTGAAATCCATCGTCACCTTCGAAGGTGAGCTGGAGCACGCCGGTCCTGGTCAAGCGGTGACGCTGACCATGGAAGACGAGATCGACATCTCTCGCGGCGACTTGCTGGTGCATGCCGACAATCTGCCGCAAGTGACTGACGCGTTCGACGCCATGCTGGTGTGGATGGCCGAAGAACCGATGCTGCCGGGCAAGAAATACGACATCAAGCGCGCCACGACGTACGTGCCGGGTTCGATCACCAGCATCGTCAACCGCGTTGACGTGAACACCCTGGAAGAAGGTCCGGCCAGTTCGTTGCACTTGAACGAAATCGGTCGGGTCAAGATCAGCCTCGACGCGGCCATTGCGCTGGACGGTTACGCGAGCAACCGCACCACCGGTTCGTTCATCGTCATCGATCGTTTGACCAATGGCACTGTCGCGGCCGGCATGATCATCGCTCAGCCGTTGAGCCATGGCACCAGCACGCATCACGGCAAACTGGCGCACGTCGCCACCGAAGAACGCGCGCAGCGCTTCGGCCAGCAACCGGCCACCGTGTTGTTCAGCGGCTTGTCGGGCGCCGGCAAAAGCACCCTGGCTTACGCAGTTGAGCGCAAGCTGTTCGACATGGGGCGCGCGGTGTTTGTACTCGATGGCCAGAACCTGCGTCACGACCTGAACAAAGGTCTGCCACAGGATCGCGCCGGGCGTACCGAGAACTGGCGTCGTGCGGCGCACGTTGCGCGTCAGTTCAACGAAGCGGGTCTGCTGACACTGGCAGCCTTCGTTGCGCCGAGTGCCGAAGGTCGTGAGCAAGCCAGGGAGCTGATCGGCAAGGAGCGTCTGCTGACGGTCTACGTCCAGGCCTCTCCGACGGTCTGTGCCGAGCGTGACCCACAAGGCCTGTACGCGGCGGCCGGGGATAACATCCCAGGCGATTCCTTCCCGTACGACGTGCCGCTGGACGCCGACCTCGTGGTCGATACCCAGTCGCTGTCGCTGGAAGAAAGCGTCAAGCAAGTGCTGGATCTGCTGCGCAAGCGTGGCGCGATCTAAGCGCTAGCCGTTAATAAAAAACCCGCCGATGAGTGATCATCGGCGGGTTTTTTGTGCCTGGTGATCAGTTAGACGGGTATTCGCGATTCATCTGCGCAAGCAGCGCATCCTTGTCCTGCCACAACTGGTTGATCCAGCCCTGAAACTGCAATCGATACTCGCCGTCCTGGTCGTAGTTCTTGCCAATGAACTGCGGTGGAATCTTCAGCTCCTGAAAGTGCACCACCACATCCTTCACATTCCCACAGAGCAAATCCCAGTAACCGGGACGCCCGGCCGGGTAGTGAATGGTCACGTTGACGATGGCTTCCAGCTGCTCACCCATGGCATCCAGCACAAACGCAATGCCGCCTGCCTTGGGCTTGAGCAAATGCTTGAACGGCGATTTCTGCTGGGCATGCTTTCCCTCGGTGAAGCGCGTGCCTTCGACGAAGTTGAAAATCCCCACCGGGTTATGGCGAAACTTGTCGCAGGTCTTGCGGGTGGTTTCCAGGTCTTTGCCTTTCTTCTCCGGGTGCTTTTCCAGGTAGGCCTTGGAGTAGCGCTTCATGAACGGAAAGCCGAGCGCCCACCACGCCAGACCAATCACCGGGACCCAGATCAGTTCCTGTTTGAGGAAGAACTTCAGCGGGCGAATCTTCCGGTTCAGCACGTACTGCAACACCATGATGTCGACCCAGCTCTGGTGGTTGCTGGTGATCAGATACGAGTGCTGATAGTCCAGACCTTCCAGGCCGCTGAGTTTCCAGCGCGTGTGTCCGAGCAAATCCATCCACGCTTTGTTGTTGCTGATCCAGGCTTCGTGGATATGGCTCATCAGCCAATCGGTAAAACGCTGGGCGGCGGGGAAGGGCAATACCAGTTTGAAAATCGCCACGATGAACAGCGGTGTGCAGCAGGCAATCGTGTTCAGCGCCAACAGCAGCGAGGCAATCACGCCTCGCAGCGGTGCAGGTAGGGAATCCAGCATTTAAAGATCCAAAGGTCGGTTGGCAGCTTGAATCGCGGTCAACGCGATGGTGTAGACGATGTCGTCGACTTGCGCGCCGCGCGGCAGGTCGTTCACCGGTTTGCGCAGGCCTTGCAGCATCGGCCCGAGGCTGACGCAGTCGGCGCTGCGCTGCACGGCTTTGTGGGTGGTGTTGCCGGTGTTCAGGTCGGGGAACACGAACACTGTGGCGCGACCGGCGACCTGGCTGTTCGGTGCCAGTTGCCGGGCAACGGTTTCGTTGGCGGCGGCGTCGTATTGCAACGGGCCGTCGATCAGCAGCGAGTTTTGTTGTTCGTGGGCGAGCAATGTCGCTTCGCGAACCTTCTCGACTTCTTCACCGCTGGCCGATTCACCACTGGAGTAGCTGATCATCGCCACGCGTGGGGTGATGCCGAACGCAGCGGCCGAATCCGCGCTTTGCAACGCGATCTCGGCCAGTTCGCTGGCGCTCGGGTGCGGGTTCATCACGCAGTCGCCGTAAACCAGCACTTCCTCGGGGAAGAGCATGAAGAACACTGACGACACCAGCGTGCAGCCCGGCGCCGTTTTAATAAGCTGCAGGGCCGGGCGGATGGTGTTGGCGGTGGAGTGAATGACGCCGGACACGAGGCCGTCGACTTCATCCAGCGCCAGCATCATGGTGCCGATCACCACGGTGTCTTCCAGTTGCTGCTCGGCCATCGGCGCGTTGAGGCTTTTGGTTTTGCGCAGGGCGACCATTGGCTCGACGTAGCGTTCGCGAATCAGATCCGGGTCGAGAATCTCTAGCCCCGGTGGCAACTCGATGCCTTGGGCGCGAGCGACGGCTTCGACGTCCGCCGGTTTCGCCAGTAACACGCAACGGGCAATACCGCGCGCCTGACAGATCGCCGCGGCTTGCACCGTCAGCGGCTCGCTGCCTTCAGGCAGAACGATGCGCTTGTTGGCGGCCTGGGCGCGCTGGATCAATTGATAACGGAACACGGCGGGCGACAGGCGCATCTCCCGAGGCGTGCCGCAGCGTTGGTGCAGCCACTTGGCGTCGAGGTGGCTGGCGACGAAGTCGGTGATGATCTCCGCACGCTCGCGGTCGTCGATCGGGATTTCCTTGTTCAAACCGTTCAACTGGTTAGCGGTGTCGTAGGAACCGGTGCTCACCGACAACACCGGCAGGCCCGCCTGCAACGCGCCACGACAGAGGTCCATGATGCGCGGGTCGGGCAGGGTGTCGCTGGTCAGCAACAGGCCGGCCAGCGGCACGCCGTTCATGGCCGCGAGGCTGACGGCAAGGATTATGTCGTCGCGATCGCCGGGCGTCACCACCAACACACCGGGCTTGAGCAGCTCCACGGTGTTGCGCATGGTGCGGGCGCAGATGATGATTTTGGTCATGCGCCGGGTTTCGTAGTCACCGGCATTGAGAATCTGTGCGCCCATCAGGTCGGCGACGTCTCGAGTGCGCGGGGCGTTCAATTCCGGCTGGAACGGGATGCAACCCAGCAGACGGAAATCGCCACTGCGCAGCAAGGGCGAATGCTCTTTCAAGCGCGAGGCGAAGGCCTCCATGCTCTCCTCGGTTTTGACCTTGTTGAGGATCACGCCGAGGACTTTCGGGTCTTTCGGGCCGCCGAACAATTGCGCCTGCAATTCCACTCGGCCGGACAGCTCGGTCAGCACTTCGTTTTCCGGCGCCGAGACCAGGATCACTTCGGCGTCGAGGCTTTTCGCCAAGTGCAAATTGACCCGCGCGGCGTAACTGGCGCTGCGGGTCGGGACCATGCCTTCGACGATCAGCACGTCTTTGCCGACAGCAGCCTGTTGATAAAGGGTGATGATTTCTTCGAGCAACTCGTCCAGTTGACCATCGCCGAGCATGCGCTCGACGTGCGCCAGACCGAGCGGCTGAGGCGGTTTCAAACCGTGAGTGCGCGCCACCAGTTCGGTGGACCGTTCAGGCCCGGTGTCACCCGGGTGCGGCTGGGCAATCGGTTTGAAAAAACCGACCTTGAGGCCGGCCCGCTCAAGGGTACGCACCAGCCCGAGGCTGATGGAGGTCAGACCCACACCAAAATCGGTGGGCGCGATAAAAAAAGTTTGCATGCGGATTCTCTGGAGGTGCATGGCAATGGTGACGGCCTATGTCTGGCCGTTTACCGAAATTCAGTCGCCAAGGTTATCGCTAACCGAGCCTTGTGCGCACCAACCGCAATCAAAGGGCTGGCCTATTTTTTCAATACGTTGCGCGGGGTCCAGGACCCAGGCGCGCGATTGCCACGGTGGCTGGTGGCGCAGGTGCTGGGTGTGACCGCAGGAAAGCTCGGCCACCCAGTGCCCGTTCTCATCCTGATGGAAACCTGTGACCGTCGAGCCTTTCGCCGCCCCCCGTCTGTCCGGGTTGTGTTCGCTTTCGGGCGATTGCTTCGCTAAACTTGGCCTTTCTATATTCTTTTGCAAAAGGTCTCGCCCCATGCTGATCGCCGCCAATAAGGCTGTCTCCATCGACTATACCCTGACCAACGACGCTGGTGAGGTCATCGACAGCTCCGCCGGCGGCGCGCCGCTGGTTTACCTGCAAGGCGCAGGTAACATCATTCCGGGCCTGGAAAAGGCTCTGGAAGGCAAAGCAGTCGGTGACGAACTGACTGTCGCCGTAGAACCTGAAGATGCCTACGGCGAATACGCTGCCGAACTGGTCAGCACGTTGAGCCGCAGCATGTTCGAAGGCGTCGACGAGCTGGAAGTGGGCATGCAGTTCCACGCATCCGCTCCGGACGGCCAGATGCAGATCGTCACCATTCGCGATCTGGACGGCGACGATGTCACCGTCGACGGCAACCACCCGTTGGCCGGTCAGCGCCTGAATTTCCAGGTCAAGATCATCGACATCCGTGACGCCAGCCAGGAAGAAATCGCTCATGGTCACGTCCATGGCGAAGGTGGCCATCACCACTGATTTTCTGCGCTAAGCTTTCGAGAACTGGAGAGGCGCCCGAGGGGCGCCTTTTTAGTCCGCGGCTGTCCCTGGTGACACCGCCAAGTGGCTGTTTCGAGAAGAACACGGGAATCTGGAGTTCGTCATGAGTGCTTTTCACGACCTTAAATTGACAGGCCTGGATGGTCAGGAGCTACCTCTGGCGCCCTTCAAGGGGCACGTCGTGCTGGTGGTCAACGTCGCCTCCAAATGTGGATTGACCCCACAATATGCGGCGCTGGAAAACCTCTACCAGCAATACAAGGACAAAGGCTTCAGCGTGCTGGGCCTGCCGTGCAACCAGTTTGCCGGTCAGGAACCGGGCTCCGAGAAAGAGATCCAGGAATTTTGCAGCCTCAACTATGGCGTGACCTTTCCGTTGTCCAGCAAGCTGGAAGTCAACGGTCACGATCGTCATCAGCTGTACCGTCTGCTGGCGGGCGAGGGTGCTGAATTTCCCGGTGACATTACCTGGAACTTCGAAAAATTCCTGCTGGGCAAGGATGGTCGCGTGCTGGCGCGGTTCTCGCCGCGTACGGCGCCGGATGATCATGCTGTCATCCAGGCGATCGAAAAAGCGCTGAGCTAAGAAGAAAGATCAAAAGATCGCAGCCTCGTTTCACTCGACAGCTCCTACACAGCCACGCGGTTCATGTAGGAGCTGTCGAGTGAAACGAGGCTGCGATCTTTTTGTTTCTGCCTTTTGATCCTTAATCACCAAAATCAATAGTGCTGTTCAGCGCGGCTGACTCTCCATATTATCGCCGTCATAAAGTCTATATCCCGTGGAGCGTCCCATGCCCGTCAAAGCCCTGTTCAAACCGTTCCACCTCGGCACCCTCGAACTGCCGACCCGCGTCGTCATGGCGCCGATGACCCGCTCGTTTTCGCCGGGCGGCGTTCCCAATTCCAAAGTGATCGAGTACTACCGTCGTCGCGCTGCTGCGGGTGTGGGTCTGATCATCACCGAAGGCACCACCGTCGGCCACAAGGCTTCCAACGGCTACCCGAACGTGCCGCATTTCTACGGTGAAGCCGCATTGGCCGGCTGGAAGAAAGTGGTCGACGCGGTTCATGCTGAAGGCGGCAAGATCGTTCCGCAGCTATGGCATGTCGGCAGCGTGCGCCGTATCGGCACCGAGCCGGACGCCAGCGTGCCGGGTTACGGTCCGTCGGAGAAATTGAAGGACGGTCAGGTCGTGGTTCACGGCATGAGCAAGCAAGATATCCAGGACGTGATCGCCGCGTTTGCCCAAGCCGCCAAAGATGCCCAGAGCATCGGCATGGACGGCGTGGAAATTCACGGTGCCCACGGCTATCTCGTGGACCAGTTCTTCTGGGAAGGCAGCAACCAGCGCACTGACGAATACGGCGGCAGCCTGGCTAACCGTTCGCGTTTTGCCATTGAACTGATCCAGGCGGTGCGTGCAGCGGTCGGGGAAGGTTTCCCGATTATTTTCCGTTTCTCGCAGTGGAAGCAGCAGGATTACACCGCGCGTCTGGTGCAAACACCGGATGCATTGGGCGAATTCCTCAAGCCGTTGTCCGACGCCGGCGTGGATATTTTCCACTGCTCGACGCGCCGTTTCTGGGAGCCGGAGTTCGACGGTTCCGAGCTGAACCTGGCCGGCTGGACTCGCAAGCTCACCGGCAAGCCAACCATCACCGTCGGCAGTGTCGGCCTGGACGGCGAGTTCCTGCAGTTCATGGTCAACACCGACAAGATCGCGCAGCCGGCCAGCCTGGAAAAACTGCTGGAGCGTCTGAACAATGACGAGTTCGATCTGGTGGCGGTTGGTCGTGCGTTGCTGGTGGACCCGGACTGGGCGCAGAAAGTGCGTGACGGCCGTGAAGAAGACATCCTGCCGTTCAGCCGTGAGGCGTTGATGACCCTGGTTTAAGCCGAGGATCAATGCCTGAGGCAAGCGGGGCCTGACAAGCCCCGCGCAACTGCCCTTCAAACTGCTCGATAATCGCCGCCCACCCCTGACGACTCGCATGCTGGCGCGCATTAAGCCGCACGCAGCGCAAGGTTTCGCGCTCCTCCAGCAGCCAACGTGCCGCATCGCAGAACGCCTCTTCATCCCCAGACATAGCCAGTACGCCGTTGTAGCCATGGCGAATATGCTGGGCTGCCGCAGCCTGATCGTACGCCACCACCCCCAGCCCCGAGGCTAATGCCTCAAGCACCACATTGCCGAAGGTTTCGGTCAGGCTTGGAAACAGAAACACATCCCCCGACGCATAGTGACTGGCCAAGGCTTCGCCGCGTTGTGAACCGCAGAAAATCGCCTCGGGCAATTCCTTTTCCAGCATTGATCGTTGCGGCCCGTCACCGACCACAATCAATTTCATTTTTCGCTGTGGATAAGTCATTTTCAGCGTGTCGAAGCACCGCTTGAGCAAGCCAAGATTCTTCTCCTGGGCCAAACGTCCTACGTGGATGAAGGCAATATCGTCCTCGGCCAGTCCCCATTGCTCGCGCAGCGATTTCAGCCGTTTGGCCGGATGAAACAACTGGCTGTCGACGCCTCGAGAGAGCAACGCCAGGCGCTCGAAACTACGGCGTTCCAGTTCCAGTCGCTGGCTGGCGCTGGGCACCAGGGTCAGGGTCGAGCGATTGTGAAACCAGCGCAGGTAGTGAGTCAGTAAGCGTGTCAGCAGCCCGAGGCCGTATTGGCTGGAGTACTGCTGAAAATTGGTGTGAAAGCCGCTGACCACCGAAATCCCCAAGCGCCGTGCCGCGCGCAATGCCGACAACCCCAGCGGTCCTTCGGTGGCGATGTACAACACGTCCGGGCGATGCCGTTTCCAGCGCCGCAGCAACTTGTGCATCGACGACTGACCCCATTGCAAACCGGGATAACCCGGCAGTGGCCAGCCTCGACACAACAGCAACTCATCGTTGCTGCCCATGAGCGGGTCGCCACCCTGACGCGGTCGCACCAATTCCACCTGGTGCCCGCGCGCGCGCAAACCGTCACACAAGCGGCCGAGGGTATTGGCCACTCCGTTGATTTCGGGAGGGAAGGTTTCGGTGATCAGGGTGATATGCAGAGCTGTCGTCATGACCTCAGTGTCGGCTGAGGCCATGTCGTCAGTGTGACGGTGGGATGATGAATTTGTGACCGAATCAGCGCTGGACGACCAGGTTTTCCGCGCCGCGTTCACGCACCCAGAACAAGGTCGCACCCGCCACGGCGGCCGGCATCATCAGGATGTTGACCACCGGAATCAGCAGCACCAGATAAACACTGCCGCCGAAACTCATGCTCTGCCAGCGCTTCTCGCGCAGCCAGGCGAGCATTTCGTTCCAGCCGAGTTTGTGGTTGTCCGCCGGGTAGTCGATGTACTGGATCGCCATCATCCACACCCCGAACAGCAGCCACAGTGGTGCAGCGATGATGTTCACCACCGGAATGAACGAGAGGATAAACAGCCCGATGGCGCGCGGCAGGAAGTAGCCGAGTTTGCGCATTTCCCGGGCCAGGGTGCGGGGGATCATGGCGATCAGTTCGCCCCAACTGAAGGACGGGAAGTCGTCAGTGCCACGCACCACGACTTCGACTTTTTCCGCGAGGAAACCGTTGAATGGCGCGGCGATGACGTTGGCCAGCATGGTGAAGGTGAAGAACACCATCAACACCACCAGCACCACGAACAACGGCCAGAGGACATAACTGAGAAAACTCAGCCAGTCGGGCAGGGACGGCATCAACGTATCGACCCACAGGCTGAATTGATGGCTGGCCAGGTAGATCAATCCGACGAACAGCACCAGGTTGATGACCAGCGGCAACAGCACAAACAAACGCAGGCTTGGGCTCAGGACCAGCTTGAGGCCTTCGCGCAGGTATTGCGGGCCGGACAGAACGGGGGCGGGCATAACGTGCTCCGAGCAAAGGGGAAACGCGCCGACCTTACCGGCTTTGCCTGACGGGCGAAAGCGCGGTAGCAGCATCGACATTAACTGTAACAAAGGCGCCTATGCATCCTTCGTGATGGGATAGAGACCGCCTATGAGCTGGATTGTTAAACCGTATTTCCTTAATCTTCGCCCCCTCGATACGCTGCACCCCATACTTTTTACAGGACTGTCGAGCTCAAGCCTTCCCCAAGTGCTTTCAACGGTCCTTTTTTATTCCCGCCGGCAACCCGGCGTTCCGTGCCAGATATTTCGGGCCGGTCAACAGGAGCAGGTCATGTCTGAAGTCCGTCATTCGCGAGTGATTATTCTCGGTTCCGGCCCTGCCGGTTACAGCGCCGCGGTCTATGCCGCCCGTGCCAACCTCAAGCCACTGCTGATCACCGGCATGCAAGCCGGCGGTCAACTGACCACCACCACCGAAGTCGACAACTGGCCTGGCGACGTCCACGGCCTGACCGGCCCGGCGCTGATGGACCGCATGAAAGAGCACGCCGAGCGCTTTGAAACCGAAATCGTCTTTGATCACATCAATGCCGTGGACTTCGCTGCCAAGCCGTACACCCTGACCGGCGACAGCGCGACCTACACCTGCGACGCCCTGATCATCGCGACCGGCGCCAGCGCTCGTTACCTGGGTCTGCCGTCGGAAGAAGCGTTCATGGGCAAAGGCGTTTCGGCCTGCGCAACCTGCGACGGTTTCTTCTACCGCAACAAGCCAGTGGCCGTGGTCGGTGGCGGCAACACCGCTGTTGAAGAGGCGCTGTACCTGGCCAACATCGCCAGCAAGGTCACCCTGATCCACCGTCGCGAAACCTTCCGCGCCGAGAAGATCCTGATCGACAAGCTCAACGCCCGGGTTGCCGAAGGCAAAATCGAGCTGAAGTTGAACTCGACTCTGGACGAAGTTCTGGGCGACAACATGGGCGTGACCGGTGCCCGTCTGAAGAACAATGACGGCAGCTTCGACGAGCTGACAGTCGACGGCGTGTTCATCGCCATCGGCCACACCCCGAACACTTCGCTGTTCGAAGGTCAGTTGACGTTGAAAGACGGCTACCTGGTTGTGCAGGGCGGCCGTGACGGCAACGCCACTGCCACCAGCCTCGAAGGTATCTTTGCTGCCGGTGACGTGGCAGACCACGTTTACCGTCAGGCCATCACCTCGGCCGGCGCCGGCTGCATGGCGGCACTGGACGCCGAGCGCTACCTCGACGATCTGCAGAACGCTTGATTCTGATTCTGTAGAAAGCAAAAAACCGGCTTCGGCCGGTTTTTTTGTGCGCGCAGATTCAGATTGTCAGGACAGTTTTGCGAAGCACGCCTCGAGGATATCCAGCCCTTCCTCCAGCACCGCTGCCTCAGTAGTCAGCGGTGCCAGCAGCCGAATGATGTGGCGCGACTTGCCGCTGGGCATCAGCAGCAAACCGGCGTCTCGCGCCAGCGCCAGCAGCTGCGTCAATTGCGCCGAGGCCGGTGTGCCGTCGGCATTGGTCAGCTCGATGCCGCGCATCGCGCCAACGCCGGTCAAGCGGCCCAGATACGGGGAAAGCTTGTTGGCGCGCCAGGCCTCGTAGCGGCTGACGATGGCTTCTTCCTGTTGCGAGCCCCAGGCGTGCAGGTTCGCATCGGTCATTTCGTCCAGGGTTGCCAGTGCTGCGGCGCAGGCAATCGGGTTGCCTGAATAGGTGCCGCCCAGTCCGCCCTTGGGCAAGGTGTCGAGCAGCGACTTGCGCCCGACCACCGCGCCCAGCGGTACACCGCCGGCGATGCTTTTAGCGAGCAGGATCAGATCGGGTTCAATGCCCAGTCGCGAGAAGGCAAAACGCTCACCAGTGCGACCGAAGCCGGACTGGATTTCATCAGCAATCAGCAGGATATTTTTTTTATCACAGAAGCGACGTAGCGCCTGGGCGAACTCCACGTCCAGCGCCAGGAAGCCCGCTTCACCTTGCACCGGTTCGACGATGAAACACGCCACGTCTTCGACATCGATTTCGACGCTGAACAGTCGATCCATGGCCTTCAATGCCTCGGCGCAGGTCACGCCGTTGTCCTTGCTCGGGAAGGGCAAGTGAAAAACCGGACCGGGCAGCACGCCGACTTTCTGTTTGTAGGGCGCAACTTTGCCGTTGAGGTTGAGCGTGGCGAGGGTGCGGCCATGGAAGGCGCCGTCGAAGGCGATGACGGCCGTGCGACCGGTGGCGCCACGGACGATCTTCAGGGCGTTTTCCGCCGCTTCAGCGCCGCTGTTGGTGAGCATGCCGCTGACCGGGTAGTCCACCGGAATAAACGCGGTGAGACGATCCATCAGTTCAATGTAGGGCACATGCGGGGCGGCGTTGAACGCGTAGTGGGTCAGCCGGGTGGCTTGTTCGCGAATGGCCTCGACGATGCGCGGATGGCAATGGCCGAGGTTCAATACACCGATGCCGCCGACGAAGTCGATGTAGCGTTTGCCATCGGTGTCCCAGACCTCGGCATTTTTGCCGTGGCTGAGCGTGACGGGATGAACGATGTTGATCGACTGGCTGATGGTTTCGCTGCTCATGGATACCTGACTCAGAAGAAGGGATGCTTCTTTTTATCTAAGCCGTGAGCAGCGGTGCCCGGCAAACGAAATAAAGTTGCCGGGTCAATCTTAAAAGTCGGGATGTGTTTGGAAGTGTTGAATCAGCGGCGAGTCAGCGGCTGTTGAGTGAACTTCACACCGGCCAACCCATGAGCGATCAACGCGCGGATATTGCCGTGATCGCTGCCTTCAGGCGTGGCCACCACCGAACGGTAATGCTCGCCGAACGCCAACAGCGCTTCTTCATCGCTCAAGCCTTCCAGCAACGCCAGGCCCAGGGTCTTGCACGAGCCTTCATTCTGCCCGGCTGCGTTTTCCACGCCGCCATTGTTGAAAGCCTGAGGCTGATAGTCGTAGCCGGCGGCGATGAAGGCCAGGGTGTCGGCAAAAACGTGTTCGCCGCTCTTGAGGCTGGCGCGCAGGGTATTCAAATCACTCATTGGGTTTTCCTTTGGCGAACGCCGCTTGTTGTTCGGCGTTGGCTTCTTGCTGGTATTGGGCTTTCCACTCGGCGTACGGCATGCCGTAAACCACTTCGCGGGCGTCATCGAGGCTGACCTCGATCTGGCGTTCGTCGGCAGCGGCCTTGTACCACTTGGACAAGCAGTTGCGGCAGAAACCGGAGAGGTTCATCAGGTCGATGTTCTGCACATCCTTGCGGCTGTCCAGGTGGACGACCAGCCGGCGAAAGGCGGCGGCTTCGAGTTCCAGGCGTTGTTGATCGGTCATGGCGGGCTCTGTGCAATCAAATCGTGCGCGGATGATAAAAGTCTGACGAACAATGCGCCAGACGCGGTCAGCGGCTCGCGGCCAGGGTAATCGATACTGACTCGGCAAAACGCAGGGCGTGGGGCTTGTCGACTTCGACCTCGGCATACAACACCGACTCGTTGGCCATGACCAGATCGAGAATTTCCTGAGTCAGGCGCTCGAGCAGGGCGAAGCGATTACCCTCCACGTGGGCGATGATCGCCTTGGTGATGGTGCGGTAGTTCAGCGCGTGATCGATGTCGTTGTCACGCACCGCTTCCTGAGCGGCATACAGGATAGTCAGGTTGATCAGCACGTCCTGCTTGTTGAGGATTTCATCTTCGTTGATCCCGATGAAGGTCCGCAGGCACAGGTTCTTGACCCGGATGCGTGCCGTTCCTGGTTGAAGTTGTGGCATTGCTACTTGCTCCGTCCAATCAATTGCAGGAACTCCTGGCGGGTGTTGCTCGACTCGCGGAAGGCGCCGAGCATCACCGAGGTGTTCATGGTCGAATTCTGTTTCTCGACGCCGCGCATCATCATGCACATGTGCTTGGCTTCGATAACCACCGCGACGCCTGCCGCACCGGTCACTTGCTGCACCGCGTCGGCGATTTGCCGAGTGAGGTTTTCCTGGATTTGCAGGCGCCGGGCGAACATGTCCACCAGTCGTGCAATCTTCGACAGGCCCAGCACCTTGCCCGTTGGAATATAAGCCACATGCGCCTTGCCGATGAAGGGCAGCATGTGATGTTCGCAGAGCGAGTACAGCTCGATGTTGTCGACGATGATCATTTCATCGTTGTCGGAAGCGAACAGTGCGCCGTTGACGATCTCTTCGACACTTTGCTCATAACCATGGCAGAGGTACTGCATGGCTTTTGCCGCGCGAGCCGGGGTTTCTTGCAGACCCTCGCGGTCGGGGTCTTCACCGAGGCCGATGAGGATTTCGCGGTAGCTTTTGGACAGGGCGGTCTGGGACAGGGATAACGTCATGGAACATCCTCGCGGGAGCCGCTTATTTGATGTGCCGTCCGCCGTTGACGGTCAGGGTCGTGCCGGTGACATAAGGGTTATCGAGCAAATAACGCAGGCTCTGGTAGATCACTTCGCAGCCGGGTTCGATACCCAGCGCGGACTTGGCCAGTGCCTTGGCGCGGTACGCCGCGTCGTCGTCGGGGTTGAACATTAGCAGGGCTGGCGCGATGCCGTTGACCTTGATTGTCGGCGCGTATTTCGCGGCGAAGGACAGGGTGAGGCTGTCGAGCCCGGCTTTGCTGGCACAGTAGCCAATGTGCTTGCTGCTGCCCCTGCGGGTCACGTCATCGCTGATGTGCACGATGTCCGCCGGGCTTGAGCGTTGCAGCAAGTCGGCACAATGCAGATTGATCAGGTAGGGCGCCAGCATGTGGACGTTGAACATGCGGGTGAAGGCTGTGGCGTCGGTGCCAGGGGTTTCGGCCAGCCATTCGGAGGCGTTATGAACAATCGCCCGCAGGCTGTCGGTGTGGTTTTTCAGTTCGCTGATGAACGCGAAGATTCCGGCTTCAGTGGAGAAGTCGGCAAACACCGCGGTCGCCCCCAGGTCGCGCAGGGTTTGTACGCCGGGGCGTTCACTGCGGTAGCTGAAGATCACCGGCTGGCCATCCTCGAGCAAACGCTGCGCACAGTGCAGGCCGACACGTTGGCCGGCACCGGTGATGAGGATCGGGGCTACGAAAGAGGTCATGAACGGCTCGCGTCGCGGTAAGAGCAAAACTATACCAGCGACGGGAGGCGTACACCTATTGTGGTGGCAGGCTTAGCGATTCTGCGTCGAAGGCTCGGTGGGCAGCGGCCGCTGCGGTGTGGTGTTCAGCCAGTTGGCCAGCAGTCGGGTCGACAGCGGAATGAAGAAGTAAACCATCAGCGGGGTCAGGCACAAGGTGCTGATGAACACCCGGCTCAGCAGACCCATGTCGCTCAGCAACGGCCCGAGGACAACGTTGAACAGCAGGGAAACCGGAAAGAATGCCAACCAGATCGCCACGGCCTGTTTCCAGCGTGGTGGTCGCTGGTCGGCGGCGCCGAACCAGCCTTCGATACCGCTGACACGATGTTCCGTTGGATGGGCAAACAAGTCGCTGCCGCGTGCCAGCCAGGCGGTGCGCGATACAGAATGCTCCCAGGCGTGCAGCGTCTGCTCGTCGGCAAAGCGGAAAATAATCTGGAATTCGTCATCGTCGGGCGGCGGAGCGAGCACGCCAGAACCGAGATAGCCGGGAAAATCGGTGGCCAGTTGTTCACCTTCGTGCAACCAGGCGATCAGGTCTTGATAACGCCCATCGGCGACGCGGCGCGCAACCATCAGCGTGACGGGTGAGGTAGACATTGTGTATCTCCATATGACAATCGCGTCGCTCCGGATAGGAGTTTCGCCAGGCGCAGCGCCGGGGTGGTGGGCTGCGTCTTGGAACAAGCAAGGATTATTCCTGATTCTGCCTGGAACGTCAGTGATATTCGTCGCCATCAACGTCTTGTAGGGTGTGGGGGCAGGGGAGGTAGAATGGGATCCAATTTATACATGGACGTAGAATTATAAAATGCCTGTCCTGACTGACGTTGTTCCTGGATTGCAGCCCGGTCTTCCACTCGAGCAGGAAGAACTGTTTCCGATACGTGAAGTGGCGCGCCTGACGGGGGTCAACCCGGTCACGCTACGTGCATGGGAGCGCCGCTATGGGCTGATACAGCCCGCGCGCACCGAAAGTGGGCACAGATTGTATTCGATGACCGAAATCGATCGGGTCCGCAGTATCCTTGGCTGGATCGAACGCGGCGTTGCTGTCAGTAAAGTCGGCAAGATCCTGGCCAGGGTTGAACCGCTTCAGGCTCTGTCGCACATCATCCCGAATGAACTCGTGCAAGCTGACTACTCGCAATGGCAGCAGCAAGTTCAGTCGGCGGTGAGTGCCTTTGATGAGGTTCAATTGGAGCAGATCTATGGACAGATCTTTTCCAGTTATCCGCTGACTGTCGTGTTTCAGCACATTCTGCTTCCACTCTGGAAGCGATTGCTGCAGCGCCATGAAGCGTTCGGTCAGGCCAGCGAGTGGTTTTTCCTGGATGGTTTTTTGCGTTCTCGAGTGTTGCAACGCCTGTTGCTGGTGCGTGTCCTGCAGCCTCGACGGGTAATTGTCTGCGCCCTCAACGATCAGTGCCGTGAACTCGAAGTGCTGGTAACCGCGCTGTTTCTGAGCAGTGTCGATTCGGCTATTCAAGTGTTGGCTATCGGTCAGCCATTCGATGAATTGACTCTGGTCTGCGAAAGAGTCAAACCCAAGGCGCTGGTGCTGGTTTCCAATCACGCGCCTGCGCCCGAGTTGCCACGGCGATTGAAGCGCCTGGCCTTGAGCCTGGATTGTCAGTTGATGCTGGCGGGGGATGCGTCCGATCTTGTGCAGGAAAGCCTGGCTGGATCGTCGATTGGATGTCTGGGAAACGAAGGAATGGTCATGCGTCAGCGTTTGAAACAGTTCCTGACAGGCAACCTGGACACTTGAATCAGAGATGCATGGCCGGATGCGTCAGCCGATGCTGTTGAAGGATGTACTGGCGCAGACGCTCGGTTTCGTCCTTGTCACCCTGATTCAACTGATAGGCAAAGAAGCCGCTCTCGGTTTCTTTCTCGAAGGTGCCGCGCAACGCGATGCGCTCGTAGCCAGACGGGCTGAACCATAAGGCGAAATGTTTGGGCGGTTTGGTCTTGTTGCGAACTTCCAGCAAGACCCCTTTGAACGACACTTCATGCACCCACAGGGTACCGGGCTGGCCATTGGCATTCTCCAGCGCTACCGGTTCTTCGAGTACCAGGCGCCAGGGCCGGATCATCGGTCCGTCTTCATAGATGCTGGGGACGCCGAGGCGTAAATGCAGCGCATGAAACTCGTCTTCAACCAGGTGCAGCGGGAAGGTCATTTGCTGATTTTCGAAGTGGGCCTGGATGGTGACTTGCTCATGAGCGGCAAGGCGCGTGAGCAGGTCACGAATCTGTGAACCACCGTTGACGAGCAGGCTCGACGTCGCATCCCGCACATTGAGTTGCGGGTTGTGTTGCATAGTCTGGATAAAATCCAGCTCATCCTGGGTCAGGAGTGCGTCGCGTTGCATGATCTGCTCGACAGAAAAAGTTACAAAGTCACTGGTGATTGTAGTTAATGACAATCAATTCTTCGTTTTGTTTTCGCCGTTCGTCGCTTTTAGTGCGGCAAGCTCGGCCTGGACCTCAGCCAATTGCGCCTCCAACTGCGCGACTCGCTGCTGCGCCTTGACCTGAGCGGTGACGTTTTTTTGCACACCAATGAAATAAGTCTGTCCGTCATTCGGGTTCTTCACCGTCGAAAGGGACAGCTCGTTCCAGAACGGCGTGCCGTCCTTACGATAATTCCTGAGGATTTCCCGGCAGGAACCGCCACTGCTCAAGGCCTCGCGAATCAACGGAAGAGCTTCCTGGTCGCGGTCCCCGGACTGAAGAAAACGGCAATCCTGGTAGAGGACTTCTTCGCTGGTGTAACCCGTCAGGCGTTCGAATGCCGGGTTGACGTAAATCAGGATGTTGTCCTGCTCGCCTTCCTTTTCGGCAATCACGATGCCGTCGTTGGAAGCGTTGATCACCATTTGCAGCAGTTGGGCGTTAATCATCGGAGAGTCCTTTCCAATTTGATTGTGGGATGCATTCTAAAAGAACGCTGAGAACTTTCTACTGGCCACCAGCGTTAATTGAGAGTCAATCGCAGCTTTTTTGCCACGGCTGTTAATATCCCCCGTCTTTTTACTCAGCTTCAGGATCAGATTGATGAAAGTCGCCATCCTTTCCGGCTCGGTGTACGGCACGGCTGAAGAAGTCGCCCGCCATGCCGCAAATATTCTAAAAGCAGCGGGTTTCGAAACCTGGCACAACCCGCGTGCGACCCTCGCCGATGTTCAGGCCTTTGCTCCTGAAGCCTTCCTGGCGGTGACCTCGACCACCGGCATGGGCGAACTGCCGGACAATCTCCAACCGTTGTATTTCGCCATTCGCGACCAGTTGCCGGCTGCCTGGCATGGCTTGCCGGGTGCCGTGATTGGCCTGGGTGATGCGAGTTACGGCGACACGTTTTGCGGCGGCGGCGAGTTGATGCGCGAATTGTTCGGCGAGCTGGGAATACGTGAAGTCCTGCCCATGCTGCGCCTGGACGCCAGCGAAAGCGTGACGCCGGAAACCGATGCCGAGCCTTGGCTGGCGGAGTTGGTCAGCGCTCTGCGGGGCTGACCGGCCACTCGCGCAGCAAGGCGAGCCAAGCTTGCGCGGCTTTTGACAAGTACGCGCGGCGTACCGGAACTGACCGTGGTGTTTGTGATGTTCACCGGGGTGTTCGGGGCGATGCTCAGTGGCATTCTGCTCAAGTGATTGCCCCTGCGCAGCGCCTTGGCTCGAGGGGCCTTGTTTGGTGTCGGTGCCCACGGTGCCGGGGTCAGTCGGGCACATGAAGTGGGGGGTGAAGAGGGCTCGGTGGCGGGGTTGGTCATGGTTCTGACGGGGCTGCTGAATCTGTTCGCCGCACCGTTGTTGGCGGCAGTACTTTGACATGGATCCAGGTTCGTTGGCGTACTGACTCGTTAGGCCATCAAGCTGGCTGCCAATGCAACTACACGATCCCCGGGGCGTGACTAGACTGGATCTCGTGAGCAAAATAATAAGAACAGGAGTTCCTTGTCGTGAGCGTAACCCCCGTCCAATCGCCACACAGTGTCAAAGACCAGGTCAGTGCCGCCGAGTGGCAGACCCGCGTCGATCTTGCCGCCTGCTATCGTCTGGTCGCTCTGCATGGCTGGGATGACCTGATTTTCACCCACATTTCGGCCAAGGTCCCCGGTACCGAAGACTTTCTGATCAACCCGTTCGGGCTGATGTTCCACGAGATTACTGCGTCGAGCCTGGTCAAGGTCGATCAGGCCGGCAACAAACTGATGGACAGCCCTTACGAGATCAACCCGGCGGGTTACACCATTCACAGCGCGGTGCACGAGGTTCGTCACGATGTCGTCTGCGTGCTGCACACCCACACCGCTGCCGGTGTCGCGGTGTCGGCGCAGAAACAAGGCATTTTGCCGATCAGCCAACAATCATTGTTTGTCTTGTCCAGCCTGGCTTATCACGCCTACGAAGGGGTTGCGCTTAACCATGAAGAGAAGGCGCGACTGCAAGCCGACCTCGGCGAAAACAATTTCCTGATGCTGCACAACCACGGTCTGCTGACCTGCGGCGCGACCATCGCCGACACGTTCCTGATGATGTTTACCTTCCAGCGCGCCTGCGATATCCAGGTGTTGGCGCAGAACGGTGGCGCCGAGTTGATCGCCATCGAACCGCAGATTCTGGCAGGCGCGAAGGCAATGATCGCCGGCGTCACCAAAAGTGCTCAAGGGATGGGCGGCGCACTGGCCTGGCCAGCGCTGCTGCGCAAACTCGATAAACAAGACGCGGGTTATAAACTCTAATGGCACTCGCCGAGATCCCCCTGTGTGTCTGGCGCAAGCGCGGCCAGACGTTCGTATTCCGTGGCCAGACCATCCGTTACTGGACTGCGGGGCAGGGTGAGCCACTGTTGCTCATTCATGGCTTCCCGACCGCTAGTTGGGATTGGCATTACCTTTGGCAGCCGCTGACCCAGCGCTATCGGGTGATTGCCTGCGACATGCTCGGCTTTGGCGACTCAGCCAAACCGGTGGACCACGAATACAGCCTGCTGGAGCAGGCCGATCTGCAACAGGCTTTGCTGGCGCACGTGAAGGTCGAGCAGTCGGTGCACCTGTTGGCCCACGATTATGGCGACAGCGTGGCCCAGGAACTGTTGGCCCGGCATTACGAAGCACGCATCCATATCGCCAGCTGTGTGTTCCTCAACGGCGGCCTCTTTCCCGAAACCCATCGCCCGATCCTGATGCAAAAACTCCTGCTCAGCCCCTTGGGCTGGATGATCGGGCGAGCCTTTTCCCGTGACGGTCTGGTGAAGAGTTTCCGGCAGATCTTCGGCCCCCAGAGCCGCCCCACAGAGAGCGAGATGGACGATTTCTGGAGCTTGATCGAGAGCAATCAAGGGCCACGGATCATGCACAAATTGATTGCCTACATCCCTGAGCGGCGTGCCCAGCGCGAGCGTTGGGTCAGCGCGATGCAGCGTGGTGAAGTGCCGTTGCGGGTGATCGATGGTGAGGTCGATCCGGTCTCCGGCGCGCACATGGTCCGGCGTTATCGGGAACTGATCCCGAACCCGGACACGGTCTTGTTGCCAGGCATTGGCCACTACCCTCAGACCGAGGCGCCGGGGCAGGTGCTCAAGCACTATCTGGAGTTTCGCGATCTGCTGGTTTCACCGCCGCGCAAGGCCGCCTGCTCCTGATTATCCCTCTGCCTTATCGCGCACCATTCAGCTTCACCCCAGTTCATTGTGACCCGCATCGCCGTGCCTGACACTCGGACTCATTGTCCCCTGGCCTGCTGGAGTCCCCGCAATGAATGAGTCTGTTCGCTTCGAAGATAAAGTCGTGATCATCACGGGTGCGGGCGGCGGCCTGGGCCGGGCCCACGCGCTACTGTTCGCCAAGCAGGGCGCCAAAGTGCTGGTCAACGATCTCGGCGGCTCGGCTCAGGGCGAAGGCGCAAACGCTTCGGCAGCCGATCGGGTAGTGGCTGAAATCCGCGAGGCCGGTGGCATCGCCGAGGCCAACCATGACTCCGTCACCGACGGCGACAAAATCGTTCAGAACGCCTTGGACACCTTCGGCCGTGTCGATGTAGTGGTCAACAACGCCGGGATCCTGCGGGACAAAACCTTCCACAAAATGGAAGACGGCGACTGGGACCTGGTTTACCGCGTCCACGTCGAAGGCGCCTACAAAGTCACCCGCGCCGCCTGGCCGCACCTGCGCGAGCAAAACTACGGCCGCGTCATCTTCACCGCTTCGACCTCGGGCATTTACGGCAACTTCGGTCAGTCCAACTACGGCATGGCCAAACTCGGCCTCTACGGCCTGACCCGCACCCTGGCCATCGAAGGCCGCAAGAACAATATCCTGGTCAACGCCATCGCCCCCACCGGCGGCACCCGCATGACCGAAGGCCTGATCCCGCCGCAAGTCTTCGAACAACTCAAACCGGAACTGGTCAGCCCGCTGGTGGTGTACCTCGCCAGTGAGAACTGCCAGGAAACCTCCGGGCTGTTTGAAGTCGGTGGCGGCTGGATGGGCAAAGTGCGCTGGGAACGAAGCCTCGGCGCGGGGTTTGATCCGCGGGTTGGTTTCTCGCCGGAAGATGTGGCGGCGCATTGGCAGCAGATCTGCGATTTTGAAGGCGCGGTGCATCCGCAGGACAACCTTGAAGCGCTGAAGGAAATGATGGCGAATTTGCAGAAGTATTCGATTTAATGGAAACCAGCAAGGTCACCGCTCTTGACCTTGCTGGTTCTTGATAGTCGGCCCCGACATCTGGTTTGCAGCGGTCTTCAAGGAAAATACTTGTGAACCAATGCCGCCAGATTCGCGGCCGTTTGCGCATCCATAATCCCGTCGTACGTTTCCGGGCGAAAGTGCAGCTGAAAGGCCCGAACCAGTTGTGTGAAGCCTTGTTCGGTTGACGCACCGGAAACGTCGTACCCGTAAGTCTTGAACAGTTTGAGCAATTCGCTTCGGGCTGGAATGCCGGTCTCGCAATATTGCTGCAGATAGGTGTCTCGGGTGGCATCGTCGAACCAGGCACCGACGCCTTTCAAGTAAAGGGCATGCCAGGGGAATTTCGGCCCTGGGTCACTCTTGCGGCCGACAGCAATATCCGAGTGCCCCAGAACAAGGGTCGGGCTGATATCCGGGTAGCGTTCAAGGATGTTCAACGCCAGCTCTTCAATGGCGGCAATTTGTTCTGGCTGATACGGCGGAAAGTTGAAAACCCCTTGGCTAAACGTTGCAAGGTTGACGATTTCAACGCCGATAGACGTGTCGTTCAGATTGCTTCTATTGCCCCAATGACTCACGCCCGCATGCCATGCGCGCTTGGTTTCGTCGACGAGGTTGAAGACTTCCTGCCGGGTATAACCTGCTTTCAAGTAGCTCGGATCGGTGATGTCGGGAACCAGATAGTGGGCGCTGACATTCGGGCCGGTCAGTGCGTTGACCGAACTGGAGAAGTTGCCGGCTGTGTAGTGGAAAATCAGAAAGCGTACGCGGGTGTTCAAACTTTTAGTGGTACGGTACTTGTTGTAGTCAATGGGTTTCATGGAAATATTGCTCGCAATTAATTAGGTTAGAGTCAGCGTGCAAAAAATATGGCTGACCTGTTTTTAACCTTAATCGCGAGGGCGCTTCACGTGATTACATAACTATGTAGTCGTTTTCCGAGAGGTGTGTAGGTAATAAAAAGTTAGATTGGGTGAAATAATTGAGTACCACTTTTACTTCATGTAACTCTTCGCCATCGTCACAAAACCACCGCCCATAAAAAAGGCCGCTGCAAACGCAGCGGCCAAAGTAAGACGATTGATCAAGGAGCAATAAATCAACGTCAGTGAACACAGGGCGATGAGTCGAATAGCTTCAATTCATCTGAAATCTGTCGCTAATGGCGTGAACTGGCCACCGCCATTGCTTCCTGCTTTCCGGCCGTTTGCCGTGAAAGCCCGGAAAGAATAAGGCCTTGAGCCAAAAGGAAAAATAGCGATTCATGACATGAACTGTTGCAGCATGAGTAACAGTCGCCACAAGCCCCGCCCACATGCCATGCGCTGCGTTGATAACCCCCCATCCAGCCCATCCATAACCCGCGCAAAACGCCGTCCCATGCGGGGATTCATCCTTTGGAGGTACACCACGAATACCTCCTTGGTGCGCTTATCGCTCCCAACGTGCGGCAGTAGGGTGGGGCCTTCTGTCACTCACCGGGGAAGACGCATGACAAAAACAACAATGCGCGCCATCTTCACGCCGCAAGCGCTCGCCGCTGCGGTTGCCTTGGGTTGCTGCGCCCAGGCGCAGGCTGTTTCATTCAACATCGGGGAAATCGAGGGGACTTTTGATTCTTCGCTGTCCGTCGGCGCGAGCTGGGGCATGCGCGATGCCGACAAATCTCTGGTGGGCATCGTCAATGGCGGGACCGGCCAGTCTTCGACCGGGGATGACGGGCGGCTGAACTTCAAGAAGGGCGAAACCTTCTCCAAGATCTTCAAGGGTATTCATGACCTTGAATTAAAGTACGGCGACACCGGGGTGTTCGTGCGTGGCAAGTACTGGTATGACTTCGAACTCAAGGACGAGGATCGTGAGTTCAAACCGATCAGTGACAGCGGTCGTAAAGAAGGCGCCAAGTCCTCCGGGGCGCAACTGCTCGACGCCTTCGTCTATCACAACTATTCCATCGCCGAGCTGCCGGGCACTGTGCGCGCCGGCAAGCAGGTGGTGAGTTGGGGTGAAAGTACCTTCATCGGCAACTCGATCAACAGCATCAACCCGATCGACGTTTCAGCGTTCCGCCGTCCTGGCGCCGAAATCAAGGAAGGCCTGATACCGGTGAACATGCTGTTCGCCTCCCAAAGCCTGACCGACCAACTCTCGGTGGAAGGTTTCTATCAACTGGAGTGGGACCAGACCGTCGTCGACAACTGCGGCACCTTCTTCGGCAACGACGTGGTGGCTGATGGCTGCAACAAGAATTACACGGTTGCCAGCCCGGCGATTGCACCGTTGCAACCGATCGCTGCAGCGTTTGGCCAAGGCTTCGAAGTCAGTAAGGAAGGTGTAATCGTCCAGCGCAGTGGTGACCGCGATGCCCGCGACTCCGGGCAGTGGGGGACGGCGCTGCGCTGGCTCGGCGACGACACCGAGTACGGTCTGTACTTCATGAACTATCACAGCCGTAGCCCGACGGTCGGCACCACCACTGCCGGCCTGACAACGCTGGCACGGATCCCGGCCATCGTCGGTGCCGCCAACAGAATCGCGCCCGGCACTGGCTCGGCACTGGCTCAGAGTGTGATGCTCGGACGAGGTCAGTACTACCTTGAATACCCGGAAGACATCCGTCTCTACGGCGCGAGCTTTTCCACCACCTTGCCTACCGGCACGGCGTGGACCGGTGAGATCAGCTATCGCCCCAACGCTCCGGTGCAAGTCAACACCAACGACCTGACCCTGGCCTTGCTCAACCCGATCGCCGGTGGCGCGGCATCGTCTATCGCGACCACGCCAGGTGCCGACAACAAAGGCTACCGCCGCAAGGAAGTGACGCAGGTCCAGAGCACCCTGACCCACTTCTTCGACCAAGTGCTGGGCGCCCAACGGCTGACCCTGGTCGGCGAGGCTGCGGTGGTGCATGTCGGTGGCCTGGAGCCGCGAACCAAACTGCGTTACGGCCGTGACCCGGTCTATGGCCAGTACGGTTTTGGCGGCGATACCGACGGCTTCGTCACCTCGACCTCCTGGGGCTACCGCGCCCGGGCGATCCTCGATTACGCCAACGTGATCGGCGGGATCAACCTCAAACCCAACCTGTCCTGGTCCCACGATGTCGCCGGCTATGGCCCCAACGGGTTGTTCAACGAAGGCGCCAAAGCGGTCAGCGTCGGCGTCGATGCCGACTACCGCAACACCTATACCGCGAGCCTCAGTTACACCGATTTCTTCGGCGGTGACTACAACACCCTGGAAGACCGCGACTTCCTGGCACTGAGCTTCGGCGTGAACTTCTGATCTGGCTGAGAAGGATGAATTTGATGCACAAGATGATTCTGCAATGCGGCGCCCTGGCCTTGAGTCTGCTGGCTGCCAACGTGATGGCGGCGGTCTCGCCTGAAGAAGCCAACAAGCTTGGCACCAGCCTCACGCCGCTGGGTGCCGAGAAGGCCGGCAACGCCGATGGCTCGATCCCGGCCTGGACTGGCGGTATCCCGAAAAACGCTGGCGCAGTGGACAGTAAAGGTTTCCTGGCTGACCCGTTCGCCAGCGAAAAGCCGTTGTTCACCATCACCGCCGCGACGGTCGACAAGTACAAAGACAAGTTGTCGGAAGGTCAGGTGGCGATGTTCAAGCGCTACCCGGAAACCTACAAGATCCCGGTCTACCCGACCCACCGCACCGTGGCCGTACCCCCGGAGATTTACGAGTCGGCCAAACGCAGCGCGCTGAACGTGAACAGCATCAACGACGGTAACGGCCTGGCCAACTTCACCGGCAACCGCTACTACGCCTTCCCGATTCCGAAGGCCGGCGTCGAGGTGCTGTGGAACCACATCACCCGCTATCACGGCGGCAACCTGCGACGCATCATCACTCAGGTGACCCCGCAAACGAACGGCAGCTACACACCGATCCGCTTCGAGGAAGAGATCGCCGTACCGCAATTGATGAAGGAACTGGACCCGGAAAAAGCCGCCAACGTGCTGACCTTCTTCAAGCAATCGGTGACGGCACCTGCGCGTCTGGCGGGTAACGTGCTGCTGGTTCACGAAACCCTCGATCAGGTGAAAGAGCCGCGTCTGGCGTGGATCTACAACGCCGGCCAGCGTCGTGTGCGTCGCGCACCGCAAGTGGCTTATGACGGTCCGGGTACTGCCGCTGACGGCCTGCGCACGTCCGACAACTTCGACATGTTCTCCGGCGCACCGGATCGCTACGACTGGAAACTGGTCGGCAAGAAGGAAATGTACATCCCTTACAACAGCTACAAACTCGACTCGCCGAGCCTCAAGTACGATGACATCGTTAAGGCCGGGCACATCAATCAGGACCTGACCCGTTATGAGTTGCACCGGGTCTGGGAAGTGATCGGTACGGTCAAGCCGAGCGAACGGCACATCTACGCCAAACGCCACATGTACCTCGACGAAGACAGCTGGCAAGTAGCGCTGGCGGACCACTACGACGGTCGCGGTCAGCTGTGGCGAGTGGCCGAGGGGCACGCTCAGTACTACTACGATCACCAGACTCCGGCCTACACCCTCGAAGCGCTCTACGACATCATTGCCGGCCGATACATTGCCCTGGGAATGAAGAACGAAGAGAAGCACAGTTTCGAATTTGGCTTCGAAGCCAAGGCCGCCGACTACACCCCATCGGCCCTGCGCGCCGAGGGCGTTCGGTAAGGGTTTTGATACATTGACAGTACAAAAGGCGACCGGGTGGTCGCCTTTTTTATGGCTGCCAATCAGCGTGCTGAATACTTCTCAACAAGCGGGTTAGAGAGGGCTAGGGTTGCCGGACAATTATAAAAAGGCACGCCGCAATGACCGCCATGATCCCGTGTCTGGACCGTTCTGGATTCCTGCCCCGACTGTCCACTCATCACCAGTCGCGGGCTCGCTTGACCGAGCCGTTACTGGCCTCCACGGCCCGGGTGAAATTACTTTGCGCACCGGCCGGTAGTGGCAAGACAGCGCTGCTCGCCGAATGCCTGTTGCAGGCGCCAACCCAGTGCCGGGTGCATTGGTTGCCATTATCTGGCGTGGCGTCGAGTGCGGCGGAGTTTCGTCATCGTCTGGCAGAGACGCTGGGGCAGGCCTCGTCGAGTGAAACAGAGTTGCTGGGCTATCTGGCGCGATTGCAGACGCCGACCTGGCTGTTTCTCGATGACTTTTGCCGCGTCCCGAACCCCGAGTTGGACCTGCTGCTGGATCGCATGCTGGCGGTCAGCAGCCCGATGTTGACCTGGTGGCTGGGTGCCCGCCGTCGGCCGCCCTGCAACTGGCCAAGGTTGCTGCTCGACGATGAGTTGTACGAGTGCGAAAGCACTTCGCTGGCTTTCACGCCCGGTGAAGTCGAGCAGATATTGCAGCCCTGGGTACCGGAGCAGGCCAGCAAGGTGGCCAGTCGGATCATCCAGCGCACCGGCGGCTGGTGTGCCGGTGTGCGGATTGCAATGCTGCACAAGTGCGACTGGTCGCGTCAGGACAAACCCCTGGGACGGGCGGACACCTTGCTCGATTACCTGGAGCATGAGTTGTTCAGCTCGCTGACGCCTGAGTTGAGCGAGGCCTGGCGCGTGCTGGCCCACTTGCCCCGCTTCAATGCCCGGCTGTGCGATCACTTGTTCGGGGCCGGAGAGGGGGCTCAGTATTTGCGGACCTTGCAAGCGCTGGGCTGTTTTATCGAACCTTGGGGGGATTCCACCGATTGGCTGCAGATATTCACCCCGTTCACGCAGTTGTTGCGCGATGAACAATGGCCGGCGGGACGTTCCTGGCATCGTCGTGCCTGCCAATGGTTCTGTACCGAACAGGACTGGAAATCGGCCTTCGAACAGGCATTGCTCGCCGAGGAATACGAAGTGGCGGTCAGCCTGTTGCAGCACTTCAGTTTCGAGCATTTGTTCGAGGAGCAAACGGTGGTGCTGTTGTTGCGTTTGCATGAGCAGCAAGGCGAGGAACTGACGCTGGGCAGCCCGCAATTGGTCGGATTGATTACAGCTGCGCTGTTGTTCGCCGGACGTTTCGAACAGGCGACTGCCTGTATCGCTCATCTGGCGCATTTCATGCCTCAACCCTCGGCGGTGCTTCAGCGTCAACTGATTGCACGTTGGCAGGCCCTGCAGGGTTGGTTGCTGCATTTACAGGGACGAATGGAGGCCTCGCACGCGCACTTTCTTGACGCGTTGAGCGCGCTCGATCCCGACTGTTGGACGGCGCGCCTGATGTGTTTGTCCGGTTTGACGCAACAGGCATTGCTAAGGGGCGAACTCGACGTGGCGCAAGCCCACAACCGTGAGGCGCTGTGCCTGGCGCGGGCGCAAGGTTCGCTGGTGTTCGAGGGCCTGATGGAGCTCGATCATGCGCAATGGCTGGAGCAGCGGGGTGCCCCGGCTCGTGCCGAAAGTCTACTTTGCGACATCGATAAATTGCTCCGTCAGCGTTCGGACCGACCGGCACCCTTGCTCGGACGAATTGCATTGCGTCGCGGGCGGTTGGCCCTGTGCCTGGGCGCAGACGAGCGAGCTGCCGAGTTCTTTCATGCGGGCCTGGACGATTGCTTGCGCAACCACGACAAGCGCGTGCTGTATGGCTTTCTCGGTCAGGCCCAATTGGCTGCGAACAAGGGCGATTACGCCCAGGCGTTCGTCCGGTTGCGCGATGCCGAGCGGCTGATGCAACAACGGCACATTCCAGACACGGTCTACCGCGGCGTTCTGCTGCAAGTCAGCAGCCAGCTCTGGTTGCAACAAGGCCGTCCCGAACTGGCCCGTGAGGCGTTGAGCCGGGTGCTCAAACATTATCGGGGGCCACAGGCCCGGCAGGCCCCCCCGGCGACACTGGAATTGATTCCGCGGATTGAGTATTTGTTGATTCTGGCTGAGGTCAAACTGCAACGGGTGGAGGATCCCTTGGCTCGGCTCGCAATCCTGTTTGAACACACGCAAGCGAACGGGATGGTCAGCCTGGAAGCCGAGCTTCTGCTGGCGATGGCCGAGGCGGCCTTCATGATGGGCGAACAGGAGAGTGCCCGGCAGTTTTTCGACAAGGGCGAAGAGAAGGCGAGCCGTTGTAACTTGCAGCAGTTGTTGGTGCAGTTGAATCGGCGTTGTCCCGGTCTCTTCTCGGAACTGCACATAGTTAATAACGAGCCACTTTCTGATAAAGGTATTAATGAGAGTCCACTGAGCCTGAGGGAGATGGAAGTGCTCGAGTTGATTGCGTCAGGAAATTCGAACCGGCAAATAGCCGATAAATTGTTCATCTCATTACATACAGTTAAAACACATGTCCGGCGAATTCATGGGAAATTAGGGGTTGAGCGCAGGACTCATGCAGTAGCGCGGGCGAGAATGCTGGGTTTATGTGGTTAATTGTTTTTTAATGATGTTGTGAATTTGTTTTGTTGTGCTGGGTTTTTAATGTTTTGCAATGGGTGGTGGGTGTTTTTATTGGTTTTGCTTGCGTTAAGTTAATTGCACTGATTCAGGCAGCATTTCGTTGCCTGGTTTTTTAAAGTGCATTAATGGAATGTTTATATGAGTGTCCAGGAAACAGAGTTGGTACAGAAAAATCTAGGAGAGGTGGTTGAATGTTTTACCGCGCTGGAAGAAGCGCTGAAGAAAACCGCGTCGTTTAAAGCAATCCTGCAAGACGTTTTGTTAAAGGAACTTCAACAGCTGTTGCCGGAGGTCTACATCAGCAGGACTTACATCAATGCCCGACGTTCAGGCATTGCGAATCAGGAGCCGACCGGTCTGTTCATGGACGTATTCATGGAGTGTCTGAGTCGTGGGCGTGCCCCTGTTTATGATGCGAGTCAGTACGGCGTCTATGACTGGCCCGGCTCCATGGATGAGTTGGACCGGGTCGACGGTCTGGACGTGATTGCTCTGGGGGCGCTGATTGGCGATGTGCTGGGTACGCTGGCGCAAAAATACACGCAAGAACTGGATCGACGCTGGGCAACGTCTGTGGGTAAGGATGCCAAGGGTCGTGAAC
Organism: Pseudomonas sp. GL-B-26; assembly: GCF_019947405.1. NCBI lineage: Bacteria > Pseudomonadati > Pseudomonadota > Gammaproteobacteria > Pseudomonadales > Pseudomonadaceae > Pseudomonas > Pseudomonas sp. GL-B-26. Next base: position 114,005 of record NZ_JAGYGJ010000003.1, on the reverse strand, counting down.
TGGGCTCTCGCAGCAGTGACCTGCGCAACTTGTATGCGGCGCTTTTCTGGCAAGAGTTGAAAGCAGTGATACAAGTGCAAGGGGTGATGCCGGAGGCAGATCTCAGTTTTGAAACTTTACTTTGGGGCATCCCCCAGACCCCGGCTTACAGTCTTTCATTGCAACTCGAAAGTGGACGATTCGCAACGTTGGCCTGTTGTTTTGCCATGCATCTGAGTGGTCAGATCAGCGACGAACTTGTACCTGCCAGCGATGATTGGGTCATCCTTTACACCCCCGCAAAAGGGCTGGAAACGTACCGGACGTCGGCATTGATGCACCGCTCGCTGGAGCAGCGCCTGAGCGACGCGAACAGCCGGGCGCAGTTACTCAAAGGTGTTTCACTGGAGGACGCCGAACACGTCAGAAGTGCGCCTGATATCCGGTATTTGAAAACCCATGGCGAAATTTTCCAGAACGTCATCGACAATTTGCTGGATAAACAACGGCGTGACGTTGCTTTCAGTCTTCGTCGATTACTGGCGCCGGGCGCGGACCTGCAGAGCGTTGTACGTTCAATTGAGTCGGCTCATGGCCTGAATGAAGTGATCGACGATGCCAAGGGCCGAACTGCCAACCTGCTCGTATTGATTTCAAAAAACGCCCGGCCGCAATGGCTGAAGGACACTTCCACAACCAATCAGGAAGTATTTGCCTCTCTGGAACAGGCGTTGCTCAAAAGCCAGGTGGCATTGCATGAGGCGATGGGGGGGCTCTCCTCATTTCAGGAGTATGTGCGGGGTGTCGTCGGAGAACATATCTCCCAGGGCGATGCCAATCGCGTTGATCCCGATACTGTTTGGGTGGTCGTGAAACACTGGGTGCGTATGGGCTCAAGGAACATCGAGCATGTCCAGCGTAAAACCCTGACGCAACTGTTCATGTACGGTGTGCATGATGCGGCAGGGAAATACTCGATTCAGTTCGAAGCCTTCCACAACAATCCACGACTGTCAGTTTCCAATATCGAATACGCCATCCGGCAATTTGATCTTCGTTTGAAATACGCCAATGAACGAAATCAACGCCTCAACGATCCGCAAGTTAGAGAAGCCATGCAGGAAGTATTGGGGCAGCAAACGGCGCTCAGTAACTTCGCAGCGTTACTTCAAAATCATATCAGCCCGAAAGCACAGGACATCTCGCAGCGTTATCTGTTTGGCGATCCGGGAATGGAGGCATGCGGCGTTGCTTTTCGCAGCTACTACCGACCGTTCAAAGACATGATCGTTTACCGTGCCAGAGGTGCAATGCCTGATCATTCGATGCATGTACTCTACGCTCCCGGTGCACCGACGGGGCAGCAATGGTATGAGTTTCCCGATCTGACGGCGTTGAAGCGACAGTTTATCAAATGGGGTTTCGAGCAGCGTGATCGTGACTTCCTGATCGGGCAGACTTTCAACAGCGATCGTGCGAAGTTTGTGGAGTACCATCTCTCCTTTGTCCTGCCGGCGCCGGTGTTCGAACGGCAGTGGTGGGACGGCATTGTTCTGGTGCAATGGGCGAGCGGGTTGGAAGGCGGGCCGTTCATGGGCGCCATCCATAAACTCATCGACTGGGAAATTGCTGAAGAACAGGTGGTCACACCCGGCTGGTACAGAAAGGCCGCTGCGCAAGATCGCGAGTTTTTCACCAGGTTAAACACGGATTTCAAAGCCATCCACCAAGTATCTATACCTATCGAAACGTTTGGCGTCTTCTCACGAAAACTGGTCATGAAGGCGTTGAACGATTATCTGCGGCGATCCGGCCCGCATCCGGAAATCGACCCGGATCAGGTGCACGTCGAGTTGCGTGGACACGACAGGATGACACTCACCGAGGTGTTCATTCAGTGGCAGATCTGGAGTACTGATAAATTTGTGTCGTTCCGCTCCCTGAACAACTCGCCGCTGGGGCGCTTGGATACAGCCGCTGTCACTGCGCTGATCAATTTATTGCCGGGCGAGAAATATGAGCAATATCTGCGGCAGGATTTCCTGACAACACCTTCTTACGATCTCAAGGCGAAGCTTTACTGCAAAACCGTGCAGAACGAAATGCTCAGGGCGGCATTGACGCAAAAAATGCAGGGCGCTCTTTCCGGTGAACACTTCAATTGGCTCAAGGGGCTGATCGAGGGGCTGGATCATGATCGTCCCCATAATCTGGTGCCGTTCCTGACGGGCGGCGCGCCAGGCGAAGGCGTTTATACGCTGGCGCTCGAGGGGCGACGGTTGGAGGGTGCCTATACGTTCGGGCGCAACGTGGCTGGCAAGTGGGAATACCTGATCTACATTCCGAAAGCACCGGATGGCCTGGCATTTCGTCCCATTGAGTCGTTGACTCAGGGCTTTAAGGGGGGCGTACTGGGCAACCATGTTGTCGGACTTGTCAGGTTGGAAAGCAGAGGCGTGGTGAAACGTTATGTCGACAACTGCCGCGACGCTCCATTTGCCTTGCCGACGCCAAGGTTGCAAGACAGTTACGCTGTGACCCACTTCAAGTTCGAATACGACAGTATGGTGTCGCGGCTTATCTACGACGTCGACTATCAGACGAGCACGCATGGGGAAATCTTCTGGCGTAATGTGATGGTCGGTGCAGAGCTGGTGGTGGATGTCATCTCGCTGTTTGTCCCTCCAGTTGCTCTGGTGGCCAGCGTCCTGCGTATCACGCGTTCGATCGTTCAAGGTGTGATTGCTTACAGCCAGGGCGATGAAGATGCCGGCAAAGCCCATCTCACCTCGGCCTGGAGAAGCGCCATCCTCTTGTATGTGGGCATCGTCGCGGGGGCCGGCACGTCGACTTCGGCGGTGGGCCTGTTGTCGCGGATCACGGGTATCTCGGACATCGTGTCGACCGCGACCGGTGTTCAGGTGGGCGTCGACTATGTCACCGCGATGACGTCCACGTACTTGATCTCGGACAGTGAAACCCGAATCATAGGCTGATTTAGGGGGGGCAGCCGTTACTCGGGCTCATACCCCATCCGCCAACTAACGGCCCGCGTCGCAGCCAACAACCGCTGCGCCGCCGGGCCGTTTTCGTCGGCGTGAAACAATGACGCCGGGCCGACAATGGTCATCACCGCCGCAACATGCCCGACAGCATTGAACACCGGCGCCGACAACGCATCGACCCCCGGCATCAGCAAACCATGCACATGATGCAGACCGCGTTCGCGGATCTGTTCGCACAACGCCTTATAGGCCTGATCGTCCGCCAGCGCTTGTGAAGCGCTGCTTTGCAGTTCCTGCTCGCGCAAATCGACGGTTTCACGCTTCGGCAGATAGGCGCCGAACACCAGCCCTGTTGAAGAACTGAGCAACGGCAACACCGAACCCAACTGCGTGACCACCGTCACCGCGCGCACCGCCGGTTCGATGTGCACCACCGTCGCCCCCTGATTGCCCCACACCGCTATAAAGCAGGTTTCATTCAGATCGTCACGCAACTCGGCCAAGGGCAGGGCGCCGACTTTCAGCACGTCCATACTGTTGAGTGCGGCGAGTCCGACGCGCAAGGCTTCGCGGCCCAGACCGTAATGGTTGGTGGCAGCATTCTGTTCAGCAAAACCGCTGGCGATCAGCGCCTGTAGATAGCGGTGAACCTTGCTCGCCGGCATCTGTACGTGTTCGGCCAGGCGCGACAGTGAAGTCGATGGCGACAACTCGGCCAAGGCCTTGAGGATGTCGGTGCCGACCTCGGCCGAGCGGACTTTCTGTTTATCGTTGCTGCGCGGCGTTTCCATGGAGGCGGTCTGATCCCGGGACGAATGGGCGTCTTTATAGCTTGACGGTCAATACCAATCAAATTACGTTAAGCGTAATCGAATTACGATAAAAATAACCCGGGCGTGCCGAGACCTCTTCAACGGAGCGACAGGCCATTGCCTACTCCCTGTTCAGGAGGCTCCATGAACCTCGATTCAACGGCGCCAGCGCTGGCTTATCAGTCCGGCTTCGGCAACGAATTCAGCACCGAAGCGTTGCCCGGCGCACTGCCCGTCGGCCAGAATTCCCCGCAAAAAGCCCCTTACGGTCTCTACACCGAACTGTTCTCAGGCACGGCGTTCACCATGGCTCGCAGTGAAGCGCGGCGCACCTGGATGTACCGCATTCAGCCGTCGGCCAATCACCCAGCGTTCATCAAACTGGATCGGCAACTGGCCGGCGGCCCATTGGGTGAAGTAACCCCCAATCGCCTGCGCTGGAATCCGCTGGACATCCCGGCCGAGCCAACCGATTTTATCGACGGGCTGGTGAGCATGGCCGCCAACTCGGGCGCGGAAAAACCGGCCGGGATCAGTATCTACAGCTACCGCGCCAACCGCTCCATGGAGCGCGTTTTTTTCAACGCTGACGGCGAACTGCTGCTGGTGCCTGAACTGGGACGCCTGCGCATTGCGACCGAATTGGGCGTGCTGGAACTGGAGCCACTGGAAATCGCCGTGCTGCCACGCGGTCTGAAATTCCGCGTCGAACTGCTCGACCCGCAAGCTCGCGGCTACATCGCCGAAAACCACGGCGCGCCGCTGCGTCTGCCGGATCTGGGGCCGATCGGAAGCAACGGCCTGGCCAACGCGCGGGACTTCCTGACCCCGGTTGCGCATTACGAAAACCTCAAACAACCGACCACCCTGGTGCAGAAATTTCTCGGCCAGTTGTGGGGCTGCGAGCTCGATCATTCGCCGCTGAACGTGGTCGCCTGGCACGGCAATAACGTGCCGTACAAATATGACCTGCGCCGCTTCAACACCATCGGCACGGTCAGTTTCGATCACCCGGATCCGTCGATTTTTACCGTCCTGACGTCGCCGACCAGCGTCCATGGTCTGGCCAATCTGGACTTCGTGATCTTCCCGCCACGCTGGATGGTCGCCGAGAAAACCTTCCGGCCACCGTGGTTCCACCGCAACCTGATGAACGAATTCATGGGCCTGATCAAGGGCGAATACGACGCCAAGGCCGAAGGCTTCGTGCCCGGCGGCGCGTCCTTGCACAGTTGCATGAGCGCCCACGGCCCGGATGGCGAAACCTGCACCAAGGCGATCAACACCGAACTTGCGCCAGCGAAAATCGACAACACCATGGCCTTCATGTTCGAGACCAGCCAGGTGCTGCGCCCGAGTCGATTCGCCCTGGATTGCCCGCAACTGCAAAACAATTACGACGCTTGCTGGGCGACGCTGCCCGCCACTTTCGACCCGACCCGGAGATAACCCATGACTCAGACTTCCATCACTCGTAGCTGGGTTGCCTCCGCCAACGGCCATGCTGATTTCCCATTGCAAAACCTGCCGCTGGGCGTGTTCAGCGTGAAGGGTTCGGCACCGCGCAGTGGCGTGGCCATTGGCGAACATATCTTTGATCTGGAAGCTGCACTGGACGCCGGGCTGTTCGATGGCGTTGCAAAAACTGCAGTCGAAGCCACCCGTGGCGGTCAGCTGAACGCGTTCTTCGAACTGGGGCGTGGCGCTCGCGTTGCCCTGCGCGAACGCCTGCTGGAACTGTTCAAAGAAGGCAGCACGCTGCACGGCAAGATCGAAGCCCAAGGCGCAAAACTGCTGCCACTGGCGGCGAATTGCGAGATGCACCTGCCAGCGAAAATCAACGACTACACCGACTTCTACGTAGGCATCGAGCACGCGCAGAACGTCGGCAAACTGTTCCGTCCGGACAACCCGTTGCTGCCGAACTACAAGTACGTGCCGATCGGTTATCACGGCCGCGCCTCGACCATTCGCCCGTCGGGCACCGACGTTCGCCGTCCGAAAGGCCAGACCCTGCCGGCCGGTCAGACCGAACCGACGTTTGGTCCATGTGCACGTCTGGATTACGAACTGGAGCTGGGCATCTGGATCGGTCAGGGCAACGAGATGGGCGACTCGATCGCCATCGGTGACGCTGCCGATCACATCGCCGGTTTCTGCCTGCTCAATGACTGGTCGGCGCGCGACATTCAGGCTTGGGAATACCAGCCGCTGGGGCCGTTCCTGTCGAAGAGTTTCATCACCAGCATCTCGCCGTGGGTGGTGACTGCCGAGGCGCTGGAGCCGTTCCGTAAAGCCCAGCCGGCGCGTCCGGAAGGTGATCCGCAACCGCTACCGTACCTGTTCGACAAGCGCGATCAAGCCGCTGGCGGTTTCGACATCGAACTGGAAGTGCTGCTGCTCACCGAAGGCCTGCGCGAGCAAAACCTGCCGGCCCATCGCCTGACCCTGAGCAATACCAAACACATGTACTGGACCGTGGCGCAAATGGTCGCGCACCACAGCGTCAACGGCTGCCAGTTGCAGGCCGGCGACCTGTTCGGTTCGGGCACGTTGTCGGGGCCTGAGAACGGTCAGTTCGGCAGCCTGCTGGAAATCACCGAGGGCGGTAAAAAGCCGATCGAACTCGCGTCCGGCGAGGTGCGTAAATTCCTTGAGGACGGCGACGAAATCATCCTGCGTGCCCGTTGCAACCGCGAGGGTTTTGTCTCCATCGGTTTCGGCGAATGCCGCGGCAAAGTGCTGCCGGCGCGCTAAGAGGATCGGGTCATGGAACTCTATACCTACTACCGTTCGACATCGTCCTATCGGGTGCGCATTGCGTTGGCGCTCAAGGGACTGGATTACCAGGCGCTGCCGATCAATCTGATCGCACCGCCAGGTGGTGAACATCGACAGCCGCCGTATCTGAGCATTAATCCGCAAGGCCGAGTGCCGGCCTTGCGCACTGACGAAGGTGAGCTGTTGATCCAGTCGCCGGCGATCATCGAATACCTGGAGGAACGTTATCCACAGGTGCCGCTGCTCTCCAAGGACCTCACCGCTCGCGCCCATGAGCGTGGTGTGGCGGCGGTGATTGGTTGCGACGTGCATCCGCTGCACAACGTCAGCGTGCTCAACAAGCTGCGGCAGTTGGGGCACGATGAACCGCAAGTGGTGGAGTGGATCGGGCACTGGATCAGCCAAGGGTTGGCGACGGTGGAGCAGTTGATCGGTGACACCGGTTACTGCTTTGGCGATCAACCGGGGCTGGCGGACGTCTATTTGATCCCGCAGTTGTATGCAGCCGAGCGCTTCAATATTTCTCTGGAAGCCTACCCGCGAATTCGTCGAGTGGCGGCATTGGCGGCGACACATCCAGCCTTCTTCCTGGCCCATCCGGCGAACCAGCCCGATACTCCTTAATGGCTTCACATAGACCTAATGTGGGAGCGGGCTTGCTCGCGAAGAACGATAACGCGGTGCGTCAGAAATACCGCGGTGCCTTCTTCGCGAGCAAGCCCGCTCCCACATGAGATCAGTGAACCACTGAGTTGGGCGGCAAATGCCCCAGCCGTTCAGTCAGGCGAATCCGCTGGATCGGGTCGTCACTGAGCAGCAGGGCATGCTCCAGGTCGAAGCGCTCGGCGTTCGGGCAATCCAGTCGTTGATAGAGGCTGGCCCGGGCCAGGTAGTCGGAGGCGCTGGCGTTGCCCAGTTCCAGCACACGTTCGGCGTCGATCAGGGCGCCGATGTAGTCATCGTTGGAAAGGTGTAACTGACGCAGGTTGCGCGACAACCGCTGCAGCATTTGCACAGGCTCGGCGGTGAGCAAATGCTCGGCGCCAAGCTTCAGGTTTGGGCCGTACTGGCGTTGCAGCAATTCCCGACAGTCGTTGGGGTACAAACGACGCCCGCCGCATGGGTCGAGCAGGTGATCGGCGCCCGGTACCCGCAGCAGGAAATGCCCGGGGAAGTTGACGCCAACCATGGGAATTTCCAGACCTTTGGCCAGTTCCAGTGCAATCAATCCCAGACTCAGTGGCTGCCCACGCCTGCGTTCCAGCACTTTATTGACCAGCGCGACTTGCGGACGCAATGGCGAGGAGTCGTCCTGAGCGAATCCCAGGTCATTCATACGCCGTAACAACGGTTGGGCCAACTCGCTGACCGGCAACATCGGCAAGCCAGAACTGACCCGTTGTTGCAGGTCCTTGAAATCGTTCAGCACCGCTTCGGGATTTACCTCACTGCCGTGCTCGGCGGCAATCCACAGCGCCGCCTCGAACAGCGCGGGCGGTGAACGTTGCAGACAGTCGAAAAAACGTTGGCGGGGGGTCATCAAAATCTCCGGGTCATGCCTCGTTTTAGCCCCGTCTCCGCCATTCGTCCAGTGCCGGACATAGGCGGTTGCAGGTTATGTCCGAAAGTCTGCATGGCGACGTCGCTTATTCCGGTGCGCTTCTGCAATTTTCGGGCGCAAGCCTATACTGGCGACTACAAGAAGTGATTCGGGAGCCCTACGATGTTCGCTCTCATGCAAAGCACTCGCCTTGAATCCCTGCATCTGAGCGTCGACTCGGTCACCGGGTTGAAGGCGGTCATTGCCATTCATAACAGCCGTCTGGGGCCTGCCCTGGGCGGGTGTCGTTACCTTGCCTATCCGAGCGACGAGTCCGCTGTCGAGGATGCGGTGCGCCTTGCCCAAGGCATGAGTTACAAGGCGGCGCTGGCCGGCCTGGCTCAGGGCGGCGGCGTGGCGGTGATTGTTCGCCCGGTCCATGTGGAAAACCGCGCCGCGCTGTTCGAAGCGTTCGGGCGTTGCATCAATCAGCTCGACGGCCGCTACATCACCGCCATCGACAGTGGCACCTCGGTGGCGGACATGGATTGCATCGCCCAACAGACCCAGCACGTCACCAGCACCACCGCCGCGGGCGACCCTGCACCGCACGCGGCGATGGGCGTGTTCACCGGCATTCGTGCCACCGCCATGGCCCGACTGGGCAGCGATAACCTCGAAGGCCTGCGAGTGGCGATTCAAGGGCTCGGCAACGTTGGCTATGCCCTCGCCGAACAGCTGCACGCTGCCGGTGCCGAACTGCTGGTCAGCGACATCGATCACGGCAAAGTGCAATTGGCCATGGAGCAACTCGGCGCTCACCCGATCGCCAACGACGCGCTGCTCAGCACCCCTTGCGACATTCTCGCGCCCTGCGGCCTCGGTGGCGTGCTCAACAGCCACAGCGTGACGCAATTGCGCTGCGCGGCGGTGGCCGGTTCGGCGAACAACCAACTGACCCATCTGGAAGTCGCTGATCAACTGGAACGGCGGGGCATTCTGTATGCGCCGGATTACGTGATCAATTCAGGCGGGCTGATCTACGTTTCGCTCAAACACCGCGGCGAAGAGCTATCGACCATCACCGCACACCTGTCGAAAATCAGCTCCCGGCTGACCGAAGTCTTCGCCCATGCCCAAGCGGAAAAACGCTCGCCGGCCCGAGTGGCTGACGAATTGGCGGAGAAAGTGCTGTATCGATGAGCTTGAACCGATGAAGGAGTGAGGGCCTATCCGGCAGACTTGCTCCCAAGGCCTGGCGCCACAAGCGTCAGGCTTGACTGACGCACGCTGACGCGGCGAGCCAGGAGCCCCTGTGATGCCTCACAAGGTTGAGCTGCCTTACACCCGTTTTTTATCCCCCGAAGGTCAATTGCTCGGCGAACTTCCCTCTTGGGCCGACGATTTCAATCTGTTGACGCGCCTCTATCGGCAGATGGTCCTGACCCGTCTTTTCGATCAGAAAGCCGTCGCCCTGCAACGCACAGGGCGCATCGGCACTTATGCGCCGACGTTGGGCCAGGAAGCCATTGGCGTCGCGGTCGGCAGCGTGATGCACGCCGAAGACGTGCTGATTCCGTATTACCGTGACACCGCCGTGCAGTTGATGCGCGGGGTGCGCATGGAGGAAATCCTCCTGTACTGGGGCGGCGACGAGCGCGGCAGCGACTTTGCCGAACCGGCGGCGGCCCAGGACTTTCCGATCTGTGTGCCGATTGCCACCCAGGCCTTGCATGCCTGCGGCGTTGCCAGTGCGTTCAAAATCCGCGGCGAGCATCGGGTCGCCGTCACCACCTGCGGTGACGGGGCCACCAGCAAGGGCGATTTCCTCGAAGCCCTCAACGTCGCCGGTGCCTGGCAGTTGCCAGTGGTGTTCGTGGTCAATAACAACCAATGGGCGATCTCGGTGCCACGACGGATTCAGTGCGGCGCCCCGACGCTGGCGCAGAAAGCGATCGGTGCCGGGTTCCACGGTGAGCAGGTCGACGGCAATGACATGCTCGCGGTTTACGACCGAGTACAAGTGGCCCTCGAACGGGCGCGTCACGGTAAAGGCCCGGTGTTGCTGGAATGCCTGAGCTACCGCCTCGGCGACCACACGACGGCCGACGACGCCACACGCTATCGGCCGGCAGATGAGGTCAAGCAGGCCTGGCTCGAAGAGCCGGTCAAACGCCTGCAACGTTTCATGGTCGGCCAGGGCGTGTGGGACGAAGGCCGCGAACAGGCGCTGATCAGCGAATGCCAGGGCTTGGTGCAGCGTGCTGTGGATAACTTCGAAGCGGCGGGTATTCAGGCGCCAGAATCGATCATGGATCACGTCTACGCCCAATGGCCGGAGTCCCTCGCCGGGCAGCGTGAAGAGTTGCTCGAACGGGCGGCGCGCCGCGCGGGAGATTCGAGCCATGAGTAACGGCAAAGTCACGTTGCTGGACGCGGTGAATCTCGCGCTGCATCGGGCAATGAGCGAAGACGAGAACGTCATCGTCCTCGGTGAAGACGTCGGGGTGAATGGTGGCGTGTTTCGCGCGACTCAAGGGTTGCGTGACAGCTTCGGCTTCAAGCGAGTGATTGACTCGCCGCTGGCCGAAACCATGCTCGGCGGACTGGTGGTCGGCATGGCCGCTCAGGGCCTGAAACCGGTGGTGGAAATCCAGTTCATGGGTTTCATCTACGCGGCCATGGAACACCTGGTGTCCCACGCCAGCCGCATGCGTAATCGCACGCGCGGGCGGATCACATGCCCGATGGTGATGCGCACGCCGATGGGCGCAGGGATTCGCGCGCCGGAACATCACAGCGAAAGCACTGAGGCATTGTTCGCGCACATTCCAGGTCTGCGGGTGGTGATCCCGTCATCGCCCGCCCGGGCCTATGGCTTGTTGTTGGCGGCCATCGATGACCCGGACCCGGTAGTGTTTCTCGAGCCGACCCGGCTCTATCGCATGAACCCGCAACCTTTGCTGGATGACGGTAAACGCCTGCCGCTGGACAGCTGTTTCACCCTGCGCGAAGGCAGCGATATCACGCTGATCAGCTGGGGCGCCAGCGTGATGGAAACCATGCGAGCCGCCACCGCATTGGCCGAGCGGGGCGTCTCGGCGGAGGTGATCGATGTCGCGAGTATCAAGCCGCTGGACCTCGACACGATGGAAGCCTCGGTGCGCAAGACCGGTCGTTGCGTGATCGTTCATGAAGCGCCACGCTCCTGTGGCGTCGGTGCGGAAATCGCCGCGAGCCTCTACGAGAGGGTGTTGCTGGAATTGCAGGCGCCGATCCAGCGGGTTACCGCGCCGGACATTCCACCGCCGCTGTATCGACTGGAGTCGCTGTACATGCCCAACGTCGAGGACATTCTTCAGGCCTGCGACAACGTTCTGCACTTCGCCTGAACCCAAGGAGGCTGCGATGAAATATTTCAAACTGCCGGATCTGGGCGAGGGTTTGCAGGAGGCGGAAATCGTCCGCTGGCACGTCGCGGTCGGCGATACCGTCAAGGCCGATCAACTGCTGGTGTCGGTAGAAACCGCCAAGGCGCTGGTGGATATCCCCGCCCCCTACGACGGCGTGGTGGCGAAACTCCACGGCGGCGAGGGCGACATTATTCACGTCGGTGAACCCTTGCTCGGTTACGAAGGCGAAGCCGATGCGGGCACCGTAGTGGGGCGACTCGAAGGTGGCGGCAGCAGTCAGGATGACTCGTTTTTCATCGGCGCTGCCCCCTCGACCCGAGAGCACCTGGCGACTCGTGCCACGCCAGCCGTACGACAACTGGCCCGGCAACTCGGCGTGGAGTTGAGCGGGGTGACGGGCTCCGGTCACGAGGGGCTGATCACCCGCACGGATGTGGAAAACGCGGCTCAAACTGAACTGGATCGCTTCGGCGGCGAACGGTTGCGCGGTGTGCGACGCAGCATGGCGCTGAACATGGCCCGGTCCCACGCCGAAGTCGTGCCAGTGACGATTTTCGGTGACGCCGACCTGCATCGCTGGGGGCAGGCGCGCGAACCGCTGATTCGTCTCGCCAAAGCGATGGCGGCCGCGTGCGCCGTGGAGCCGGTGCTCAACAGCGCCTTCGACGGCAAAAGCCTGTCGCTCAAACAACATGAACGGCTCGATCTGGGCATCGCCGTGGACACCCCGGACGGCCTGTTCGTGCCAGTGCTGCGCGATGTCGGTCACCGCACTTCGGCTGATTTGAAGGAAGGCGTCATGCGATTAAGGGCCGACGTGCAGGCGCGATCGATTCCGCCCAAGGAAATGATGGGGGCGACCCTGACGTTGTCGAATTTCGGCACCTTGTTCGGCCGCTACGCCAACCCGGTGGTGGTGCCGCCGCAAGTGGCAATCCTCGCCGCTGGCGCGATTCGCGACGAACCGGTGGCGGTCGATGGCGCGGTGGTGGTGCACCCGGTCCTGCCGCTGTCCCTGACCTTCGATCATCGCGTGGTGACGGGCGGCGAGGCGGCGCGTTTCTTCAAGGCGCTGGTCGAGGCGCTGGAGCAACCCGAAGCTTAGGTTTTTCGCAGGCATTAAAAAGGCCCTGAGTCATTTGACTCAGGGCCTATTCAATTCGGGCGTTGCTTACTTGGCAGCTTTGGGCGCTTTAGCTGGCTTGGTCGGCTCAGCGACTTCAGCAGGTGCAGGGGCCTCAACGGGTGCGGCCTTTTCAACGACTTCAGCAGGCGCATTGAGCAATTCGGACAACGCGTCCGGCTGGCTCTTGAACGCCTTGGCGAACACATCGCGGTTCTTCGCCATGTAGATCCCGGCTTCTTCCACTTGCTGCTCGGTCAGGGACGGAACGGCTTTTTGCAACACTTCAGCCAGCAATTCGGCCAGTTCGAGCATTTTGTCATGACGGTCAGCTTCGGCTTTATCCATGAACAAGCGCTCCAGATCTCGGCTGCTGCGGTATACCACTTCGACGGCCATTCACCACCTCACATGCCTTCACATTAAGTTGTCTTATTCGACCACTGTATTTATATACAGCGAAAAGGATAAGCGAATCCCTGCGCTTTGGGTAGTGGCTTTTTAATGTAGACCGAAATCAGGGTTTGTGAGGTGCAGGTGCGACCAAACGCCACGGAGCGCGTTTTAGAGCACCTCGCCATCATGTGGCAGGCGCCTCTGGCCTTTTTTCTGCATGCAGAACAACCGTCACGTCAAACCCGCATCATCCGCTCGAACCGAGCTAAGGAAGAATCATCGTGAAAATCAACTGGGCCGAGAACCTGCGGCAGAACGTGCATCAACTGGCCGAGTCTCTGGGCAACCTGTTCGTCGAGACCTTCCACTACCTGGCGCTGTTCGCCATCGGTGCCGTCACCGCGTGGGCAGCGGTGATGGAATTTCTGGGGATGATCGAAGCAGGGCACATCAAGATCGATGACATCTTGCTGCTGTTCATCTACCTGGAACTGGGGGCGATGGTCGGGATTTACTTCAAGACCAACCACATGCCGGTGCGTTTCCTGATCTACGTGGCGATCACTGCGCTGACGCGGTTGCTGATCTCTAACGTCTCGCACCACAACCCGCCGGATATCGGCATCATCTACCTGTGCGGCGGGATTCTGCTGCTGGCGTTCTCGATTCTGGTGGTGCGTTACGCCTCGTCGCAATTCCCTTCGGTGAAGATCGAACACCCGCAACGCAAGATCGGTGCGGGCTCCGGTGAGCATCCCGAAGTGGAGAAGGGCGAGCTTTAAAGCCGCATGGCTGGCCGGCTGTGGCCCTTGACGCGGGGCGGCGGCAGGTTGTGATTGTCGCCGTCGGTCATGGCTTCGAGGATGGCCACTGCGCTGTGGCCCTGTTCGATAGCAATGCCGAACTGAATGCTTTGCACCAGGCGTTTGAGGCGCTGGGGGTCATTGCGTTGTTCGGCGCTGATCATCCGTTTGGCGACCACGTGACCGCTGTTGGACAGGGTCAGCATGATGCTGCCATCCAGGCCCTGAATGCTCAGGTTGATCTGATAATCCGCTGCAAAAGCATCGGTAATGAGCTGAAAGGGGTTGTCCATGATGCGTCACCGCCTGATTGAACGTGCAGTTGTTGACCCGCCGTGATCGGGATAAGTTCGCAACACCAGACCACCGGCACGTCGCTCGCTGAGGTTTTCAAACGTCCTTTTGCCTCTGGAGTGTCATAGCAAGGGCCATGCCGGGAAAACTGTCGAACAATGATCTCGGCAAAAAAGAGGCGGGCTCTGTGGCCCGCCTTCTTTTTGCCTACCCGTTTCAGGGCATGAATGAGTAGATGATCGCAGACAGTGCAATCAAACCGATCAACCCCACGAACACGTTCGAGGCCTGACCCGAATACTGGCGCAAGGCCGGCACGCGACGGATCGCATACATCGGCATCAAGAACAGCAGGCACGCGATGATCGGCCCGCCGAGGGTTTCGATCATGCCCAGAATGCTCGGATTGAAGGTCGCCACGGCCCAGCAGCTGAGGATCATGAACAGCGCGGTGACGCGGTTCAGCCAACTGGCAGACATCACCCGGCCACGGCCGCGCAGGCTTTTCACGATCAGGCCCTGAAAGCCTTCGCTGGCGCCGATGTAATGGCCGAGGAAGGACTTGGTGATCGCCACCAGCGCAATCAGCGGCGCAGCGTATGCGATGACTGGCGTCTGGAAGTGGTTGGCCAGGTACGACAGGATCGAGATGTTCTGCGCCTTTGCCGCCGCCAAGTCAGCCGGGGACAGCGCCAGCACGCAGCTGAAGCAGAAGAACATCACCGTCACCACCATCATCGCGTGGGCGATGGCGAGGATGCCGCTGCTTTTGCGTTCGGCCTGCTCGCCGTAACGCTGTTTCTGATCGACGGAGAAGGCGGAGATGATCGGCGAATGGTTGAACGAAAACACCATCACCGGGATCGCCAGCCACAACGTCTTGAAGAACAGGGGCATCGGCATGCCTTCACTGGCGGTGGCGAAGAACGCTCCGTTCCAGTTCGGGATCAGGCTCAAACCGAGCAGCAGCAACGCCGCAACGAACGGGTAAACCAGCACGCTCATGCATTTGACAATGACACCCTGGCCGCAACGGACGATCGCCATCAGACCGAGGATCAGCACCAGCGACAGAATCGCCCGCGGTGGCGGGGCGATGTGCAACTGATGCTCCATGAAGCTGCTCAAGGTGTTGGTCAGCGCCACGCTATACACCAGCAGAATCGGGAAGATCGCAAAGAAATACAGGAGCGTGATCAGCTTGCCGGCACCGACGCCGAAGTGTTCTTCCACCACTTCGGTGATGTCTCCGGAACGCCCGGACAGCACGAAGCGGGTCAGGCCTCGGTGGGCGAAGAAGGTCATCGGGAAGGCTAGTATTGCCAGGATCAGCAGCGGCCAGAAACCGCCCACGCCGGCGTTGATCGGCAGGAATAGCGTGCCGGCACCGATGGCCGTGCCATAAAGGCCGAGCATCCAGGTGGTGTCGTGTTTGCTCCAGCCCTTGGTGGCTGTTGCTGTGTCGCGTTTGAGTTCTACAGCTGGGTTATCGGCAGCAGGTGTACGTACATCGGTCATCGTTTGGCCTCGTTATTGTTCTTGCTCGGGCTCACGTATTGCGGACGGTCAGGGAATGCTCCTCAGCATTCCACCCAGCTAACAGCCAGGCCGCCCCGTGAAGTCTCTTTGTATTTGTCGTGCATGTCGGCGCCGGTATCGCGCATGGTGCGGATCACCCGGTCCAGGGAAATGAAGTGTTTGCCGTCGCCGCGCAGGGCCATTTGCGTGGCGTTGATCGCCTTCACGGCGGCGATCGCGTTGCGTTCGATACAGGGCACTTGCACCAGGCCGCCGACCGGGTCGCAGGTCAGGCCGAGGTTGTGTTCCAGGCCGATTTCGGCGGCGTTTTCCAGTTGCTCGGGCGTGGCGCCGAGTATGTCCGCCAGACCGGCAGCGGCCATGGCGCACGCCGAACCGACTTCACCCTGACAGCCAACTTCGGCGCCGGAGATAGAGGCGTTTTTCTTGCAGAGAATGCCTACAGCCGCAGCGCCCAAAAAGAACGCCACCACGTCATCGTCCGACGCGTCCGGGTTGAATTTCATGTAGTAGTGCAGCACCGCCGGAATGATCCCCGCCGCACCGTTGGTCGGCGCCGTGACCATGCGCCCGCCGGCTGCGTTTTCTTCGTTCACGGCGAGGGCAAACAGGTTGACCCACTCCATGGCCGACAGCGTGGAGGTGATGACATTCGGCTTGCCGATTTCCAGCAGGCTGCGGTGCAATTTCGCCGCGCGACGGGGAACATTCAGACCGCCGGGCAGGATGCCTTCGTGACGCAGGCCTTGCTCGACGCATTCGCGCATCACCGACCAAATGTGCAGCAGGCCATTGCGGATTTCGGCTTCGCTGCGCCAGGCCAATTCATTGGCCATCATCAATTCGGAAACCCGCAGACCGTGCTGGTTGCAGAGCTTGAGCAATTCGGCGGCGCTGGAGAAATCGTACGGCAGCACCACATCGCTGGTGGGCGCAATGCCGGACTCGGCTTCGGCCGCTTCGATGATGAAACCGCCGCCGATCGAGTAGTACGTTTGCTCCGACAGCTCACCGGTTTCGCCAAAGGCTGTCAGGGACATCGCATTGGGGTGGTAGGGCAGGCTCTCGTCGAGCAGCAGGAGGTCGTGTTGCCAGTTGAAGGCGATGGTGGTTTTGCCTGCCAGAGACAGTTCGCCGGTTTCGCGCAGCGTCTGGATTCGACTGTCGATGGACGTGGGATCGATGCTGTCCGGCCACTCGCCCATCAGGCCCATGACACAGGCGCGGTCGGTGGCGTGACCGACGCCGGTCGCCGACAGCGAGCCATAAAGTCGGATTTCTACGCGCCGTACGTCGGCCAGCAATTGTTGGTCAATCAGGGCTTGGGCGAAGGCCGCAGCGGCGCGCATTGGGCCGACGGTATGGGAACTGGACGGACCGATGCCGACTTTGAAGAGATCGAAAACACTGATAGCCATGCTAAAGCCTATACAAGCAATGGAAGAGAAATCGCTGCCATTTTTGTAGGACAAGCGCAATGTCGGCGATACTGCCTACCTCGGTCCTACGTGACCAACGAAACTTCCTAAGACAGCCTTTAGCAGGACTAAACAATGAGTCGCCAATTGCACGCCCAGACTTACGTCTGGCTGCACGTGTTTTCCTGTGCCGCGCGGCACTTGTCGTTCACCCGATGCGCCGAAGAACTGCACATCACGCCGGGTGCGGTCAGTCAGCAAATCCGACAGTTGGAAGAGCGACTGGGGTTTCGACTTTTTCACCGTCGCGCTCGCGGTGTGGAACTGAGCGCCGAGGGCCAGCGACTGGCCATCACGGTCAACGAGGCTTACGGCAGCATCGATGCGGAATTGCGACGACTGGACGCCGGAATGATCAGTGGGATTCTTCGGGTGCGCTCGATTCCATCGTTCCTGAGCAAGTGGTTGACCCCAAGGTTGCCGCGTTTGCAGCAGCGCTTTCCGGACATTCAATTACGGCTGGTGGCCGAGGACAGCAGCGTGCCATTGCACGAAGGCGACTTCGATTTGGCCATCGACCTGAATGACGGCAGCTATCCCGGCTTGTTATCCACAACCTTGCTCGACGAACAGATATTCCCGGTCTGTTCCCCAAGCCTGCTGCGCGGCCGGCCGCCGCTACATGGTCCGGCGGATCTGATGCATTTCCCGTTGCTGCACGACATTACCGCCTGGCGCGGCAGCTACGAGTACGCGGAATGGGAGTTTTACCTCAACGCCATCGGTTTCGAGGGCGCGGACGTGCGGCGTGGGCACACCTTCAATCGCAATCACCTGACCATCGAAGCGGCGATTGCCGGAATGGGCGTGGCGATTGCGCGGCGAACGTTGCTCAATGACGAGTTGGAGCGGGGGACGTTGATCGTACCGTTTGGCCTGGCGGTGCCCAATCACAAGCGTTACGTGCTGCTCTATGCGCCAGGGGCGTTGAGCCATCCGGGCGTGCGTGCGGTGCATGACTGGCTGGTGGAAGAGGCGGGGATATTTCGAAGCCTGCATCCACTCGCGGAGCGGCAGATGTGAGCAATTGTGACAAAAGAGTCCGGCGACCCAACTCCCGACCTTAACAGCGCTTTTGCTCCTTGTCCGGCTTTTTTTGCGTATGAAAATTTATCTTTTTTTAGGGGTTGAATTGTTCTGCGAGCAGACCGATTGTGTAAGTCAGAGGTCACGGTGATGACGCCCAAGGGCCAGCCGAAGGGCCTCTCGCGAGCTAGCTGAAATAAGGGATGAACTATGCAAATCCAAGTCAACAGCGATAACCATATTCAAAGCAGCATCCGACTGGAGGAGTGGGTACGTACTACCATTGAGAGCACGCTCGAACGTTATGAAGAGGACCTGACACGCGTCGAGGTTCATCTGCGGGACGAGAACGGCGACAAGCCCGGTCCCCATGACATGCGCTGTCAGCTGGAAGCGCGGCCAAAAGGCCACCAACCGATTTCTGTCACTCATAAAGCCGCAAACCTGGAACTGGCGATCGACGGTGCGGCCGAAAAACTTGAACATGCGCTTGAGCACCTGTTCGGCAAATTGCGGGGCAAACCTCGTGCCGCTGTGGTGCCATTCGAGAGAGTCGCAGCCGATGCGCTGCTGGAAGACGAGTTTCTCGAGAATGAACAGGCTGCGCAAAACGGTTGATATTTAATTCGGTTTTTACCTTCCACCACTGACAAACGGGTCTGCTCATGCAGGCCCGTTTTTGTTTGGGCTGAAGTCAGAACGCTACAGACGTCTGCACATAAACCGTCCTTGGCTCCCCCACATACTTACCCTTGTTGTTGTCATCAAACGAGCGGGTAAAGTACTGATGGTTGAAGATGTTCTTCACCCCCACCGCCACATTCAAGTCCGATAACTTCGGCCCGAAGTCATACGCCGCGCGGCTGCTGAACAGCATGTACCCCGGAATCTTGCCGGTGCTGCCATCAGCACTTTCAGCCGAGGTGTTGGCGTTGTCGGCAAACTGGTCGCTCTGATAGCTGCTGTCCAGGTTCAGCTTCCACGCGCCTTCGGTGTAACCCACGCCAATCGTGCCTTTGTGTTTCGAGGAGAAGGGCACACGATTGCCCTTGTTCGGCCCGTCTTCGCGGATGGTCGCGTCCACATAGGCGTAAGTGGCATAAACATCGAAACCGGCCAATGAAGGGCTCAAGTCATCGAGGGCATAGTTGACGCTGGTTTCGATACCTTGATGGCGAGTTTCGCCACGGGCGATCACCGAGTCGTTGGTCTGGTTGCTTTCGTACTGGTTGTCGAAATTGATCAGGAACGCGCCGATCTCTGCCCGCAGCGCACCGTTGTCATAACGGGTGCCCAGTTCCCAGGTACGCGCCTTCTCCGGTTTCACTTCACCACTGGTCACCCGATTAGGCATCTGGCTGTATTGCACGCTGCCGAACGAGCCTTCGGTATTGGCGTAGAGGTTCCAGGTGTCGGTCACGTGATAGAGCACATTCAACGCCGGCAACGCCGTGTTGTAGTCGCCCTTGTACTTCACGTTCGTCAGGTTGTTGGTTTGTTGCGATTTGATCATCTCGTAGCGGATGCCCGGGGTGAACGTCCACTTGCCGATGTCGATCCGGTCGTCGACGAAGAACGCATTGGCCTCGGTGCCGCCACGGGTGTCGCGGTCGTTGCGGCTGTTGGTGGTCGGGTATTCGTTGCTGGTGATCGGCGTGCGATAGCGCAATTCGTGGCCGGCTTCGTTGATGTAGCGATAGCCGACGCCGACTTCATGGCTGGTCGGGCCGACATCGAAGCCCTGGGCGAAACGGGTTTCCAGGCCGCGCACCCAATACTCGCGAGGCGATAGCGAGAGGAAGGTGCCCTGATCCAGATAGCCGCTGCGCAATGTCTTGGTGAAGAAGGTGTTGGCGGTGAATTCCCGGCGATCTTCCTGATAGCGATAGCCGACGTTGAACATCGTCCGTCGGCCCCAGAACTGGTCTTTCGGACGCGTCGACTGGTAAGGATTCGCGTCGTAATCGGCGACGTTCAGGCCGCCGGGCATGTCGGCCTTGCCTTCGTAATACTGGGCCATCGCGTTGAAGCTGTTGGCGTCGTCGAGCTGGTATTTACCCTTGAGGATCAGATCGTCGATCTCGGTGTCGCTGTGTTCACGCCAGTCGCCACCGCGCGTGCCGGAATACAACAACGCGCCGCCCAGACCGTTGTCGGCAGTGCCGCCGGCCAGGAGGTTTCCAGTGGTCTTGAAACCGTCGTGGCTGGAGGAAGGGCTGGTTTCGGTCTGAAAACCACCCTTGACCGTCGGCTCATCGGGGATCGCCCGGGTCACGAAGTTGACCACGCCGCCGACGTTCTGCGGCCCGTAACGTACGGCACCGCCGCCACGCACCACGTCCACCGCGTCCATGTTGCCCATGCTGATCGGTGCAAACGACAACTGCGGCTGACCATAAGGTGCGAAAGGCACCGGGATACCATCCATCAATACCGTCGAGCGCGAGGCCAGCCGCGGATTGAGCCCGCGTATGCCAAAGTTCAGCGCCATATCATGGCTGCCGGTGCCGTTGTTGTCCGGCGCATTCACGCCGGGGATGCGGTTAAGCACGTCCTTGGCCTGAGTCGCGCCCTGGCGTTCGAACTCTTCGCGGCGGATTACGTCACGCGCGCCGGGATGCTCGAAGACGTTGATTGGCGCTGCATCGCCGAGCCAGTCGCCGACGACTTTGGACGTGTCCAGTTCCAACGCGGTATCGCCCACCGGTTGCAGGCTGAAGGCGTTGTTGCCCTCGGCGCGGGCTTGCAGGCCGGTGCCTTCGAGCAAGGCGTTCAAACCTTGCTCAGGGGTGTAGTTGCCTTCCAGACCGCGACTCTGTACGCCGCTGGTAACTTGCGAGCCAAAGGAAATCAGCACACCGGCTTCACGGCCGAACTGGTTGAGGGCGTTTTCCAGCGAGGACGGTGCGATGTGATACGGCTTGGCGTCAGCGGCGTGTGCCAGCGCTACAGCGCCGAAACTCAGGCTGACGCCCAGCAAGAGTTGGCGCAAGGTGCGGGCCAGTGGAGTGCGGCGGGTGGGTTGCATGGACGACGATCCTGAGAAGGTGGAATCAAGGTGGCTTTCCTTCTCTGTCACGCCAGATCTGAAAAACGGCTCATTTATTTTTTAAGATCGGCTTTTAAACCTTCGCCTCAACCGTCACCCAATACCGGGTAAAGCGCTTCACTTTCACCGGCAAGCTGATTTCCAGCAGATCAAGAATCCGTTCGCTGTCATCCAGTGGATACGTCCCGGAGATCAGCAAATCCGCGACCTTCGCATCGCAATTGAGTTGCCCGCGGCGATAGCGACCGAGTTCGTCGAGGAAATCGCCGAGGCGCATGTGCGCGGCCACCAGCATGCCGTCGACCCAGGCGCCGCTGTTGGCGTCCAGCGGCACAGCGTTTGCGATGCCTTTTGCGCCGAAGCTCAACTGTCGGGCGCTTTGCAGTATCAGCGGTGAACGACCGTCGGGCGTCAGTTCAACGCTGCCTTCGAACACCGCAACCTGGGTGTGATCGGAAAACTGCCGCACGTTCATACGCGCGCCTTGAGTCTTCAACAGGCCTTGGGCGGTACGAACCTCAAACGCTTGGGCGGCAGTGAGCAGCATCTCGCCTTCGAGCAACCGGATCAGCCGTTGTTGACCTTCAACGCGTACATCCACGGCGCTGGCGGTATTGAGCTGTAACTGATTGCCATCACCGAGCGGCACCTTGCGTCGCTGGCCGACCGGGCTGCGGTAATCGGCCAGCAACGGAGTCAGTGGGTTGTGCTCGCGCATTCCCCACGTGACTGCGCAACCGGCACCGAGAATCAGCAGCAGTTTCAGCGCCTGACGACGGCTGGCGGATTTCGGCGCGTTGAGGGCGGCGTAGGCCAATGGCGAAGACAAACCGCGCAAGCGCTGATTGACCCGCTGGATATGTTCCCAGGCCCGTTGATGTTCACTGTGCGCATCGTGCCATCGCTGCCAGGCGAGTTGCTGGCGTGGGGTCAACGGCCCTTGCTGCATTTCCATCAACCAATGCACAGCCTGTTCGGCGACTTGGGATGAAAAGTCCGGTGGAGAGTTTATTGAGTTGTTCATAGGGCGAAATAGCAGCGCATGGCTGCTTTGTTCAGGTGACGTTTGACCGTGGCGATGGAAATGCCCAACTCGGCGGCGATCTGTGGATAAGTCAGGCCATCGACCTGCGCCAGCAGAAACGCGCGCTTGACCAGGCGTGGCAGGCCATCGAGCAACTGATCCAACTCCATCAGGGTTTGCAGGATGATTGCCCGTTCTTCCTCTGACGGCGCCACGACTTCGGGCATTTGCGCCAGAGCATCGAGGTAGGCACGTTCCAGATCCTGACGGCGGTAATGGTTGAACAGCACGCGCTTGGCGATCGTCGTCAGGAAGGCTCGCGGCTCGATGATCTGCGGTGTTTCCCGTGCAGTCAGCACCCGCATGAAGGTGTCCTGGGCCAAGTCCGCGGCGTTGTCCGGGCAGCCGAGCTTGCGCCGCAACCAACCGGTGAGCCAGTTGTGATGGGCGTGGTAGAGGACTTCGACGGTATTGGCTGGCTGCAACGGGACCACTCCGAGCGTATTCGGATGCGTTAGAGAACAAGAATTGTTCGCATTGTAGTGGTGGGTACCCGTATCCGGCAATCGACTGCATCGACGATCTCATCGGACTCTTTTGCATATGAGAATATTTATCATTAATATTGCAGCCTTGTTGGTCCCGTGACGTTCACGAGGCCTCACCCGTTTCAAGGTCGAAACATGAAAGGCAAAATCACCGCGCTCCCCGTTTCCTACCGACTGGCCGTCACTTCCCGAGTGCTGGCCGCTGTGCTGGGGGGTTACCTCGTCGCGGCATTGGCCAGTGTCAGCCTGACGATGTGGCTGCCCATGGCTCGCGGCGAAGCGGTGGTCACCGGGATGATGACCTCGTTTCTGGTCTATCTGGTCGCCGTACTCTGGTGTTTTGCCTGTCGCAGTGCGTGGCAAGCCTGGTTCGGATTGATTGCGCCGAGCGTGGTGTTGGCGGCGGTGTCGGGGCTGGCGTACTGGATGGGCTACTCATGAAAGAGGGCTTTCGACAGGCCATGGCCTGGCTGCACACTTGGGCCGGGTTGATCTTCGGCTGGCTGCTGTTCGCGATTTTCCTGACCGGCACGCTCGCCTATTTCAAGGATGAGATCAGCCACTGGATGCAGCCGGAAATTCCCGCCCGTGCAGTGTCCTCCGAAGCCAGTCTGACCCTGGCCCAGCACTACCTTGAGCAGCACGCCGCGGGTGCCTCGCGATGGCTCATCGATTTACCGGATGCTCGCGAACCGGGTCTGTCGGTGAGGTGGCAGCAAGCACCGGCCAAGCCCGGCACGCGCGGTCAATTCAGCGAAAAACTCCTCGATCCGCAAACCGGCGCAGAAGTGCACGGCCGGGACACACGCGGTGGCGAGTTCTTTTACCGCTTCCACTTTCAGTTGCAGATGCCCTATCCGTGGGGGCGCTGGCTGTCGACGATCGCAGCGATGGTGATGTTCGTCGCGCTGATCAGCGGGATCATCACCCACAAGAAAATCTTCAAGGACTTCTTCACCTTCCGCCCGCGCAAGGGCCAGCGTTCCTGGCTCGACGGGCATAACGCGGTGGGCGTTCTGGTGTTGCCGTTTCATCTGATGATCACTTACAGCAGCCTGGTGATTTTCATGTCGATGGTGATGCCGGCGAGCATCGTCGCCTCTTATGGCAGTGACTTCGATACGTTTTACGATGAGGTGTTTCCGGCATCCAATACGCCTGATATCGCAGGCAAACCGGGCCAGTTGGCACCGTTGGCACCGCTGCTGGAACGGGCCAGCGAGCAATGGTCGGGCGGACGGGTCGGGCGGTTGACGGTCAACAATCCGGGCGATTTGAATGCCTCGGTCATTCTTGCGCGTGACGGCGTCGACCGAGTGGTCCACGACTTTGGCAGTGCGGTGACATTCAACGGAGTGACCGGGCAGCTACTCAGCGCAACGCCGAAGCAAGCATTGCCAATGGCGATTGCCGGCAGTTTCTACGGCTTGCACATGGGCAATTTCGCCGGTCCGGTGTTGCGCTGGCTGTACTTCATTTGTGGTTTGGCGGGCACCGCAATGATCGGTACCGGGCTGGTGATCTGGCTCGGCAAGCGTCAGCTCAAACATGCGAAGAGCGGTGTGATGCCGTTTGAGTTGCGACTGGTGGAAGTCCTGAACATCGCCAGCATGTCGGGGTTGATGGTCGCGGTGGCGGGGTTCTTCTGGGCCAATCGATTGTTGCCGGTCGGCATGGCCGGGCGGGCGGATTGGGAAGTGAACGGCTTCTTCATCGTCTGGGGCTTGAGTGTGTTGCACGCCATGGTGCGCCGTGGTCGCGCCGCGTGGGTCGAACAGTTGGCGCTGGCGGCATTGCTGTTCTGTGCGGTGCCGCTGCTGAACGCGCTGACCACGCCTTATCACTTGGGCGTCAGCCTGATGCAGGGCGATTGGGCCATGGCCGGTTTCGATTTGATGTGCCTGGTCAGTGGTCTGTTTTTCGCGTGGGCTGCGTGGAAAATGCAGCGCACGGGGCTGGGTGGAATCGTCACCCGACCGCGGGCGAAATCGATAATGCTTGAGCAAGAGGCGCACTGAATGTTCCTGGCCTTGTTGCTGTGCTACGGCGGTTTCACCGCGCTGTGTTTATCGATGGATCGGCATCACACCGAACTGTTGGGGCGCAAGCCCTCGGCCCGTCGTTGCCAGGGGATGAAACTCAGTGGCTGGCTGTTGCTGGCGTTATCGCTGTGGGCTGCGGTGTCATCGACGGGTTGGGGCCTTGGATTGGTGGAGTGGTTTGCGGTGTTGATGCTCAGCGCTCTGGTGCTGGTGTTGTTGATGCCGTATCGCCCGCGCCTGGCCTTGGTGTTGGCCGGGTTGAGCGTGCTCGCCAGCCCCGTTGCCGCGTTTGCGCAGGGCTGACCCTGATGATCACCAGCCCCCCGGAATCCCATGACGACGAACATCGCGGTGCGCGTGCGCATTTCCTGCAGGTGTTCCTTTCCCAGCGTTCGCAAATGGAAGCGCTGGTGAGCCGTCGTGTCGGTTGTCGGGCG
Organism: Pseudomonas sp. GL-B-26; assembly: GCF_019947405.1. NCBI lineage: Bacteria > Pseudomonadati > Pseudomonadota > Gammaproteobacteria > Pseudomonadales > Pseudomonadaceae > Pseudomonas > Pseudomonas sp. GL-B-26. The sequence continues at coordinate 88,716 of NZ_JAGYGJ010000003.1, read as the reverse complement.
ACGGCCGCGGACTTGGTGCAGGACTTGTTCCTGCGCTTCTGGCGTCGGCCGCTGGTGCAGGTCGAAGAGCTCAGCACTTACCTGTTGCGCTGCGCCGGCAACATCGCCATCGACCATTTGCGCAGCGAAGGCACGCGGGTGCGGGTCAACGAGGGCTGGATGCCGGATCAACCCGACAGCCACGGCAGCGAACCGCAAGCGGCGTTGGAGGCGGGCAACGACTTGCGTTACGTCGACGCGGCGTTGCGCGCGCTGCCTGAGCGCACGCGGCAGATCTTTTTGCTCAACCGTATTCACGGGCGCAAATACGCCGAGATTGCGAAGGCCATGGGTTTGTCCCAAAGCGCCGTGGAAAAACATATGATGCGCGCCCTCGAGGCTTGCAAGGCCAGCCTGCGGGAACCCGAACCGCGCACGCCAGGGAAAGCACTGTGAACAACACCGAACGCGTCACCCCGACGCCCGCTCAGGAGCAGGCGGCCTTCGCCTGGCTGAGTCTGTTGCATGACCAGCCCAGCAGCGGCGATCAGGCCACCTTCAGTCATTGGCTACAGGCCGACCCGGCCCATGCAGAGGCTTACGCCCAGGCGCAAGTGGTGTGGGAGTTGACCGAAACACCGGCCCGAACGTTGGCCGATGAAGACGCGTTTGCCTTGCAGGGTTACCTCAACGCCATGAATCGCTCGCGCCGTACCAGCGTTCGGCGTTGGTCCGGTGCGTTGGCGATGGCGGCTTGTCTGGTGCTGATGATCGGCTTCGGTGCTGGCTGGCAACCGTCGCGCTGGGTCGATGATCTGGGCGCGGATTATGTGTCGGCACCGGGTGAGATTCGCACTGTCACGCTGGCGGATCAGTCGCAAGTCACGCTGGATACTGACAGCGCGATTGCGGTGGATTTCAGTCGTGGCGAGCGGCACGTTCAGCTGCGGCGCGGCGCCGGATTTTTCAGCGTGACCCACACCGGCGATCCGTTTGTGGTGGACGCTGAAAAGGGTCAGGCGCGGGTGCTGGGGACTCAGTTCGAAGTGCGTCTGCAACCGCACGGTGCGCAGGTCACGGTGTTGTCCGGGCGGGTTGGTGTGACGGCGGACAAGCACGCCCCACAACAAATCCTCACCGCTGGCCAGCAGGTGGCCTATGGCGAGGGTTCGGCGGAAAAACTCCACGCGGTCGACAGCGAAGCGCAGTTGGCATGGCGTCAGGGTTGGCTCAATTACTACAAGGCGACACTCGCCGACGTGGTGCAAGACTTGGGACGTTATTACCCGGGACGGATTGTGCTGCTCAACGATGAACTGGCGGCGCGGCGGGTCAGTGGCAGCTTTCCGAGCAAGGATCCGCAAGCGGTGTTGAGTTCGTTGCAAGGGGGGTTGGGGTTTGAGCAACACAAAGTTCTGGGGCATCTGATTATTTTGCGCTGAGGCTGTTGGCCTCTTCGCGAGCAAGCCCGCTCCCACATTTGAAATGCATTCCCCCTGTGGGAGCGGGCTTGCTCGCGAAGGCGTCAGATCAAACACTACTGAACTCCCGAGAAAAATATTTTCAACTTTCTGGTGAGGTAAACCCCGATGCCATCCGTGTAGTGACTGAAACTGCGAGTCATTCGCATCCGTAGCGGTTCTACACAGGTCATGAGCAATGAAGTCCAGGGCGAAATCGGGTTCGGTCAAACAATGGTTGGGTACATGTGCCTTGAGCTTTTCGGCGTTGGCATTGTTGCCGTTGAGTGTGGCGGTGGCGGCTGAGGCCGGCAGTGCCCGACAGAGTGCTCAGTTCAGCTTCACAATGGCCGCCAAACCGCTGCCCCAGGCCTTGAGCGACTTCAGCCGGATCACCGGCATCAGCGTGGTCTACACCGATGAGGCGCCTTACGGCATCAACGCTCCAGCGCTCAGCGGCCAGATGAGTGCCGAGCAGGCGATGCAGCGTTTGCTCAGCGGTTCGGGTTTTACCTTCCGCCGCACCGACGGCCACACGTTGGTGCTGGAGCCGTTGCCTGCCGATGGCGCCTTGAACCTGGGCGCGACCACCATCACCTCGGTGGCCGATGAATCCATGAGCTATCAGCCACCGCCCACCAGTTCGGTGATGCGCTCATCGGCCTTGCTCCAGGAAATTCCCCAGACCGTCAACGTGGTTCCGGCACAGGTCATTCGCGATCAGGCGCCGCGCAATCTGGATGACGCGCTGGCCAACGTCAGCGGCATCACCCAGGGCAACACACTGGCGAGCACTCAGGACTCGGTGATGACTCGCGGTTTCGGCGACAACCGCAACGGCTCGATCATGCGCGACGGCATGCCGATCGTGCAGGGCCGTGGCATGAATGCGACCGTGGACCGGGTCGAAGTGCTCAAGGGCCCAGCCTCCTTGCTTTACGGCATCCAGGACCCGGGCGGCGTGGTGAACATGGTCAGCAAAAAGCCTGAGCTTGAGCAGTACAACGCGTTGACCCTGCGCGGCTCGACCTATGGCAACGGCAAAAACGGCAGCGGTGGCGGTCTCGACAGCACCGGCGCGTTGGGTGATTCCGGGTTGGCCTACCGCATGGTCCTGGATCACGAAGACGAAGATTACTGGCGCAACTTCGGTACTCACCGCGAGACATTGGTAGCACCGTCACTGGCCTGGTTCGGCGAAAGCACCAAGCTGTTGTTCGCCTACGAACACCGCGAGTTTCTGACCCCGTTCGATCGCGGCACGGTGATCGACCCGCGTGACAACCATCCGCTGGACATCTCCCGCGAGCGTCGTCTCGACGAGCCCTTCAACAATATGGAAGGCCGCTCGGACCTCTATCACTTCGAGGCCGATCACGAGCTCAACGACAATTGGAAAGCCCACTTCGGCTACAGCTGGAACCGCGAAACCTACGACGCCAGCCAGGTGCGCATTACCGCCATCGACACCAAGAAAGGCACGTTGACTCGCAGCATGGACGGCACTCAAAACGCTATCAGCACCGACCGCTTCACCACCGCCAGCCTTGAAGGCAATGTCCAGCTCGCGGGGATGAAACACGACCTGGTGTTCGGCGTCGATGATGAATACCGCAAGATCTACCGCGAAGACCTGATCCGCCAGAAAAGCTTGAGTACTTTCAGTTACATCAACCCGGTTTACGGTCGCGAAGTCGCCGGCACCACCGTCAGTCCCGCGGACAGCGCGCAGACCGATGAACTGCGCAGCGATTCGGTATTCCTCCAGGACTCGATCCACCTGACCGATCAATGGATTTTCGTCGCTGGCGCGCGCTTCCAGGAATACGACCAGTACGCCGGCAAAGGCGTACCGTTCAAGGCCAACACCGACAGCAACGGCCAGAAGTGGGTGCCTCGCGCCGGCCTGGTGTATCGCTACACCGATGAACTGTCGTTCTACGGCAGCTACACCGAGTCGTTCAAACCCAATTCGACCATCGCGCCGTTGAGCGGTAGCAGCACCGTGCTGGACGGAAGCGTCGCGCCGGAAGAAGCCAAGTCCTGGGAAATCGGCGCCAAGCTCGACATGCCGGGCCGCGTCACCGGTAACGTCGCGCTGTTCGACATCAAGAAGCGCAACGTGCTGGTGGCCAACTCCGAAGGTCCGGTGACGATCTATAGCGCCGCCGGTGAAGTGCGTTCTCGTGGTCTGGAAGTGGACTTGAGCGGTCAGTTGAGTGATCGCTGGAGCATGATCGGCAGCTATGCCTACACCGATGCGGAAGTCACCGAAGACCCGATCTACAAAGGCAAAAAGCTGCAAAACGTCGCGAAGAATAGTGGTTCGCTGTCGGCGGTTTATGACTTCGGCACCATCGTCGGTGGCGATCAGCTGCGGGTCGGCGCGGGGGCGCGGTATGTCGGTGAGAGAGCGGGTAATGCCGTGAACGATTTCGACCTGCCGAGCTACACCGTGGCCGATGCGTTCGCCACGTACGACACCAAAGTCGAAGGGCAGAAGGTCAAGTTCCAGCTCAACGTGAAGAACCTGTTTGACCGCACCTACTACACCTCGGCGGCGAGTCGGTTCTTTGTGTCGATGGGCGATTCGCGGCAGGTGTCGTTGTCGAGCACTTTGGAGTTCTAGGAAGAGTTGAAGATCGACCCCTCACCCCAGCCCTCTCCCCACGGGGGAGAGGGGGAAAGGGAGCCGATCTCCAAGCTTTTCGAGGCCTGAGTTCGACTTGATCTTTCAGGTCGATGTAGCTCTAAGAACACCTCGGTCAGTCCCCTCTACCCCTTGGGGAGAGGGTTAGGGTGAGGGGTGGATCTAAATGACACCCCACCACCATAGAAACCTACCGCAAAAACGCCTGGCGATACTCGCCGGGCGTTCCACCCAATGCCTGACGAAACCGATTGGTGAAATGACTGGCACTGGCAAATCCGCACGCCAACGCAATCTCCCCCAACGGCTGCGACGTCGAACGCAACAACTCACGCGCCCGGCTCAGTCGCCGCGACAGCACATACTGATGCGGTGGCAACCCAAAGCTCTCGCGAAACATTCGCGCAAAGTGGTATTCGGATAGCGCACATAACGCAGCCAACTGCCCGAGACTGATGGCCTCGGCCAACTGAGTGTCGATGAACTCCACCAACTGCCGCCGCTGATGCGCAGCCAATCCACCCTTGAGCCGCAACCCCTCACGCATCCCGACCTGACCGAGTAAAACGTGGCTGAGCATTTCATGGGCCAGGCTGCTGGTGAGCACGCGTTCGCCGGGTTCGTCCCAGTTGAGTGTGAGCATTTGCCGAAAGCGCCGGGCTTGTGCCGGGTCGTCCAGAAAGGTGGCTTCGCGCAACTGCAGCTCGCGAGGTTCGCGGTCCAGCAGCGTGACGCAGCCGAGGGCGAATTGTTCGGGACTGAAATACACGTGGGCCAGGCGTATGTCGCCGTTGATCACCCAACCCGATTGATGCTCGGCCGGCAGGATGCACAGCTTGTCCGGGCCGCCCTTGGTGCCGGGCTGGTCGCGGCGAAAGGTCCCGGTGCCGCCGGCGATGTAACAGGACAGGGTGTGGTGGCTCGGCGCTTCGTAATCCTGGGCGTCGTGATGGTTGCTCCACAAGGCTGCAGCCATGCCGTCACCGAGCTCGGCGCTGTGCTCGAGGCGAGCATTGGGCGAGCGGTTGAGGGCTTGAAAGACTTGCAGGGTTTCCAGTGCGGGCATGATCGCTTCTCTCCAACGCCTTGCATCCTACTCCGTAGACGTTGGCCTGCCAGCCCACCGGCTGACAAAAGCGCAAGTTTATGCAAGTGCGAAAGGCCTTGGCGCAGGACACTAAGCCCCTATTGAGGAGTCTCTGCCATGAACCTTTCGTTGTATCTGCTGACTGTGCTGATCTGGGGCACCACCTGGATTGCCTTGAAATGGCAACTGGGTGTGGTGGCGATTCCGGTGTCGATCGTCTATCGCTTCGGCCTCGCGGCATTGGTGCTGTTCGTCATGCTGCTGCTGAGTCGCCGCCTGCAAGTGATGAACCGCCGCGGGCATCTGATATGCCTGGCGCAGGGGCTGTGCCTGTTCTGCATCAACTTCATGTGCTTCCTGACTGCCAGCCAGTGGATCCCCAGCGGTCTGGTCGCGGTGGTGTTTTCCACCGCCACGTTGTGGAACGCGCTCAATGCACGCGTGTTCTTCGGCCAGAAAGTTGCTCGCAATGTGCTGATGGGCGGTGCACTGGGGCTGCTTGGGCTTGGCCTGTTGTTCTGGCCTGAGGTGGCGGGCCACACCGCGAGCCCGCAAACCTTGCTCGGGTTGGGCCTGGCGTTGCTCGGCACCCTGTGCTTCTCGGCCGGTAATATGCTGTCGAGTTTGCAGCAGAAGGCGGGACTGAAACCGCTGACCACCAACGCCTGGGGCATGGCCTATGGCGCGGCCATGCTATCGGCGTGGTGCCTGGTTAAAGGCATTCCATTCGACATGGAATGGAACGCGCGCTACATCGGCTCGCTGTTGTACCTGGTGATTCCGGGTTCGGTGATCGGTTTCACAGCCTACTTGACGTTGGTCGGGCGGATGGGGCCAGAGCGCGCAGCCTATTGCACCGTACTGTTCCCCGTCGTGGCGCTGAACGTGTCGGCGTTTGCCGAAGGCTACCAATGGACCACGCCTGCATTGATGGGGTTGGTACTGGTGATGCTGGGCAATGTGTTGGTGTTTCGTAAGCCCAAGGCACCGATTGTGCAGGGGAACGGCAAGCTGGCGTGAAGGTCTGGGTGATCGAGCGCTGAAACTTTAGCGTTCGATTTTGAGGGTGATGTAAATCAGCAGTGGAAACATGAAGTCCACGATGTGCCGAGCCCAATCCTTGGCGTTCCAGATTGCAGATTCATCCATGTTGAACCATTCGGTGCCGATCACTTGCAAGCAGATGTAATAGACAAAAATGCCAATCAATAGTCCGACGATCGAAAACTTCTTCGCTTCATGAAAAACGGCTGCAGGTGTATTGATGTTTCGATAAAGATGGTAGGTGCCCAGCAAGCAGAAAGCCGTGTAAACAACTTCCAAAGTTATAATTACCAATAAATACGGTGATGGAGCATGGGCGAAGTGATTGCTCTGTAGCTCAGGTTCAGGTTTTCTCGGGTGGTGTCCATGCTGAGAATGTGGCCGACGTATTCGTAATTGGATGCGTAGTCGGTGAAGTTGCTGAACATCACCATCAAGCCAAAGAAACTTATATAGGCCATTAGTGCTACTTTGCTGTATCTAATCAGTTTGTCGGTCGTAAGGTGGTTCAATGTAGGTACTCTCCATAACTAAGGTCCATAAGTTAGACTAAGTAGTGGGGAGTCTATAGTGAGTATCTTTTTTTTAGCGGTTAACTGAATTGCAAGGTGTGTAGGTCATGGGCAGGCGGTTAAACACCTGCCCGTTTTAGTTAGCCTTTCCAGACCTGTGGATTCACCAGATCTTGCGGTCGCTCTCCCAGCAAAGCGCTGCGCAAGTTCGCCAGGGCACGGTTGGCCATGGCTTCGCGGGTTTCATGAGTCGCCGAGCCGATGTGCGGCAATGTCACCGCGTTTTTCAGTTGGAACAGGGGGGACTCGGCCAGCGGTTCTTTCTCATAAACGTCCAGCCCGGCGCCGCGAATCCGGTTGTTTTGCAGGGCCTCGATCAAGGCGGGTTCGTCCACCACCGGGCCGCGGGAAATGTTCACCAGAATTGCGCTCGGTTTCATCAACGCCAGTTCGCGATGGCTGATCAGGTGTCTGGTTTTTTCGCTGAGCGGCACCACCAGGCAGACGAAATCGGCTTCGGCCAGCAGTTGATCAAGGCTACGGAACTGCGCGCCGAGTTCTTGCTCCAGCTCGGTCTTGCGGCTGTTGCCGCTGTAGAGGATCGGCATGTTGAAGCCCAGTCGGCCACGTCGGGCGATGGCCGCGCCGATGTTGCCCATGCCGACGATGCCCAGGGTCTTGCCGTGTACATCGCAGCCGAACAATGGCGCGCCGACGGTGGCTTGCCATTGGCCGGCTTTGGTCCAGGCGTCCAGTTCGGCGACGCGGCGGGCGCTGCTCATCAGCAGGGCGAAGGCCAGGTCGGCGGTGCTTTCGGTGAGGACGTCGGGGGTGTTGGTGAGCATGATCCCGCGTTCGTTGAAGTAGGCGACGTCGTAGTTGTCGTAGCCGACCGAGACGCTGGAGACGACTTCCAGTTTGGCGGCGTTTTCCAACTGTGTGCGACCGAGTTTGCGACCGACACCGATGAGGCCGTGGGCGTGGGGGAGGGCTTCGTTGAATTGGGCGTTGATGTCGCCGTTTTTCGGGTTCGGGACGATGACGTCGAAGTCTTGTTGCAGGCGTTCGATCATTTCAGGAGTGACGCGGCTGAAGGCGAGGACGGTCTTTTTCATGGGTTGAGGGCTCTCGGCGCAGGTGAATGCCAAGCACGCTAACATTCTTCTTTGGATTTGGGCGAGGCCGTTGGGCTCTTTTGTCCTTGGCGGCCTTTGGGCCGACCATGTTGGTGGTTGACCGGGTACATATCCGTTTCTGCGGTAACGGCGGCTGGCGGTTTCGCCCTTACGGCGAGGCACTTTTTTCAAACGCCAAAAAAGTACCCAAAAAGGCTCGCCCCAAGCGTCCGGCCCCTCGCTCAGGCTCGGCGTTCCTTCGCTCCGGTATCCATCCGGGGACACTGCCCTCCGGTCTGCTTCGCGACGACCTACATGCAGCGTGTTCGACTGCGTCGAACGGCGCTGCGCGCCACTCCCCGGATGCACACCTCCACTCAGCCTCCCGACGGGGCGGGTGGATCAAGATCAAGAGCTGCAGGCGAGCTAACGCTCGGCCTGTTGAGTGGTGAGGGGCAAAAGGCTTACCTGATCCCCTGTGGGAGCCGAGCTTGCTCGCGATGACGGAGTGTTATTCGCCATCAATGTTGAATGTTTAGTTCGCCACCCGAACCCCACCCAAACTCCCACTCAATTCATAAGCCACCAATTCCGCCTGATGCGCCGCCAATATCTCCGGCAACGACCCGCGCAAATACTCGACCCACGTCTTGATCTTCGCATCCAGATACTGCCGCGACGGATAGATCGCATACAGATTCAATTCCTGCGACCGGTAGTTCGGCATCACCCGCACCAGCGTCCCGTTGCGCAACCCTTCAATCGCTGCATACACCGGCAACACGCCTACCCCCATGCCGCTGGTGATCGCTGTTTTCATCGCATCGGCGGAGTTCACCAGAAACGGTGAGCTATTAATGGTCACCATTTCCTGGCCTTCAGGCCCGTCGAAGGTCCACTTTTCCAGCGGAATCACCGGGCTTACCAAACGCAGGCACGCGTGGTTCAGCAAATCGCTGGGCTTCTGCGCGCAGCCGTTGGCTTTCACATAGGCCGGCGAGGCGCAAACGATGCTGTAGGTGATGCCTAAACGCTGGGAGACGAAGCCCGAGTCCGGCAGTTCGCTGGCCAGCACGATGGACACGTCATAACCCTCGTCGAGCAAGTCTGGCACGCGGTTGGCCATGGTCAGGTCGAAGGTGACGTCGGGGTGGGTTTTGCGGTAGCGGGCGATGGCGTCGATGACAAAGTGCTGACCGATGCCGGTCATGGTGTGCACCTTGAGCTGCCCGGCCGGGCGGGCGTGGGCGTCGCTGGCTTCGGCTTCGGCTTCTTCGACGTAGGCCAGGATCTGCTCGCAGCGCAATAGATAGCGCTTGCCGGCTTCGGTCAGGGCGATGCGTCGGGTGGTGCGGTTGAGCAGGCGGGTTTGCAGGTGGGCTTCCAGGTTGGAGACCGCGCGCGAAACGTTGGCCGTGGTGGTGTCGAGTTGCACGGCGGCGGCGGTGAAGCTGCCGGCCTCGGCCACGTAACTGAAGGCGCGCATGTTTTGCAAAGTGTCCATGGGGTGCTCTCGGAGGCGATGGCAAATTGTGACACGAAGTTACGGGGGCTGAGACCCCGACCAAGGGATTATCGCGTTAACGGTAACAAAGATTCACAGGATTCCCAGCTTATCGCCAACAAAGCCGACCCCTAGAATTGCGCACCTCAGGAACAACTCCCCACCTCAGGAAATCGCAGCAGTGCCGCGTCGCATCAACAGAGCGCTTCAGACGTTCAGTGTTTTGGCTTTAACCCTGGCAATCAGCGGCTGCATCGGTACCGGAGGTATTGCCCCGCAGGGCAAGGCACTCGAAGCCAATTCACTGGCCACCGACGAAGCCATTCAGAACGCTGCACAGGACGCTCACTGGCCCACCGCCCAATGGTGGCAGGCCTATGGCGACCCGCAATTGAACCGCTGGATCGACCTCGCTCTGCAAGGCAGCCCGACCATGGCCATGGCGGCGGCGCGAGTGCGTCAGGCCAAATCCATGGCCGGGATCGCCGAGTCCGCCGAGTCGCTGCAGATCAATGGTGAATCCACCCTCAAACGCCACAACTGGCCCACCGATCAGTTCTACGGGCCGGGCGAGTTGGCGAACACCACCACTTGGGACAACAACGCCGCGCTGGGCTTCAGCTATGCCCTCGACCTTTGGGGCCGCGAAAGCAACGCCACCGAGCGCGCCGTCGACATGGCGCACATGAGTGCCGCGGAAGCGCGTCTGGCCCAGCTCGAATTGCAGAACAACATCGTGCGCGCCTACATCGAACTGTCGTTGCATTACGCGCAACGGGACATCGTCGCGGCGACCCTGAAACAGCAGCAGCAAATTCTCGACCTCGCGCAGAAGCGCCTGAACGGTGGCATCGGCACCCATTTCGAAGTCAGCCAGGCTGAAACGCCGCTGCCGGAAACTCACCGCCAGATCGATGCACTGGACGAAGAAATCGCCCTGAGCCGCAATCAACTCGCCGCGTTGGCCGGCAAAGGTCCGGGGGAGGGCGCGCAGTTGCAGCGGCCAACGCTGTCGTTGGGCGCGGCACTGAAGTTGCCATCGACCTTGCCCGCGCAACTGCTCGGCCAACGCCCGGACGTAGTCGCCAGTCGCTGGCAAGTGGCGGCTCAGGCACGGGGCATTGATGTCGCCCATGCCGGGTTCTACCCTAACGTCGATCTGGTCGGCAGCCTCGGCTACATGGCCACCGGCGGCGGGGCGCTGGAGTTTTTGACCGGCAAGAAGCTCAACTACAGCGTCGGCCCGGCCATCTCGTTGCCGATCTTCGACGGCGGTCGTTTGCGCTCGGAGCTGGGCGAAGCCTCGGCCGGTTACGACATCGCCGTAGCCAAGTACAACCAGACGCTGGTCAACGCGCTGAAAAACATCTCCGACCAGTTGATCCGCCGCGAATCCATGGACAAGCAGCAAACCTTCGCCGCCGAGTCGGTGACCACCGCCCAGAAGACTTACGACATCGCGATGATCGCCTACCAGCGCGGCCTCACCGATTACCTCAACGTGCTCAACGCCCAGACGTTGTTGTTCAAACAGCAGCAGGTTCAGCAGCAGGTTCAGGCCGCACGCCTCAGTGCTCACGCTGAACTGGTGACGGCGCTCGGCGGTGGGTTGGGCGCGGGTGACGATGCGCCGAAAGACAGCCAGACCGCGGCACCGAAAACCCCGGCCCTGCTTGAGAGTCTCTCGAATTGAACACGACGTATCAGGCACACCCGTATTTGTGGCGAGGGAGCTTGCTCCCGCTTGAGTGCGCAGCACTCACAAAATCAGCAATGGTTGCCAGAGTTTTGGGGGCCGCTACGCAGCCCAGCGCGAGCAAGCTCGCTCGCCACAGGGTTTCGGTTGTTCCAAGTCTTTCCTCATTGAGCAGGATTCCATGACTCCCTTGCCCGCACCTTTGCGCTGGCTGTATTCCCTTGAATGGCGCCGGGGGTTCTTCGACTGGGCGCGTAGCGATGGCGTGACCTGGGTTTACATTTTCAAGGTTTTGTTCGCGGCGTTTCTGACCCTGTGGCTGGCCATGCGCCTGGAGTTGCCGCAGCCGCGCACGGCGATGATCACCGTGTTCATCGTCATGCAACCGCAAAGCGGCCACGTGCTGGCCAAGAGTTTCTATCGCTTTCTTGGGACATTGGCCGGCTCGGCGGTAATGGTCGCGTTGATTGCCTTGTTTGCGCAGAACACCGAACTATTCCTCGGTTCGCTGGCGATCTGGGTGGGTATTTGCTCGGCTGGCGCGGCGCGCTATCGCAACTTCCGCGCCTATGGATTCGTGCTCGCCGGGTACACCGCCGCGATGGTTGGTTTGCCCGCACTGGCGCACCCGGACGGCGCGTTTATGGCGGCGGTCTGGCGGGTGCTGGAAATCTCCCTGGGGATCATTTGCTCCACGCTGGTCAGCGCCGCGATCCTGCCGCAATCCGCCAGCGCCGCCATGCGCAACGCCTTGTATCAGCGCTTCGGCGTGTTCGCGCTATTCGTTACGGATGGCTTGCGCGGTCGCAGCAAACGGGAGGCTTTCGAGGCGAGCAACGTACGCTTCATTGCTGAGGCCGTGGGGCTGGAAGGGTTGCGCAGCGTCACAGTGTTTGAAGACCCGCACATGCGTCGGCGCAACGGTCGGCTCAGTCGACTGAACAGCGAATTCATGGGCATCACCACCCGTTTCAACGCCTTGCACCAGTTGCTCGAACGCTTGCGCAGCAGCGGCGCCGATCACGTGGTCGCGGCAATCAAACCGGGTTTGCAGGATCTCGCCGAACTGCTCGATGGCTTCAGCGGCCGCGCCCTGACCAACGCCGATGCGGGCCGTCTGGTCATCGCGCTGAGCGCCTATAAAGAAGGTTTGCCGGTACGCGTTCGCAGCTTGCGAGCGGTTTTTCAGGAGAGCGACCCGAGCGACGCCGAGCAGCTGGATTTTCATACCGCATACGAGTTGCTCTATCGCTTCGTTGACGACTTGCACAGTTATGCGCAGACCCACGCGTCGCTGGCCGATCACAGCCATGCGCGCGAGCAATGGGATGAGCCGTTCACCCCGCAAACCAACTGGATGGCGTCGGCCGCCTCGGGGCTTCGCGCGGCATTCATTCTGGTGGTGTTGGGCAGTTACTGGGTCGCCACGGCGTGGCCGAGCGGGGCGACGATGACGCTGATTGCCGCCGCGACCGTGGGCCTTTCAGCGGCAACACCGAACCCCAAACGCATGGCGTTTCAGATGGCTTGCGGGACGTTCCTCGGGGCGCTGATCGGCTTCGTCGAGATGTTTTTCATCTTCCCGTGGATCGACGGTTTTCCGTTGCTCTGCGTGATGCTCGCACCGGTGATCGTACTCGGTTCGTTCCTCACTTCGCGGCCGCAATACGCCGGTGTCGGTCTCGGTTTGCTGATCTTCTTCAGCACCGGTTCGGTGCCGGACAACCTCACCGTTTACAACCCATACGCCTTCATCAACGACTACATCGCCATGGTGCTCGGCATGCTGGTGTGCGCGGCGGCCGGGGCGATCATTCTGCCGCCCAACAGCCGCTGGTTGTGGCGTCGGCTGGAACAGGATTTGCGCGGGCAAGTGGTGTACGCCATCAGCGGAAAACTCAAGGGTCTGGCGTCGAGTTTCGAAAGCAGCACCCGCGACCTGCTGCATCAGGCCTACGGTCTCGCGGCAGGGCAGCCGCAGGTGCAACGGGACTTGCTGCGCTGGATGTTTGTGGTGCTGGAAGTCGGCCACGCGATCATCGAGTTGCGCAAGGAGCAGGCGATCCTGCCGGTGCATCCGGCCTATGCCGAATCCCAACCGTGGCGTCAGGCGATCCGGGTGATGGGGCGCTCACTGGTGCGGCTGTTTCTGCAACCGAGCCAGAGCAATCTGGAGCGCGGCCTGATCGCTGTCGATCACGCGATCAGCCGCGTGCAAGCCACCGACGAACCTTTCGCGCCGCACTTCGACACCTCGGCCTTGCGTCGGGTGGAGAGCTACCTGCACTTCATCCGCACTTCGTTGCTGGACCCGCAATCACCGCTCTCTGCTTATACAAAAGGACTTCAACATGCCGCGTGAAATCGCCTTCCACGGCGTGTACATGCCGACCATGACCCTGATGTTTTTCATCGCTGCCGCGCTGGCCTGGGCACTCGACCGGTTCCTGTCCGGGTTCGATCTGTACCGCTTCTTCTGGCACCCGGCGCTGCTGCGCCTGAGTCTGTTTACCTGTCTGTTCGGCGCCCTGGCGCTGACTGTCTACCGTTGACTCTCTATCACTGACTCTCTATCTCTGAAGAAGGCCCTGATGAAAAAGCTTTTCAGCCTGCTCGCCACCCTGTTGGTGCTGGCCCTTGCGATGTGGATCGGCCGGACCCTGTGGGTGCATTACATGGACACGCCGTGGACCCGCGACGGCCGGGTGCGCGCCGACATTATCAACGTCGCCGCCGACGTCACCGGGGAAGTGGTGGACGTGCCGGTGCGCGACAATCAACAGGTGAAGAAGGGCGATTTGCTGATGCGGATCGACCCCGAGCACTACCGCATCGCGGTCAAACAGGCACAGTCGCTGGTGGCCTCGCGCAAGTCGACGTGGGAGATGCGCAAGGTCAACGCCCACCGCCGCGCCGACATGGACAACCTGGTGATCTCCAGGGAAAACCGCGACGACGCCAGCAACATCGCCGACTCGGCCCTGGCCGATTATCAGCACGCTCAGGCGCAGCTCGAAGCCGCCGAACTGAACCTCAAACGCACTGAAGTCCGCGCAGCGGTGGACGGTTACGTGACCAACCTCAATGTACATCGCGGCGATTACGCGCGCATCGGCGAAGCAAAAATGGCCGTGGTCGACATGAACTCGTTCTGGGTCTATGGCTTCTTCGAAGAAACTAAATTGCCTCACGTGCGGATCGGCGATAAAGCCGACATGCAGCTGATGAGTGGGGAAGTGTTGAAGGGGCATGTGGAAAGCATTTCTCGCGGCATCTACGACCGTGATAACCCGGAGAGTCGCGAGTTGATTGCCGATGTGAACCCGACCTTTAACTGGGTGCGTTTGGCGCAGCGGGTGCCGGTGCGGATACACATTGATGAAGTGCCGGAGGGTGTGCTGTTGGCGGCGGGGATTACGTGTACGGTGGTTGTTAAGTAAACCGTTAGACCGAGTCGCGGCCTTCGCGAGCAAGCCCGCTCCCACATTAGATTTTCAGTGAACACGGAATATGTGTACGACGCAGATCAAGTGTGGGAGCGGGCTTGCTCGCGAATGAAGCGACTCGGTCTATCAGACATAAGACAAAGGTTCACTCCTTGCAAAACGTCTCATGCAAATGCCGCCAGATCAGCCTGCCGTCGGCGTCTTTCTCAAACACCACCGTCGACCGCCGATCAGAGTGCAACCCCGTCGCATCGGTCTGCTGCTCGCGATAACTCACAACCGCACCACCCTCATACAGGGCAACACCGCGCAATTCACTGAGTTCGATCCTGAACCCGAGCTTCTTCCCGCCCGCCAACAAAAACAACTCATTCAGTGCCTCAAAATCCAGCACCCGCCCCAATGGCGAGATCATGGAAAACTGTGGCGAAAAGCGTGTCAGCAGTTGTTCAAGCTCTGATTCGTTTCGTTCCTCGGCCAACCACTGCTCGATGGCGACGTGAGCCTGGATCACTTCGTCAAAGTACTCGGTGTAATCAGTCATGGAAGTTGCCCCTTCAACCCGAACCGCTTCATCAACCCCGCCTCCAGCAGCCCTTTAGGCAGCAACCCCGCCAGTAACGGCAACGCCCGACTGCCGTTGCCCAGACGAATCAGGCGCGGTGGTTTGCTCTGTTGCACGGCCTTGAGCAAACCGGCGGCAAATTCACTGGCCGGGGTCGGATTGTCCTGGGAGGCCTTGGCCCGTGCGCGAATGCCGTCACGCAGTGGAAACCACGGCGATTGTTCGGTAATCAACTGCTCCGCCTCATGACCGGCATTCTTGGCAAAACTGGAGGCGATGGCGCCCGGCTGGACTTCCATGACCCGCACGCCGAACGGCGCCAGTTCCATGCGCAACGCATCGGTCAAGGCATGCACCGCCGCTTTCGAGGCGCAGTAGGCGCCGGCGAATGGCGTGACCAAAACCCCGGACACGCTGCCGATGTTCACCACCAGACCCTTGGCGCGACGCAGCACCGGGAACAGGGCGCGGGTGACGCCGACGATGGCGAACACATTGGTTTCGAATTGCCGCTGCATGGCCGGCACGCCGCCGTCGAGCAACGGCCCCATGGCGCCATAACCGGCATTGTTGATCAGCACGTCGAGGCCGCCATGTTGCTGGTTGATGCGCTCGCTCAAGTGTTCGAGTGCGACACCGTCGTTGACGTCCAGTTGCACGGCGGTGAAACCGGCAGCGGCCAGCGCCGCCACGTCTTCAGCCTTGCGGGCACTGGCCCAGACTTCGTAACCGGCACTTTTGAATACCTCGGCGAGGGCGCGGCCAATGCCGCTGGAACAACCGGTAATCAACGCAACAGGCATGGCGCGGTCCTTGTGCAAAAAGAGGAAGGGGATTAGTCGGAGAAACTACCCTGCAAACGCTCAGCGCGAAACTCTAGTGTTTGGGGACGATAGCCCGGGCGCAGCGGCGGCAGGGGCAAACAGTCTTCCCAGTTCGCGCCGGCCTGTAGTTCACCGGGGCCGCGATAGCGCGGTGCGGCGTATTGATTGTCGGCCAGGTTGACCGTGTCGCCCGGCGCATACGCGGCGACGCGCCAGCGCAACTCGGTCAGCGGCACGTCGTTGCCGTTGTTCATTGTCAGATGCAACGGCCGGTCCGCCGGGCACTGTTCGGGCGCATAAGTGATGCGCAACTCCAGGCGCGCCAGTTGCTTGACCTCGCGGTTGTCCATCCAGATCACCCACGTTGCCACCACACCCAATCCGATGGCGGCTGCCACAGAGACGGGCAATGCCTTGGTCGGGTAGCGCAGCAACAAAATCAGCCAGGTGATGACCAGCAGGACGCCGATGAACATGTTTGAACGCTCCTTGAACTCATGACCACCATCCTACCGAAGGGCCGAAGGAATGGACATTCGTCGATCAAGGTCTGTTGCCGTTGGTCGGCACTGTTATTTCTGACAGTAGCCTGGCCTGCACCGAAACGGTTAGATGACTGCTGGCAAACAGGGACGCGACCGGCATGCAGGCCTCGACGATGGGAATGCACCACAAAACACCCGGATTGTCCGTTGTCGACCCGCGTGGTCTGTCGATCCGTTCGGTTGATTATTGGCGTGCTGTCGAAGGTGACCTCACTCAGGCACGCATCAATCGCACCTTTTACGATGCCGCAGGACGTGCGGTTGAACAGTGGGATCCACGGCTTTGGGCGCTGAAACAAGAAGAACCGCTGACTAGTGCCAACCTCACGACGGTGTTTTCGCTGTCGGGTAACGCGCTGTTCACCGACAGCGTCGATGCCGGTTGGCAGCTCACCCTGTCAGGGCTGGGCAATGAGGTGTTGCTGGGGTGGGACAGCCGAGGTACGCGCCGTGAGGTTGAGTACGACCCCTTGCTTCGCCCCGTGGCAGTGTTCGAGCAGGGCGAGACTGAGCCGCGAAGGTCTGCTGAACGCATGGCCTATGGCGGTCCCGATCATGGCGTCCGGAATCAATGCGGGCAATTGATCCGTCATGACGACCCCGCCGGGACGGTGCTGTTCGAAGCATTTTCAATCACCGGCCAATGCGTGAAGCAAATCCGTCACTTCACCCTGGACTCTGTTGCACCCGACTGGCCGGCGCTGGAAGCCGATCGCCAGCGGCTGCTTGAGCCGGGCGAGGGCGCCATCTCGACGTGGAATTTCGGTCCGCTCAATGATGTGCTGGAACAGATCGACGCCAAGGAAAACCGCCAGACCTTCAGGCTGACCCTTGACGGTCGTTTGCGTGAGACGCGTCTGCAACTTCAGGGACTGACCACCTGGCAAACGCTGGTCAGCGATATCCAGTACAACGCCGAGGGAAAAGTTGAACGGGAAGTGGCGGGTAACGATGTACAAACGACCCTCAAGTATTGCCCTGAAAACGGGCGCCTGACGGAGCGACAGGCGTACAGCGACCGTACCGGGACGTTGCAGCATCTGATTTATCTTTATGACCGAATGGGCAACGTCCTCAGCATCGAGGACAAGGCACTGCCGGTGCGTTACTTCGCCAACCAGCGTATCGAGCCCATCAGTCGCTTTATCTACGACAGCCTTTCCCAATTGATCGAGGCGTTCGGCTGGGAGGCGGGCAGCGCCAATCAGGGACCGGCATCTGTGGGGCGGGTTGATCCGGCGGCAGTCAGCAACTACCGCCAGACCTACAGTTATGACGAGAGTGGCAATCTGCGGAAACTGACGCACGTCGGCGCACAGGGACCTGGACGTGAGGTGAAGGCCGCGCGTGACAGCAATCGCTGTCTGCCCTGGCGCGACGGCGTGCCGCCCACCGAGGAAGCAATCGCCGCTGCGTTCGACACTCGGGGCAATTTGCTGGAGCTGGATCAGGGACGGCTCCTGAGGTGGGATTTGCGTAACCAGTTGCAGTCGGTCAGTCCGGTTGAGCGCGTCTCCGGGCTCAATGATCGGGAGGCCTATGTCTACGATGGCGGTGGTCAGCGCGTGCGCAAAATCCGCTCACTGAATACCAATGCCCGCACGGTGGTGGCCGAAGTACGTTATTTACCGGGAGTAGAAATTCGCACCGACAGCGGCACCGGAAAGGTGCTACAGGTCATCACCGCGCAGGCGGGGCTCAATAGTGTTCGGGTGTTGCATTGGGAAACCGATCCGCCGCCCGGCGTGAGCAACGATCAGTACCGTTACAACCTGGTGGATCACTTGAACTCCTGCACGCTGGAGCTCGCCGACGATGCGCGAATCATCAGCCGGGAAACCTATTACCCGTTTGGTGCAACCGCCTGGTCTGCCGGTCCGAACGACACCGATGGGGATTACAAAACCGTTCGCTATTCGGGTAAGGAGCGGGATGCGACGGGGCTTTATTACTATGGATTTCGGTACTACATACCGTGGTTGCAGCGTTGGACCAACCCGGACCCGGCCGGTCCTGTGGATGGACTGAATTATTACGCAATAGTAGAAAACAACCCCGTTACTTTTGTCGACGTTGATGGGTACGCCAAAGGGGAAAGTGGCGTTGCACCGCCGGAAAAAGAAAGGAATCAAAGCTCGGTTAAAAAGATGGCCTCTGTTTTCGGAGCTCGTAACGTTGCTCCTGAAATTAACGATCGCTCCGTTGTTACAAAACCGGTAGCTAACGTTTTGGCACCTATTAACTTACACGCCTCACCCGTCGCGATTGGAAAGAGTGCGCTCGAAGAGGGGAGAGGACCAGAAGATAAAAATAGAATTGATGCGGAAAAAAGAAGCGAAAACTCTATACCGGGTGGAAGTGCACTATCTACCAGCGACGTTTCTATGAGTTACAAAAACGTAACCACTGTGAAGAACAGGCGCGAAGTTGTCGTGCAACGATTGGTGGTGGTTTTCCACAGGAAATTTGATTTGGTTGAAGGGAAAAATTTGCCGAAATGGCCAGACGGCCATGAAATAGTCCCAAGTCAAGACTGGATTAACAAAGAGGGTATTGAAGAGTATGAAAGGTTTAATTTATTGGAAGGTGCCGAACGGGAGCAGGCCGTTGCTGCAATTAAAGCCAAAGATCCGACAGCGCTGAAAATTGGTTTGGGGGTTCCGGTTTATGCACATAACAGTGAGACAAAAATAATCACCCTTCAGGACGGACATCACCGTTTCATCGCTGCAGCAAAAGGCGGTGGAACAGTTGAGTTGGATAGTTCACGGGGTCCAACTTCAATTCTGAAGTGGAGGGATTTGAAGTTTAGTATCAAAAAACCCCTGAAGGTTTGACTCATAAAAAACGTCCGACCCGCTGCGGATAGGGAACCGCAGCGGGTCGTACGGGGGCTTCTTGTGTTACAGATCAACCACTGCGCGATGGTTTTCACCGACACGCTGTGTTTGATTCGCGCAGAGGACGCACTCTATTAATGCCGTTGGTCGGCACTGTAATTTCTGACAGTAGCCTGACCTGTCCCGAAGCGGTTAGATGACCGCTGGTAAACAAGGACGCCACCGGCATGCAGGCCTCGACGATGGGAATGCACCACAAAACACCCTGGCTGTCTGTTATCGACCCGCGTGGTCTGTCGATCCGTTCGGTTGATTACTGGCGTGAGGTCGAAGGTGACCCCACTCAGACACGCATCAATCGCACCCTATACGATGCCGCAGGACGTGCGGTTGAACAGTGGGATCCACGGCTTTGGGCCCTGCCAAAAGAAGATCCGTTGAGGCGCGCCAACCTCACGACGGTGTTTTCGCTGTCGGGTAACGCGCTGTTCACCGACAGCGTCGATGCCGGTTGGCAGCTCACTCTGTCAGGGCTGGGCAATGAGGTGTTGCTGGGGTGGGACAGCCGAGGTACGCGCCGTGAGGTTGAGTACGACCCCTTGCTTCGCCCCGTGGCAGTGTTCGAGCAGGGCGCGACTGAGCCGCGAAGGTCTGCTGAACGCATGGCCTATGGCGGTCCCGATCATGGCGAGCAGAATCAATGCGGGCAGTTAATCCGTCATGACGACCCCGCCGGGACGGTGCTGTTTGAGGCATTTTCAATCACCGGCCAATGCGTGAAGCAAATCCGTCACTTCACCCTGGAACCTGTTGCACCTGACTGGCCGGCGTTGGAGGCCGATCGCCAGCGGCTGCTTGAGCCGGGCGAGGGCGCCATCTCGACGTGGAATTTCGGTCCGCTCAATGATGTGCTGGAACAGATCGACGCCAAGGAAAACCGCCAGACCTTCAGGCTGACCCTTGACGGTCGCTTGCGTGAAACGCGACTGCAACTTCAGGGACTGACCACCTGGCAAACATTGGTCAGCGATATCCAGTACAACGCCGAGGGAAAGGTTGAACGGGAAGTAGCGGGTAACGATGTAAAAACGACTCTCAAGTATTGCCCTGAAAACGGGCGCCTGACGGAGCGACGGGCGTACAGCGACCGTGCCGGGACGTTGCAGCATCTGATTTATCTTTATGACCGAATGGGCAACGTCCTCAGCATCGAGGACAAGGCACTGCCGGTGCGTTACTTCGCCAACCAGCGTATCGAGCCCATCAGTCGCTTTATCTACGACAGCCTTTCCCAATTGATCGAGGCGTTCGGCTGGGAGGCGGGCAGCGCCAATCAGGGACCGGCATCTGTGGGGCGGGCCGATCCCGCGGCAGTCAGCAACTATCACCAGACCTACCGCTATGACGAGAGCGGCAATTTGCTAAAGCTGACGCACCTTGGCGCGCAGGGGCCTGGACGTGATTTGAAGGCCGCGCGTAATAGCAACCGCTGTCTGCCCTGGCGCGACGGCTTGCCGCCTACCGAAGAAGCAATCGTCGCTGCGTTCGACACTCGGGGCAATTTGCTGGAGCTGGATCAGGGACGGTTTTTGACCTGGGATTTGCGTAACCAGTTGCAGTCGGTCAGTCCAGTAGCGCGCGCCTCCGGGATCAATGACCAGGAGTCCTATGTCTACGATGGCGGTGGTCAGCGCGTGCGCAAAATCCGCTCACTGAATACCAATGCCCGCACGGTGGTGGCCGAAGTGCGTTACTTGCCGGGACTGGACATTCGCACGAACAGTGGCACCGGGGAGGTGCTGCAGGTCATCACCGCCCAGGCCGGACTCAACAGCGTTCAGGTGTTGCATTGGGAAACCGATTCGCCGTCCGGCGTGAGCAACGATCAGTACCGTTACAACCTGGTGGATCATTTGAACTCCTGCACGCTGGAACTCGCCGATGATGGGCGAATCATCAGCCGGGAAACCTATTACCCGTTTGGTGCAACCGCCTGGTCTGCCGGTCCGAACGACACCGATGGGGATTACAAAACCGTTCGCTATTCGGGTAAAGAGCGGGATGCGACGGGGCTTTATTACTATGGATTTCGGTTCTATATATCGTGGTTGCAGCGTTGGTTGAATCCCGATCCTGCCGGGGCAATCGATGGTCTTAATTTTTATCGAATGGTCCGCAACAACCCGTTGACGTTTTTTGACGAGTTGGGAGAGGAGCCGCAGTCCGAGTCCTCATTGACCACCGCGCCCGGTATTTTTAATACGTACAAGAAGGGCTACAGCGAAACGGATAGAAATCTTCCCTTCAAAATGATGGACGACATCACCAATAACAAACTGAAGTTCAAAACAGTAAAAGCACCATCCAGCATGCTTGAAAAAACTCAAACCAAGCGCTTCACATTGAGGCATTACTCCGTTTCCGGAAGTAAAGGCGATACACCACCCTTTACGGAGATAGCGTCAAATTTTTCGCTGGTCCATAAAAACGTAAAGACGTTGGGCGGGAAAGGTGGGAATACAAACGAGAAGGACTGGACGAAGGCAGGAAATAGCGCTTTTACCTTCTTTCTGCTGGCAGTAGACGGCGAGGTAAACGAACGCAGGTTCCTTAACTCAATGACTCATTTCGCCGAATACGATATTGAGGATGACAAGGCAATGGAAGCTGCATTGGGGCCAGGTTTCGAAACTGTGGAGTTTTTTGCTTCCCCTGATGTACTGGACCCCAAGCATTCCTCGAACCTGGCTACTGTTCCGATGGTGAAAGGGCGGTTGAAAGATTTGAAGGCTCTGCTGTTGGGTAATTCCGGAATTTCTCCCGTACAGGTAGGAAGAATGGATTCACGCTCGTTGCTCAATAGTATCGATGGTGCGTTTGGGGGAAGTCTCGAGATCAAGATACCGGGTACGGTAAAAGTTAAAACATGGAATAAAAAAACAACAACGTCGTCCGTTGCGAAAAACGCACCGTGATCATGCAAAAAAGCCCCCACCCAACCCGCTGCGGATAGGGAAACGCAGCGGGTCGGACGGGGGCTTTTTGTGTTACAGATCAATCACTGCGCGATGGTTTTCACCGACACGCCGCGTTCGATCGGGTTGGAGCGACCGTAGATATCTTCAAACCGCTCGATATCGTCTTCGCCCAGGTAGCTGCCCGATTGCACTTCGATGATTTCCAGCGAGATCTTGCCCGGATTGCGCAAGCGGTGGACCGAGGCGATCGGGATGTAGGTCGACTGGTTTTCAGTGAGCAGGAACACGTTTTCGTCGCAGGTCACTTCAGCGGTACCGCTGACCACGATCCAGTGTTCGGCGCGGTGGTGGTGCATTTGCAACGACAGGCATGCGCCCGGTTTGACCGAGATGCGCTTGACCTGGAAGCGGCCGCCCATGTCCACCGAGTCGTAGGAGCCCCACGGACGATAGACTTCGCAATGAGTCTGGGTTTCGCTACGACCCTGCTCGTTGAGGGTGTTGACCATCTGTTTCACGCCTTGGACCTTGTCCTTGTGGGCGATCATCATGGCGTCCTTGGTTTCGACGACCACGATGTTTTCCAGGCCGATCACCGACACCAGTTTGCCGTTGCCATGGATCATGCAGTTTTTGCTGTCCTGAATGACCACATCGCCTTTGGTGACGTTGCCGTTAGCGTCTTTTTCATTCACTTCCCACAGCGACGACCAGCAGCCGACATCGCTCCAGCCCGCGGTCAGCGGTACAACGCAGGCGCGCTGGGTTTTTTCCATCACCGAGTAGTCGATGGAATTGTCCGGGCAGCAAGCGAAGGTGGCGGGGTCGATGTCGACCGTGTCGGCATCCTGCTCGCTGCGTTCCAGGGTCAGCACGCAGGTGTCGTAGATGTCCGGATCGTGTTTTTTCAGCTCTTCGAGGAAACGGCTGGCGCGGAACAGGAACATGCCGCTGTTCCAGAAGTAACCGCCGGACTCGACGAACTCGGTGGCGCGCTTAACGTCCGGTTTTTCGACGAAGTGCGAGACGCGGCTGACGCCTTCGGGCAGCAGCGAATCATTGGCCGACTTGATGTAGCCGTAGCCGGTTTCCGGTTTGGTCGCTGGTACGCCGAACAGCACCATTTCGCCGTTTTCTGCAGCGACCGTGGCCAGGGCCAGCGCGCGTTGCAGGGCTTTCTGATCTTCCAGCACGTGGTCGGCTGGCAGCACCAGCATCAACTCGTCGCGACCTTCGTTGACTAGCATCAGTGCGGTCAAGGCCACGGCCGGCGCGGTGTTGCGGCCGAACGGTTCCATCAGGATGCGCTGCACGTCCAGTTTACGGGCGCCCAACTGCTCGTTGACGATGAAACGGTGTTCTTTGTTGCAGACCACGATGGGGGTGTCCATGCCTTCGAACACCAGGCGTTCCAGGGTTTGCTGGAACAGTGTTTGTTCGCCGGTCAGGGCGAGAAATTGCTTAGGGAATTGCTTACGCGAAAGCGGCCAAAGACGTGAGCCACTACCACCTGACAAGATCACCGGAATCATGTTGTTACTCCTTGAAAATCGTATGGGTCAGAGCTACTGCGTTCTGTCGTTTCACTCTTGTTCTTATTCCGTGTCCGGGTAGCCCGTGGGCTACCCGACAAAATGATTAGCGCGTCGACACCGGGCGTTTTACCCAGACTGGCGACAGGCTGCTGCCGCTGCCGGTGACGTACAGCACCGCGGCTTCGCCTCGTTCCAGGGCAACCGGCTTCACGTCGCCGACCTTGGTGGCGCCGTCGTACAGTGCCAGGCTGACTTTCACCGGGTTGATTTCACGCTCGCCACGGCCTTTGGCCGCCACGGTCGGAACCACTTCGGTCTTGCCGTCAGCGGTTTTCAAGGTCAGGGCCTTGTCGCTGAGGTTCTGCACGCGAACCAGGGATTTCTGCTTGTTCTTGAACGGCGGCTCTTCGATCAGTTGCGGTGCGCCGCTGGCGTTGTTGACCAGGGTGTAATAGTGGTCACCGGCCAGTTTCACCGGCAGGGACTGGCTACCGACCTTGGCGCTGTAGTCGCCGCCCGGCATGAAGCTGAAGTCAGTGCTGGACAGCGGCGCGACTTCGGCCAGGTTGGTGGTGCCGACGGTGGCGCTGACTTCAGCGTTACCGGCGTTGTAGACACGCACGAAGCTCGAACCTTTCGGTGCGGTCGGGCCGTAGAGCGCGGAGTCACCAGCGGCGAAAGCGTTCATGGAAAGGACGCTGAAGGTCGCGGCCAAAGCAAAGGTCTTGGCGAGACGGCGAGGAGTAGTAGTGAAAGTCATGGTGTACCTCTCTTTCAGTTTTGCGCCCGGTCGGGCGTCTCGGATTTAGTGTTTGCGGCTACGTTTTGTTGGCGAACGCCGGCTTCTTTGAGCTCTGCGACCCACTGCGGGTCGGCGTCACCGATTTCGTTGTTCACAGGCAGATAACGTTCAGGAAACTCCCAGATCAGCACCTGTGGCGGGCTGTTCTTGAAAGCATCACTTTTCAGGTAGCTGAGCATCGGCAGAATCGGGCCGTGGCCGTCTTCGGCGTAATTGACCACGTCGCTGTTCAGCGCTTGTTTCAGCGCACCGACGAAGTTCCAGTTGGGGTTGGCGCTGTAGCTGGTGCCGATCAGGGCCACCGGCACTTCAGTGTTGGCGAACAGAGCGTCATCAGCGGCAGGCTGGTCCTGCGCCGCAACGGTATTGCGCTTCTGCAACGGCTCAGTCTTGGGCATCAGGTTTTCGAACAGCGGGTCCAGCGGCAGGAACAACCGCAGGTCGCCCTTGTGCGTCACCTTCTCCGCAGGCTCAGTAACGAAATGCTGCGGTTCGCCGCTCAGCGGGTACTTGTCGGAAATGGATTTCGCCAGGGTCTCGGCGGCGATTTGTGCGCCTTCCGGGGTCCAGTGGGTGTCGGTGCGCAGGAACACTTGCTGACCGTCCAGCTTGGCTTTCAGCATCGGGCCGAACAGGTCGGGCGCGAGGACTTTGTTGGCCGCCACATGAGCGTGGAAGTCGTCATAGAGGTTGGCGTGGATGCTCGAAGGCTTCACTTCACCCAGGTGTTCCGGGTACAGACGAGTCTTGGCCGGCACGATCGCCATGACCAGTTTCACGCCTTTGGCTTTCAGTTCCTGGCGCACGCCTTCAACCAGCGCGTAGTTGCCTTGAAGGTTCAGCTCTTCGTTGACGATCGGGTTGAATTCCTCATCGCTGTACAACCACTGATCGCGGCCGAGCACGACGCCCGGACGACCTTCGTTGAACAGTTTGAAATCCAGCGCAGCCCAAAGGTTGGTGCCCAGGCGCTTGATCGGGAACTCGTCGTCGTAATGCGTTTCCACGGCTTTGGTCCAGCGGCCGTTGAGCACCGTCGTTTCGGCAGAGGTACTGAAGCCGAGGAAACTGCGCGTGGACCACACGCCAAGGACCAACAGCGTCACCATGAACAGGGCGATGTAGAGGATGCGTAATGAGCGGGTCATAGTCAGATCCCTCAGAACTGGAAGTAAAGGAACGGCGAGAAGCTTTGCGCCGAGAGTTTGAAAATCGAGGCGATGAACAGCACCAGTACCAGCGTGCGCATCACGTAACGAGACCAGTCCGCAGTCCAGTAGGCCGGTTGCACAGTCGCTTCAACGCCGACGGTGTAGCCAGGCAGGTGGATGCTGCCCGGGTTGTCGCCCGGTACGGCTTTGATCATTCCAGGGGTCGCGGCAGCCGGGCCATCGGCCTCGACGTTCACAACAGGCTTGGTCTTCTCAGGCGGCAGGTTGCTGTAGAAGTCGCGAATGCCGAAGAACGCCAAGGTCATGTAAGCCACCACCAGAGTCGCCACTTGCAGGCCGGTGAGGCTGGCCGCGTTGAGTTCCGACAGTGACCATTCGCCGAAGCTGAACATTGCGCCGTACATGCGACCGGCGACGTGCAGGTTTTCCGAGCGGAAGATCACCCAGCCCATGACCACGAGCAGGAAGGTCAGCGCCCAGCGGATCGGGTTGATGCTGCGCGGCGAGGTGTTCAGGCCGAGGGCTTTTTCGATTGCCAGCCACGTGCCGTGCCAGGCGCCCCAGACGATGTACGTGATGTTCGCGCCGTGCCACAGACCACCGAGCAGCATGGTCAGGAACAGGTTGCGATAGGTCATCAGCGTACCTTTACGGTTACCGCCCAGCGTGATGTACAGGTAGTCACGCAACCAGGTGGACAGGCTGATGTGCCAGCGACGCCAGAACTCGGTGATCGACTGACTGATGTACGGCTGTTTGAAGTTTTCCATGAAGCGGAAACCCATCATCAAGCCCAGACCGATCGCCATGTCGCTGTAACCGGAGAAGTCGAAATACAGCTGCGCGGTGTAGGCCAGCGCGCCGAGCCAGGCATCGCCCGTGGTCGGGTTCTGCAAGGCGAAGCAATGGTCGGCCACGACCGCCAGGGTGTCGGCGATGAAGACCTTCTTGATGAAGCCCTGCATGAATCGCGTCGCACCTTCGGAGAACTTGTCGAGGGTGTGGGTACGATTGTTGAACTGGTCGGCGAGATCGCGAAAGCGCAACACCGGACCGGCAATCAGGTGCGGGAAGATCGCCACGAAAGCGGCAAAGTCGATCAAATTGCGGGTCGCCGGCGTGTCACCACGGTAGACGTCGATGATGTAGCTGATGGACTCGAAGATGTAGAACGAGATCCCGATCGGCAACAGCACGTGGGTCAGGATGAACGGCGACAGACCGACGGAGGTCATCATCGCGTTGATGCTGTCGACGCCGAAGTTGGCGTACTTGAAGTAGCCGAGAATGCACAGGTCGACGGCCACGCCCAGGAGCAACCAGCGTTGTGCCGGTTTGGTCCGAACGCCTGCGGCACCGACTTTGAGGCCGATCCAGTAGTTCCACAGGGTGACGGCTGCGAACAGCGCAAGGAAGTCCACACGCCACCAGGCATAGAACACGTAGCTGGCGATCAGCAGCAGCAGGTTGCGATAGCGCGTTCCGCTTAAGTAGTACATGCCGAGAAAGATCGGCAAGAACAAAAACAGGAACACGTTGGATGAAAATACCATCCCGGTCTCTCCATGTTTAACCAACAGTCAAGGGCCGCAGCCCCCCCAAACCCCCCACCGAAAACCGGAGGGCGTAACACACAAAACTCAAACTCGACACTGACCCTGTGGGAGCGGGCTTGCTCGCGAAAGCGGTGTATCAGTCGACATCATTGGTGAATGTCAGACCGATTTCGCGAGCAAGCCCGCTCCCACAGGGGTTTTGCGTTCGGCTCTAGGAACCTTTTTTGCCCTTCTCATTCGCCGGGTCGTAGACCTTGGTCAGGTCCCCCCCGAGGCGGAAGGTCTTGAACGGCTGCATCTCGTGCTTTTTCTCAAGCACATCCGGCGAGCAGGTGTAGAGCGAGCAGAACGGTTCGAGCCAGGCAAATTTCGAGTCGACTTTCAGGTCGGTCATGTCCTGTTCCTTACCGTTCTTGTCCTCGAATTCTTCCGGGTCTTTGACACCCGCGAGTACTCGATCACCCAGGCGTTTCAATGCGCCGTTGTTTTCCTGACGCAAGTCCACACCGTTGACCTGAGCGAAACTGGCGATCATCGCGAGCGGCGGCAGGGCGTAGTTGTGGTAGGCGAGGGCGCGTTGCTCGCGCTTGAGTTCGTTGGGCAGGTAACCCTGGGCGTCGATTTGATTGGCGCCGACCTTGAATTCCTTCACCGACCAGTCGAACAGGTCGCGGCGGTTGGTGGCGATGGACGTTGCCATCACCGACCAGGCGGCCCAGTACGAATGGTTGTTGGTTTGTTCCAGCGGCAAGTTGTCCCAGTCGCTGACTACCTGATCGGCCATTTTGTTGAACCAGGCTTCAATCAACTGCGATTCTTGCGGATGATTCGCCAACGGATGCGAGTCGGAAAACTTCAGGCGAATGTACGAAGAAGCCATGCTGCCCAAGGCCCATTTGCGCATCGACTTGCCGGTGTGGTTGAAGTCCTTGGACATTAACGCATCGGCCTTGGCCCAGGCGGTCAACCAGTTCAGCGTGCACTCGAGTTGTTCCGGACGACCGTCACGCATGAACTGCATCACGCGCTTGCTGGTGCCGCGTTCCAGTTTGGTGATATCGGCGGTGCTGTCGCGAAAGGCTTTTTCCGATGCCTCGTTCAGGGTCGAACGGGCCTTGTCGGAACCTTCGTATTTGCTGCGAAATTGCAGCGAGCCGGTGTACGGCGTCGGCATCGCATCACAGCCTTCGCTCTTGTCGCCGGTTTTGACTTTTTCAATCGGCGCGAAGTACCCCTGTGGCGGGCGCAGTGGCGCGGCGGCCTGGGTGGCTCCGGCAAACATCGCCAGAGTCAGCAGGGAGGGCGCGATCAATCTTTTCAAAGTTCGGGTTTGCATAGTTGCCTCATTGCCCGGTCTGAGCGGTACGCTGCCCAGCGCCAGGGAACACGTTGCGTTTGCAGATTTTCGCTTCGACTTTCTGAGGCGTGGTACCTGCTTTTTCAGGTCCCTGGACTTCGACGGCCAGCAGATTCTGCGAGGCCCAGTCTTCGTCCGTGCGCAACTCAAAGGCGAAACGCCCGTCGGTGTCGGAAGTTTCCGGCTTATCGATCTTGATGTCCTCGTGGCGACCGTTCATGTACCAGAGGGTGGCTTGCAGAGTTTTCACCGACGGATCGGCGAAGCGGATATCAACCTGGTGACTGCTGTTTTGCAGGTTCAGGTTCTTGCTGTTGACCATCAATTCGTTCTTGCCCGGTTTCAGCGTGGCGCTGGCGCTCATCTGTGCATCCTTGCCTTCGCAACCGTTGTCCAGCAGCGCCATCATCTGGCGGTAGATGGTTTCCTGGTCGAGGCGATAGAGCGGCGAGAATTCCCAGATCAGAATCTTCGGCGGCTTGGTCTGGAACTCTTCGCTGCCCAGGTACTGCAGCATCGAACCTTCCAGGCCACCGCCGGGGAACGCCACGTTGAGGATGTCGGCGCCGATGGCCTCTTCGAGGAAACCGGCGAAGTTGTAGTTCTTGCCGCTGTGGCTGGTGCCGACCAGGGTGATCTCCGGATTGCCGGAGTCACTGAACAGATCGCCATCAGCTGCTTCGCCTTTCGGCTCGGTGGTGAACTGATCCATGT
Source organism: Pseudomonas sp. GL-B-26 (assembly GCF_019947405.1). Taxonomy (NCBI): domain Bacteria; kingdom Pseudomonadati; phylum Pseudomonadota; class Gammaproteobacteria; order Pseudomonadales; family Pseudomonadaceae; genus Pseudomonas; species Pseudomonas sp. GL-B-26. The sequence goes on along the minus strand of NZ_JAGYGJ010000003.1, from coordinate 59,335 downwards.
ACTGGATCGCGTAGCTGGTGCCACAGAGTTGACCCGCCATGTTGTGTAACGTTCCGGTCTTACCCATGCGACCCGACTTATGGCTCTCGAATTCGCGCTTCGGAATGTCAGCGAACTCAGGCAAATGCTTGATTTTCTCGCCGACGATTTTCGCCGTGCGTTGGGCGCCATACGGCGTCCAGTGTTGGTCGCCGCGGAAGTAGAAGTCGTGGGCCGGCAGGGTTTCTGGCAGTGATTCGTTGGTCAGTGGCGACAGGTCAGGCACCACGTAACCCATCTGCTCGAAACGCCCGAGCATGGTCTTGTAGTTCCGCAAGGCCTTGTCGAAATCGTACTTGGCCTTGTCTTCCGGGTTGAGCTTGTTGCGGTTTACCAGCCCACGGGTCGGCTGGTAAACGATGACCAGTTCAATGCCTTTGCTCTTGAACGCATCGTGCAGTTCTTTCATGCGCTTGTAGCCGGCGGGTGTGGTGTCGAACTCGGTGCGCAAGTCTTCTTGCGTACGGAACAACCAATCGCCCTGAGCCTGCACCAGCGTGGTGAAGTTCTGCTGATAGCGCGTGGTGTAGTTCTTCGGGTCGTGGGCTTCCGGGCACAGGCTGCAGCACGGTTCGGCGCTGAAGGCAGGTGCTTTGGCTTCATCGGCACGAGCGCCGGCGCTGGCCGCGAAAATGCCGACGGTCAGGGCCGACAGGCTGAGTAATTTGATCAAGTGTGAGTGCATAAAATTATCCTCAGTCCCGTATTTTGGTCTGGCGTTCGACAGGGTCGATCAACACGGCTTTCTGCTGGCGCACCAGCAGGTCGAGAATTTCGTCCTGGCGCTCGCCGAGAATCCCCGAGAAGCTGATGCCGCTGGATTTGGTCGGTGCAAGCATGGACACGCGATACAACTCGACGCTCAACGGCGAGTCGATGGACAGCGGGCCGCTGCCGTTGCCGGCCAGTTCGCCGCCGACCACGATCAGGGACACCTGGGCATCGAACGGGTCGAGCTTGATGTCCCGGTCGGTGTCGCTCAGGTCCTTGATGTGCCCGTAGACACCGGTCAGGCCGTTGGCCATGGACAGGTTTTCGTAGAGGCGGATGTTCACGCTGTTACGAATCCGGATGCCGTGGCGTTTGTTGCTGATCACCTTGTTGCCGTAGATCAGGTTGTCGGCACTCTCGTAGAGGGTGATGCCGTCGGTGTGGTTCTTGTAGATCTCGTTGTAGGCGATCAGGTTGTTGACGCTGTTACGGTCGATCACCAGGCCCGACAACTTGTTGTCGTAGCTGCGGTTGTTGAAGATGAAGCTGTCGTTCACTTCACGGGAAATAATGATCCCGTGCTTCTTCTTGGTACCAAACACCGTGTTGTCGGCAATGATCAGACCGTGGGAACGGTCATGCGGGTCAATGCCGTAGACGATGTTGTCTTTGTAGGTGTTGCCCTTGACCACGAAGTCGCGGGTTTCGTAGCAGTAGAAGCCGTACCACATGTCCGAGAACTCGGAGCCGACGATCCAGCCGCTCGGTTCAGGGCGCTTGAGCACCTTGGCCATGTTCGGCGTGTATTGGGAAATACTCACGCCATAGGACTTACTGTTGGCGTAGCCGAAACTGGCGATCTTGCTGTTGGCGATGTAGGTCTGGGTGCCGCCCCAGGACAGCAGGAACGGACGGAATTCCTTCGGCGACTTGAAGGCCGCCGGACCGTTTGCCTTCTCGCTCCAGCCAGTGATTTTGGTATCACGCACGAACAGCTGACCATCGTTGACCAGGAACGAACCGGCCTCTTGGGACAGGCGCAGTTCCTGGGTCTGCTTGTCGATTTCCAGGATGCCTTTCTCACCCACCACGATCGGCAACTTCGCCAGGAACACACCCGGCGAGGTTTCGCTGAAGTACTGCTGGGGTACTTTCTTGGCCAGATCCTTGAGGTTCATGTAGCCGTCGTCGATGAAAATCGCCTGTGGGATACCGTGCTGACGCACGACCCATTCAGCCATCTTGTTATCGCCGCCGATGAAGTCCTTCAGGGCGTTTTCCTGCATCATCCGGCGCACGCTGATCTTGCCAGCCTTGGTGCGCACGATTTTCGCGGCGATGGCTTCTGCGGTGTAGCCGGAGGTGTCCGGCAGTTTCGGCTTGGCCAACTCCAGCGGCGCAGTCGGTGCGCTGCTGACGGTGTAGGTCTTGGCTTGTTGCAATCCCTTGGCAATGGTCGCCGGCTGGCCTTTTTGAACGGGCGAGGCCGGCTCCACAGTGGCGAAGACTGCCGTGCTGGCCAGCAACATCGCGCCGGCCAGCAAGGTTATCGAGCCTCTCTTCGGACTGTTCATGTCAGGAACTCCCTTAGCGGTTCGCATCAGAAGCGCCAGATCACGTCGATAAACGCGCGGTGCATGTACGAGTCGACGCCTTTGCCATACGCATCGCCGGGCTTGAACACACCGCCACGCAACCGCACCAGGGCCGAAGGCTCATCGATCGACTGGCTCAAGGACGCGGGCAGCAGGCCTTGCTTGAAGTACTTGGTGACGACCACGTCCATTTCCTGGCCGAGGTCTTTGCTGCCATCTTCCAGCGGCAGGGACGTGCTGGAAAGAATCGCGCCGGTCGCGTCGTCGGTGTTGTTCTCGACGGCGTTGATGCCATTGCTGCCGACCGGCTTGTTGCCGTCGACGCGCCAGAACTTGTGGTAAATCACGCTGGCGTCGTATTCGTCGTTGAGCATCCACGAACCGAACAGAGTGGCGGACTGCATGTTTTGCATTTCGCCACGGAAGGCTTCGCCGAAACGGTGAACCCGCGAGCGAGTACCGGTGTAGTTCGAGCGGTTGCTTTCCAGGCCGTTCTGTTCGTAATCGGCGCTGGCACGGGCATAGGCTGCACCGACTTGCCATTGCGGATCGAGGCGCAGACGTACGCCCAGGTCAGTGGCCCAGCCATCAACATCGCCACTGGTTTTGGCTTGTGCTGGAGCGGTGCCATCGGCGTTGAGCGGGTTGACCTTGTCGCGGTCGCCGCTCATACCTGTGACGCTTCCCCAGTAGTTGACGGTGTTGGTGTTGCGCCAGTTGTAGGCATCGCTGTCGGCGGTAAGGCCCATCCAGCTGATGTCGCCATTCTGTTTCTTGTCCAGGGAATCGGCGGGAACACCCGGCTGCGCGTAGTCGAGCTTGCCGTCATCGTGGGTGTGATGACCACGAATGCCGACCCAGTTGCCCGGCGTCCACTGGTACGCCGCGTCGGCGTAAGCGTGCAGGCGATCCTTGTCCTTGGGCGCGAGTTCTGTGAGGTCGGTGCGGTACTCGCTGAAGCGTTCGGCAACACCGGCGTTGGCGCGCAACAGGGTGGTGTCGAAGGTCCAGTTCAGGGCTTCGATGTTGGTGTCGCGCCATTGACCGTCGTCGTTGTGCAGGCGCTGGCGACCGAGCTTGAGCATCTCGCCGGGGTAGGGCGTAAGGCCGCTGTAACCGACCCAGAACTCACGCATCGCCAGGTAGTTTTTCTTGCTCTTGCGATCACCGTTGTCGGTGGTCTGGGTGCCGTCGCTGTCGGACTGTTGCAGGGTGTCCGTCTCGATGATGTCGGTGGACGTCACTGCCTGACCCATGGCATAGCCGCTCCACGCGCCGCTCTCGCCATAAATCCATGGACGCAAGTCGAGGCCGACGCCGTTGACGTCGCCGCCGCTCTGCGTACCCAGGTCGGTGTCGTCTTCGGACTGGGCGGTGACTTTCACGTCAAGGCCGTAGTTCTTGCTTTCAGTCAGGGCCGCCAGGGTCGGGCACGACCACAGCAGGGCGAATGACAGGCCAATACCGGCCTTAACGAATGGATTCAACTTCATAGGGATTCCTCGCCGTCTTCTTCTTCCAGGGCATGCAGTTCCAGCGTGTTCTGACTCAAGGCACCACGAACAGCCTGTTCTTGTTTCAACAGACGTTGGGCCTCGGCGAGCTGGGCAGGCGGCAGTTGGGCTTCGAGTGTTTGCGCAAGCTCGGTGGCTTGCGGGGTGTTCTGGGCCTTGGCCAATTGGCTGAAGACATAAGCGTTAAGCGGGTCGGGCCGGGTGCCCTTGCCTTGGGAGAACAGTTGGGCAATGGCGAAGTCGGCGCTGTTCTGGCCGTTACGCGCAGCCTTGAGCAGGTGGTCCAGCGCTTTCTGCGAATAGACCTTGCCCAGGTAACCGCGACGGTAGATCTGGCCGAGGTAGTAATCGGCGGCCACTTCTCTGTCGACGGCTTTCTTGAAATGTTCTTCGGCGACCTTCGCGTCAGCCGGGACCATTTTGCCTTCGTAGTAGAGCTTGCCCAGCAACAGTTCGGCGCGCGGCTGGTCGGCAGCGCGGCCGTTGTCCAGGTACTTCATCATCGTGTCGACGTCACCCAGTTCCGGGAAGTCGTAGAGCAGTTGCGCCAGGCTGACCCAGGAAGCGGGGTAGCCGGGTGCGATGCCTTCGAGCAGTGACTGAGCGGTTTTCTCGTCGGTCGTGCCCAGGGATGCATCGCCCAGTACGCGAGCCACGCTGTCCACCCGCTGCGCGGAAACCGCGCCGCGAGCCTGAGCGGCTTGCATTTGCTTGATCAGTTCGGCCTGTTTCTCTGGCTGGGCTTTTTTCTGATAGACCGTGGCCAGTTCGACGTAGCAGATGTCGGTGGTGTTCAACGCGGCCTTGCAGATCGTTTCCACTTCGTCCAGGTGCTGGTCGTAAGTGCCCTGGGTGCGATAAAGCAGCACTTGGGCCAGGCCCGCTTCCGGCTTGCCTTCGGCGCGCCATTGGCTGATCTGCTGTTGCGCGTTGACGTTCGGGAAACTGTGCGGGTATTGCAGGTACAGCATCGCCAGCGGGATCAGGGTGTTGCCTTCGCCTGCGGCGGTGGCTTTCTTCAACAGGCCTTCGGCTTCGTGCTGTTCGGCTTCGGTGGAGCCGGGTTTGGCCACCAGCAGACGACCCAGGCGAGCCTGAGCTCGCGGCGAGACGCTGGCCGCAGCGCGATAAGTCGCCTCGGCTTTCTTGATCTGCGCCGGGTCACGGCTGTCGACCTGGATATCGGCGAGGCCAACCTGTGCTTCGCTGTAGCCCAGGTCTGCCAGTTGCTGGTAATTCTGCGCCGCCAGCGTGGTATCACCGCGCTTGAGGGCTTCGTTGGCCAGACGCTGGTCGGGCAGGCCGGCGCATCCGGCCAGGGCAATTGCCATGGCCAGAGTCAGCGGGACTGGCAGGATTCTGAGTGGGCTAGTCACGGGCATGTCCTCTTGTTTTTAACGACCGGCGGCCATGGCTTTGTCGATCAGCCAGTTCAGGTTCGGACCACGGGTGGCGTTGACTTCAACCGGGCGACCGGCGAATTTGCTGTCCAGCGGCTCGTCAGGTTTGATCTGCACGCGGATGTCGGACGACAGGTCGGCGCTTTTCAGGCTGGTGCTGCTGATGATCGTGCCGGAGCGGGTTTTGTCTTCGCCGGCGATCTGGAAGCTGACCGAGCTGCCTGGCAGCACGTCGCCGAACTGGCGATAGGAGAAGCGCGCTTCAACGTTGGCTTCGCTGTTACGCGGCACCAGTTGGAAGATCACGTCGCCCTTGTTGGCGTACTGACCGTCGGCGACCATTTGCTGCGCTACGGTGCAATCGCATGGCGACGTCAGGGTGCCGGTCATTTGCTTGCCGAACAGTTCTTCAACCTTGGCCGGTTGTAATTGATTGTCGTCAAGATGGCCCTTGAGCACATCGAGCATGCTGGTGCTGAACGTCGCCAGCGGCGCGCCTTTGGCGGCAACGCCGTCGGCCTTGATCAGGCTCTGCACCGTGCCGTCGCGCGGCATGGTGATGCTCATGCCCGCCACGCTGACCAGACCGGCCTGGGCGTGGCTGACGAAGTACATGCCGTACACCGACTTGAAGATGAAGCCGAATGCCGTCAGGCCGACGAGGAAAATCGCGAGGCTGAAGGTCACTGCACGCAGGCGACCGAACGGGGTCATGCCGTGGCCGCCATCCTTGTTCTTGCGCGCCTTGGTGAAGTTGTCGCGTTGCAGGGTGGCCAACACTTCACCCATGGTGACGATGTCGCCGGCCAAGTGAGAAGTGATCAGGTGGCGCAGGGTGGAAATATCCTGGGATTCGAGGTTCTGGAACTGGCAACCGGTACGACCGGTTTCGCGGTCGTGGGAGCGCACCAGTAACTCGACGTCCATGGCCAGGCCGAGGTTATCGATGACGAACTGCAGGCGAGCCTTGTACACGTCGCCGACCTTCAGTGGCAGCTGACCGGCGTTGAAAGCCAGGCCGCCAGCGGAGAGGTCGATGACCCGAGCTTCTACCGGGGTCCGGTCAGGACCGTAGAAACGCAGCTTGGCCGGGATTTTTACCCGGGCGTGCTGGCGCTGGGCTTCTGATTCATGCACTACGTTGGCGTTGACGGCGGTATTCATATGGACGTTTTCCTAGTTAATTCAGGCGAGTTCGGTCAGACCATCATCAGCAGCACAGCAACAAAAATGCTGCCGGCGGAGAAGGTCATGGTCCGAGACGACCAAGTGTTGAACCAACCTTGAAAGCTGGCGAGATCACGGGTCAGGGAAGTGGGCTGGCGACTCCAGGACTGTCGGTCGAGGCGGAAGAACACGTAGATCTTCACCAGCGCGCCGACGATCTGGTTGTAATAGAGAATCGCCGGGTAGGCCGGGCCGATCGTGTGACCGGACAAAGACAGCAGCACGGTCAGGATCAGGCGGGTAATGCCGATCCACAGCAGGTAAACCAGGATGAACGCTGCGCCGTATTTGACGGTGGCGATGAGCGCGACGGTCAGGCCCAGCAGCGACGTCCACATCGACACACGCTGGTCGAACAGCACCACCGAAGTGAACAGGCCGAGACGTTTCATCCCCAGGCCCAAGGCGCGGGAGTTCTGCCGCAGGTTGTTGCCGTACCAGCGGAACATCAGTTTGCGACTGGCCTTGATGAAGCTTTTTTCCGGCGGGTGTTCCACGGTGTGAATGGCGGCGTCCGGCACATAAAACGTGTCGTAGCCCAGGCGCATCAAGCTGAACCAGCTCGACTTGTCATCACCGGTGAGGAACTTGAAGCGACCCAGGCGCCAGTGTTGCAGCGAGTCGCTTTCCACGTCGGCGATGAAGTCCGGGTTGGTCACCACAGTGGCGCGGAATACCGACATCCGCCCGGTCATGGTCAGCACGCGCTTGGACAGGGCCATCGAGCACATGTTGATGTGGCGCTGGGCGAAGCGCAGTTTGTGCCACTCGCTCATGATGTAGCCGCCGCGCACTTCGCAGAACTCGTTGGTGGTCAGGCCGCCGACATTGCCGAACAGCTGGAACCACGGCACGGTCTTGAGCACGACGCCTTCGGCGAGCACGGTGTCGCCATCGATCACTGCAACCACGGCGCGGTCGTCCGGCAGGTGGCGGGAGATGGCGCGGAAACCGTAAGCCAGGCCATCACGCTTGCCGGTGCCGGGAATGCGCACGAAGTCGAGCTTGACGCGAGCCGGTGGATTCATTTTGGCCCAAAGGCTTTTCACCAGCTTCTCATCGGACATTTCCACGATGGAGCAGACCATGGTGGTCGGCAGGCCGCAGTCGATCGCTTCGCGAATCACCGAGGCGTAGACCTGGGCGGTGGTCAGCGCGTCGATACGAAAACTGGTGACCATCAGAAATACATGGGACGGGTCTGCCGCTTTACCCAGCTTGCGCACTTTGCGCCGCAGGTGCGGGTAGACCACGTACAGAAACAGCATGCCGCGCAAAAAGTGCGTGGCACCCATCGAGTAGCGCCAGATACCGACGATCCCGATCAGGAAGATGAAGTCCTTCGACTCGGAGTCGAACGTGGACGCAGGCAACGCCATGGCGATGCCCATCAATAAACTTAGGTAAAACAGCCAACCGGCGACCTGAAGTAGGCCGTGCTTTAGCCTGTGCATAATCTGCATCCGTCTCTATCTCGGGCGAGCCTGTGGGGTGGCCCGATGGGGTTAAGGCAGGCTTACGAAAACTGGCGACATCCGTTCTGGATGACGCCAGAAATCCTGTAGGAGCTGGCGAAGCCTGCGATCTTTTGATCTTTCGCTTGAAACTCAAGTGGATCTGGAAAGATCGCAGCCTCGTTTCACTCGACAGCTCCTACGCAGCTCCTACGACCGCATTACCAGCAGATGCCTTCGGTGCGACCGCTAACGCTGGTGGCCTGGGACATGAAGCCGACCAGGTCGATCACTTGCTTGCCGTGTGGAGCGTTCTGCGCCAGGGCGCGGAATTTCTCGTCACGGTTGCCGAGGATGATCACGTCGGAGTTGTTGATCACTTCGTCGAAATTGGCGTTGAGCAAGGACGAGACGTGAGGGATCTTCGACTCGATGTAATCCTTGTTCGCACCGTGGACACGGGCGTATTCGACGTTGGTGTCGTAGATGCTCAGGTCGTAGCCCTTGCCGATCAGCATTTCTGCCAGATCCACCAGCGGGCTTTCGCGCAGGTCGTCAGTACCGGCCTTGAAGCTCAGACCCAGCAGGGCGACTTTGCGTTTGCCGTGGCTGGTGACGATGTCGAAGGCGTTCTGCACCTGGGACTCGTTACTGCGCATCAGCGAGTTGAGCAGCGGTGCTTGCACGTCCAGGGAACCGGCGCGGTAGGTCAGGGCGCGAACGTCCTTCGGCAGGCAGGAACCGCCGAACGCGAAGCCAGGGCGCATGTAGTACTGGGACAGGTTCAGCGTCTTGTCCTGGCAGACCACTTCCATCACTTCGCGGCCATCGACGCCGACAGCCTTGGCGATGTTGCCGATCTCGTTGGCGAAGGTCACCTTGGTGGCGTGCCACACGTTGCAGGTGTACTTGATCATCTCGGCCACTGCGATGTCCTTGCGGATGATCGGAGCGTCGAGTTCTTCGTACAGCGATTGCAGAACGTCGCCCGACGCCTTGTCGAACTCGCCGATAACGGTCATTGGCGGCAGGTCGTAGTCGGCGATCGCGGTGCTTTCACGCAGGAACTCAGGGTTCACTGCAACACCGAAGTCGACACCGGCTTTCTTGCCGGAGCAGTCTTCGAGGATCGGGATCACTACGTTTGCCACAGTGCCTGGCAGTACGGTGCTGCGAACCACGATGGTGTGACGGGTGGTCTTGTCACGCAGGACAAAACCGATCTCGCGGCACACGGCTTCGATGTAGTTCAGTTCCAGGTCGCCGTTCTTCTTGCTCGGCGTGCCGACGCAGATCATCGACAGGTCGGTGTCGCGAATCGCCTCGGCGAAGTTGGTCGTGCCGCGCAATTTGCCCGTCTCGATACCCTTCTGCAGAAGCTCGCCCAGACCCGGTTCAACGATCGGCGATTTGCCGGCGTTGATCATATCGATTTTGTCTTTGGCAACATCGACGCCAACGACGTCATGGCCCCGTGCAGACAGGCAACCGGCACATACTGCGCCGACGTAACCCAAACCAAATATGCTGATGCGCATCGCAATTACCTCTGTGTTTATCAAGCCATTACATGGCCGGAGTTAATGGTGTTCAGCGGTCGTAGTGCACTCGGAAGTGCGCCTTAAAGGCGTCACAATGCCGCGTGCAGGCATATAAGTTCCGAGTGTCTAAATAAGTGCACTCAAGATGTGCGCAACTAGGCTTTTATTGTTATGGCGTGCCCTGTTATGCAGCAGATCTTCTAATCAGAAGACATTCGTGCAAAGGTCTTGCGCGCTCAATGCCAGGCCAGAAGCCCGTAAATCAAGCGGTTGGGTGCTCAGGTGAGCACGTTTATAGGGGCGCAGCCTTGGCCTTGTAGGGGATATTTATGATGCTTAATCTCCTGTCCTTCATGTGTTGCCCAAATCAGGGATCAGTCAGCAGAAGTTAATGTGACAACTCTGCTACGTGAATCTCTTCTCTGCGTAAGTTATCTCGTACAAGCTCAGAGAGAATGGTTACCGGTGGTATGAGCGACGCATTTGGACATAGTTCCGGTCCGCCCATCGCGAATTCTGAAATTTCTTGAAATATTGAAAAAGATGGCACTGCTTTCATATTGATAGCAACGCCTGTCTCACCCTTGATACATAGGGGGATTGTCGGGTTAGATAGTTATTTGCCACTACCGATAAAAAAATTCAGTGCCACTACTGAAAAAAATCAGCAAAGTCGAGTGAAACTAAAGTTAGAAAATCGAGTGATTGATTTTTGACGTCAGTAAAGTGACGAGTGGGGCGGGGAATTGTTGGACGATTGGACGTGGCGCACGACCCCTTAATGAGGCGTGCGCCAACCGGGTGTTTACTCAGGTGCGTGATCGCGCAGGAACACCAGATTGTCCGGTTTAGACTGCTCGGCGCTGTAGCGATAACCTTGTACGTCGAACTGCTTGAGGGCTTGCGGGTCGTTGATGCGCTCTTCAATGACGAAGCGACTCATCATGCCGCGCGCCTTTTTCGCGTAGAAGCTGATGATCTTGTACTGGCCGTTCTTCAGATCCTTGAAGTCGGTATTGATGATGCGCGCGTTCAGGGCGCTGCGTTTGACCGCCGAGAAGTACTCGTTGGAGGCCAGGTTCAGCAGCACGTCATCGCCTTGATCGGCCAGGGCTTCGTTCAACCATTCGCTGATCCGTGTGCCCCAGAAGGCATACAAATCCTTGCCACGGGCATTCGCCAGTTTGGTGCCCATCTCCAGTCGATACGGCTGCATCAGGTCCAGCGGGCGCAGCAGGCCGTACAGGCCGGACAACATGCGCAAGTGCTGCTGGGCGTAATCGAAATCGGCTTCGCTGAAGGTTTGAGCATTCAACCCGGTGTAGACGTCACCCTTGAAGGCGAGCAGTGCCTGCTTGGCGTTTTCCGGAGTGAATGCGGGGGTCCAACTGCCGAAACGCGCGGCGTTGAGCCCGCCGATCTTGTCGGAGACGTGCATCAGCTCGCTGATTTGTGCAGGGGCCAGCTCGCGCAATTGCAGGATCAGCTCCTGGGAATGGTCGAGGTATTGTGGCTGAGTGAAGCGTTGGGTCGCCGGCGGTGTTTCGTAATCGAGGGTCTTGGCGGGGGAAATCACCATCAGCATGAAGTCGTCTCCTTTAATCGTGGGGGCGATTCTAGGGGGTTGTCCTGGTTGACTCCAGCTATGGGTGTCATAGGTGATCGGTGGTGTCATGGAACAAGATCGCAGCGCGTACATCTGTAGGAGCTGTCGAGCGAAGCGAGGCTGCGATCTTTTGATCTTCCCGCGATATAGTGCCGCGCGGGTTTTGTTATGGAGACATCCCATTGCGTATCGTTTTTCTATTCTCGGCCTTGCTGTTGAGCTTTGGCGCCATGGCGGCGCCGGGCGATGTGGCGACGCTTGATCGCAGCACCTGGCCTGAACAGCTCAACAGCCCGACCCTGTTCGATGTGGCGTCACGGGCCGAAATCCTCATGTTCGCTCGCGTCCTGTTGGCCAGCGAATCCCTGGATGAAGAGAGCCTGGCCCAGCGCCTGGGGTTGCGCACGGTCAATCTGGAATCGATCAACAACCTGCGCCAGCGCATGTGGCAGCGACTGCTGACCAACTACAACTACGCCCAACAGAGCTGCGATCAGGATGCCTCCTTCTGTTTCCTGGTCGAGGACATGGACACCCTGCGCCAGCAAGCCGCCAAGTTTCAGGTCAGCAATGAGAGCTACTACATAAAGTGGGCCGAGCCGAGCCGACTGTTCCACGCCCAGTACCTGGACGAGCAATTGCGCAAGGCAGCGCTGTTTCCGCAAACCAGCAGCGAAATCGATCGTTTTGGCGACTATGAGCGCAATGGCGATCAGATGCATGACCGGCTGTTTTTGCTGACGTTCGACAGTGCCGCCAATACCGCGCCGGATAACACCGCCTGGGCCACGGAATACCTGCGCAAGTCGAACATGAGTGGCACGTTCTTCGTCCTCGGCAAGGACATCCAGGCCCGTCTGGCCGATCGTTCGGTAGCCAGCCTGCAAGCGACGTACTCGAAGCAGTGCATTGGCGTGCAAGGCTGGGAATTTCGCTCACACAGCCATTGGCAGGACTGGCAGGACTCGGTACGACGCAGCGTCGAACTGGTCAAAAGCAAACTGCCCGAGAACTACGTGCCATTGTTTCGGCCGCCCGATGGCCAACGTCGGTCTGACGCTGAAGGATTTTTCAGATCCCAGGGCTTGCAGGTGGCGCTGTGGGATATCGATGCCCAGGACGGTGCGGGCAAGCTAAAAGCCAATCAGAGCGCGCAACGGGTGTTGAGCCTGATGTTGTTGTGGCGACACGGGGTGATCAACTTCAACGTGAAGCAGGATGCGCTGAAAACGGCGATGCCCTGGCTCATCACGCAAACGGCGCAAAGCGGAATCGGCTGGGAAGACTGTCAGGACGCGTTTCGCTGAAAACGACGAAAGGCCGTAAACATTGGGGGAGGGGTGGTTTTGGGCGAAAATTCGATGCAGGCGGACTTCCGACTTTAACGGGGTGATGGCAATCCGCCTAGTGCTATTGGTCACTCTGAAAAATAAACTTCAAAAAAACGTCAAAGTACTTTTTTCTGTCACAGGTTTTGGAGTATTACGAAGACAGACCGCCGAAACCTGCAGACAGGTGGCGTCTTCCAAGACCCCCATTTGTGTGCAGTTCACTTGAATCCTCGCAGGTGAATTCGGTGGCCACTTCGAGGCGCAGCACTGTAACGGTATTGCGTCGACTGGCTCCCACAAAGGTGACCGAGTATGGATGATCACGGACGTAGTTCTTCCTCCAACCAGCCAATCCTTTATGTACTCGATACCAACGTATTGATTCACGATCCAAACGCCCTGCTTAACTTCGAAGAACACCACGTCGCCATCCCGATGACCGTGCTTGAGGAACTCGACAAGCTCAAGAGCGGGCATCACAGCGTGGCTGCAGAATGCCGTCAGGCGATTCGCCTGATCGACAAGACTCTGGGCGATGCCAGTCCTGAAGACGTCGAGCTCGGCGTACCGATCCAGCGTGGCAAAAGTGGTCCCAAGGGTTTGCTGTCAATTCTGATGAGCAAACGTGCCGAACCGAACATCATTCTGCCCGAGCACCTGAACGACAACATCATCATCAACCAGTTGATCGACCTGCACGCACGCGAACCAAAGCTGCCCGTGGTGCTGGTCACCAAAGACATCAACATGCGCCTCAAGGCCCGGGCTTGCGGGATTGCGGCCGAGGACTACAGCACCGACCAACTGGTTGACGACGTGTCGCTGCTGCCCAACGGTTATCACAACATGACCGGCTCCTTCTGGGACCGTGTGAGGAATGTCGACACCCGTCAGGACCATGGCCGCACCTGGCACCAGGTTCAGCTGATCGACAACCTGCCGGCGGTGCACGTCAACGAGTTCATCATCGATGAACAGGGCTTTGTCGGCTGGATCAAGGAGATCGAGGAAGACAAACTGCTGATTCTCGACCTGCATCAGGAACCCCTGTTGCACCAGGAAGCCTGGGGCCTGAAACCGCGTGACATCTATCAAAGCCTGGCGCTGTACGCCTTGCTCGATCCGGATATCCACCTGGTCAACCTGACCGGGGCAGCAGGTTCCGGTAAAACCATCCTCGCACTGGCGGCGGCGATCGAGCAGACCATGGTCAGCAAACGCTATCGCCGGATCATCGCGACCCGTAGCGTGCAGGGCCTGGATCAGGAGATCGGTTTCCTGCCCGGCACCGAAGCGGAAAAGATGGAGCCTTGGCTGGGCGCCATCACCGACAACCTCGAAGCCTTGCACATGGATGACGAAAACACCCATGGCAGCGTCGATTACATCCTCAGCAAAGTGCCGTTGCAGTTCAAATCCCTCAACTACATTCGAGGCCGCAGCTTCCAGCAGAGTCTGATCCTGATCGATGAATGCCAGAACCTCACGCCGCACCAGATGAAAACCATCATCACCCGTGCCGGCGCCGGTTCCAAAGTGGTGTGCCTGGGTAACCTGGCACAGATCGACACCCCTTACCTGTCCGCGACCAGTTCCGGGCTGACGTACCTGACAGAGCGCTTCAAGGATTTCCCCAACGGTGTGCACATCACCCTGCAAGGGGTGCCACGTTCGATTCTGGCCGAATACGCCGAATCGCATTTGTAACCCTCACCAAAACCGGGCGGCCTCAGAACTGCCCGGTTTCTTATCCCAACAAATAACCCTGTGGGAGCGGGCTTGCTCGCGAAGACGGCGGCACATCCGACATCGATGCGACTGACACACCGCATTCGCGAGCAAGCCCGCTCCCACAGGGGATTGTGGTGATCGGATAATCAAACGTGCGGAATTTTGACCCACAGGTTTACAATCGGGGCTCCTGATCAGGAGTATCCCTGTGCTGACTCATCTCGATTCCCAAGGTCGCGCCAATATGGTCGACGTCACTGAAAAAGCCGTGACGTTCCGTGAAGCAACGGCCCAAGCCCTCGTGCGCATGCTGCCCGAAACCCTGCAGATGATCGTCAGCGGCGGTCACCCCAAGGGTGATGTGTTCGCCGTGGCGCGTATCGCCGGTATTCAGGCCGCGAAGAAAACCAGCGATCTGATCCCTCTGTGCCATCCGCTGCTGCTCACCGGCGTCAAGGTCGAGCTCAGTGCCGAAGGCGACGACACCGTGCGCATCGTCGCGCGTTGCAAGTTGTCCGGACAAACCGGCGTGGAGATGGAAGCCCTGACCGCCGCCAGCGTCGCCGCGCTGACTATCTACGACATGTGCAAAGCCGTGGATCGCGGCATGACCATTGAAAGCGTGCGGCTGCTGGAGAAACTCGGCGGCAAGAGCGGCCATTTTCAGGCGGACCAGCCATGAACGTCACCGTAAAGTTTTTTGCCCGTTACCGTGAAGCGCTCGGCGTTGATTCGGTGAAGGTTGAAGGCAGCTTCGCCACCGTCGACGATGTGCGTGCACTGTTGGCCCAGCGAGACGGTGCCGAAGTGTTGAGCGAGCAAAACTTGATGTGCGCTCGCAACGAAGACCTGTGCCAGCTCGATGAGCCGGTGAGCGATGGCGATGAAGTGGCCTTTTTTCCGACCGTGACCGGAGGCTGAGCCATGGCGATTCGCGTGCAATCCACGGCGTTCGATCCGGGTGCTGAAGTCAATGCCATGCATGCCGCCAATGTGGGCGTCGGTGCGGTGGTGAGTTTTGTCGGCTATGTTCGCGACTTCAATGACGGACTCGACGTCGCCGGGATGTTCCTTGAGCACTACCCGGGCATGACCGAAAAAGCCCTCGCCAAGATCGCCGCAGAGGCCGAGCAGCGCTGGCCTCTGCTCAAGCTTGAAGTGCTGCATCGCATCGGTGCCCTGGAGCCGGGGGAGCCGATCGTCTTCGTCGGTGCCGCCAGCGCCCACCGCCAGGCGGCGTTCGACGCCTGCGCCTTTGTCATGGACTACCTGAAAACCCGCGCACCGTTCTGGAAGAAAGAAAACACCCCTGACGGGTCGCGTTGGGTTGAAGGGCGCGACAGCGATCATGCGGCGGCGGATCGCTGGAAGCGGTAAACAGTCTGCTGTTACTCGGTTGACTGTTCTGGCGCCTTCGCGAGCAAGCCCGCTCCCACATTGGTTCTGAGTCGAACACAAAATTGGTGTTTGAAGGAGATCTAATGTGGGAGCGGGCTTGCTCGCGAAGAGGCCATCCGCATCACCCCATTTCCCACTGATTGACCCCCCGACCATCGGCGGCCACATCTTCAAGAACCCCGATTGACGACCAATACATAAAAGTCCAGTATGGAATTACAAGTACAAAAAAGGCCTTCCCCCGTTTCTGCTCTTTCTTCTGTCTTGCCAAACCAACAACAACCCGCGAGAGAACGAACATGAAGAAATTCCCCCTCATCACCGGTCTGGCCCTGAGCCTGTTGGCGTGCAGCAGCCTGTTCGCCGCCGATAAAACCCTGCGCATCGGTATCGAAGCGGCTTATCCGCCGTTTGCGTCCAAAACCGATAAAGGTGAGATTGTCGGGTTCGACTACGATATCGGCAATGCCCTGTGCGCGCAGATGAAGGTCAAGTGCGTTTGGGTCGAAGGTGAGTTCGACGGTCTGATTCCTTCGCTTAAAGTGAAGAAAATCGACATGGCGCTGTCGTCCATGACCATCAACGAAGACCGCAAGAAGTCGGTGGATTTCACCCACAAGTACTACTTCACCTCATCGCGTCTGGTGATGAAGGACGGCGCGGTCGTGGATGATCAGTACGCCAGCCTCAAGGGCAAGACGGTTGGCGTGCAGCGCGCAACCACCACCGACCGTTACGCCACTGAGGTTTTCGAGCCGAAGGGTATCAACGTCAAGCGTTACGGCAACAACGAAGAGATCTACATGGATCTGGCTGCCGGTCGCCTCGATGCCATTTTTGCCGATACCATCCCGCTGAATGACTTCCTGACGATGCCGCGTGGCAAGGGTTATGCCTTTGTCGGACCGGAGCTCAAGGATCCGAAATACGTGGGCGAGGGCGCCGGGATTGCGGTGCGCAAGGGCAACACCGAGTTGGTCTCCGAGCTGAACACCGCCATCGACGGTATTCGCGCCAACGGCGAATACCAGAAGATTTCAGAGAAGTACTTCAAGTCTGATATCTACGGCGATTGATCAACGGCATCGCCAGCAGGCTGGCTCCCACTTTGGAATGCATTCAACTGTGGGAGCCAGCCTGCTGGCGATGCGGTCGTGGGATCATGCAAATCTCTGGTAATAGCCCGAATTTAATCCCTTCTTAACCGGCTCGTCGTCTATTCCCCGATACCCAGCTGCGCGCGCCGGACTCTCAAAGGTCAGGGCCAGCGTGTAGACTTCTGGGCAATCGATATTCAGAAGGGAAACGCAATGAGCGAGGAAACGATGCGGTTAGGCCGTGAACGGCGCTATTTGGTGTTGCTGGGCATCATCTGCCTGGCGCTGATCGGTGGCGCGCTGTACATGCAAATTGTTCTGGGCGAGGCGCCATGCCCGCTGTGCATCCTGCAGCGTTATGCGTTGCTGCTGATCGCGCTCTTCGCGTTCATCGGCGCGGCCATGCGCACCCGTCGCAGCATCACGGTATTTGAAACCCTGGTGGTGATCTGCGCCTTGGCGGGCGTCGGCGTGGCCGGGCATCACGTCTATACCCAGTTCTATCCGGCGGTCAGTTGCGGCATCGACGTTCTGCAACCGATTGTCGACGGTTTGCCACTGGCGAAGATCTTCCCGCTGGGCTTCCAGGTCGACGGCTTCTGCTCCACGCCATACCCGCCGATCCTCGGTCTGTCGCTTGCACAGTGGGCGCTGCTGGCCTTTGTGCTGATCGTGGTGCTGGTGCCGCTGCTCACTTCGCGTAACCGCAAAGCCCTGCGCTGAAGTCATCCGCCGCAATCGCTGGCACACAAAAAAACGCCCCGGCCCTCGTTGAGGGAACCGGGGCGTTTTGCATTTCAGGGCGCAGGTTAAATGACCTTGATGCGCGACAAGTATGGGTGCGGCACGTGTGCGACATGTTGTCACAGCGTGAGTGTCGCAAGGCATTTCAGGGCGCCGAATTGGTACATGACTACGCAACAAAATTGGCCTGCTTTAGCGTCCGGCAACTTCAACCCCAAAAATCCGGAACAGGCAGTTTTAACAGGCCTTGGCGAATTGCCGAAACCCTTGGCACATGGGGGCTTTGGCTGGGTCGAAGGAGGGCGCAGAGCCTTCGATACTGTCTGAACTGCCTGAGGTAGACCTACAATTTTTGGTGTTTTTGTTGAGAATTAATTTCGATACCATGGCGCACTTTTGCAAATACCGTGAATGATTGTTGCTGGAATGGATAAAAATTATTTCGGGATGAGACATGGTTTATAAAACGTTACATATCTACAATCGCCCGCACTGAATTCCCGGCACTGCTCATCCCTGAGCAGGAATAGGGCGTCGAGAGGCCGGTTGGCTTCATGCGACTCCCAGGTGTCGGTGCCTCCAACTATCCGCACCAAATGGAATTGGTCTGTAACAAGGCCTTTGACCACGAATTCGAATAAGAACTCAACGCTGGCCCAGGATTTGTCGAACAGCGTCTGACGCGCGACGGGCAGCCACTTATTCAATCCAAGAAAAATGCCAACCCTTGGCAGGGTGAAGTGTTGGCGATCAAAACCCAACTGCATTGCGCAAGCTGCTTTAGAGGTCGTGAGATGAGTAAAAACAGGTACCCCAGACTACTAGGCTTATTGCCGCTGATCGGCACGTTGTTGCTGTCAGGCTGCAACATGACCTTGCTCGATCCCAAGGGCCAGGTTGGCCTGGACGAGCGAAACCTGATCATCACCGCAACGCTGCTGATGCTGTTGGTCGTGGTTCCGGTCATCGTCATGACCTTCCTGTTCGCCTGGAAATACCGCGCGTCCAACACCGACGCCGTCTACACGCCGAAATGGTCGCACTCCACCAAAATTGAAATCGCGGTGTGGGCTGTTCCAGTGCTGATCATCATTGCCCTGGGTTATGTCACCTACAAGTCGACCCACGCCTTGGATCCTTACAAGCCGCTGGAATCCGACGTCAAGCCGATCACCATTGAAGTGGTCGCGCTGGACTGGAAATGGATGTTCATCTATCCAGAGCAAGGCATCGCCACCGTCAACAAGATCGTGTTCCCGGCGCACACGCCGATCAACTTCAAGGTGACTTCGGACTCCGTGATGAACTCGTTCTTCATCCCGGCGCTGGGCGGCCAGATCTACGCGATGGCCGGCATGCAGACCAAACTGCACCTGATCGCCAACCAGAACGCTGAAATGGACGGTATCTCCGCCAACTACAGCGGCGCTGGTTTCACCGGCATGAAATTCAAAGCTATCGCCACCTCTCAGGAAGATTTCGACGCCTGGGTAAGCGAAGTCAAAAAGGCACCTAAACAGCTTGAAAAAGCTGAATACGAAGCCCTTTCCAAGCAAAGCCAGAACAACCCAGTCGAGCTCTACTCCTCGGTCACGCCGAACCTGTTCCAGATCATCGTCGACAAGTACGAAGGTATGAATCCGGGCAAGCCGATGCACCACGAGAAGAAAGAACACGAAATGGCCGCCATGGAAGGGATGGACATGAGTTCGCATTCAGCTGCCGGGGCAGAGGAGTAAACGATGTTTGGTAAATTAAGTTGGGAAGCGGTCCCGTTCCACGAACCGATCGTGATGATAACCATCGCCATGATCGCGCTCGGTGGTCTGGCGCTGTTCGCTGCAATCACCTATTTCAAGAAGTGGACCTACCTGTGGTCCGAGTGGCTGACCTCGGTCGACCACAAGAAAATCGGCGTGATGTACATCATCGTTGCCATGGTCATGCTGCTGCGCGGTTTTGCCGACGCCATCATGATGCGTACCCAGTTGGCCATGGCCACCGAGGGTTCGCCTGGCTACCTGCCGCCTGAACACTATGACCAGATCTTCACCGCTCACGGTGTGATCATGATCATCTTCATGGCGATGCCATTCTTCACCGGCCTGATGAACCTTGCAGTGCCGCTGCAGATCGGCGCGCGTGACGTTGCCTTCCCGTTCCTGAACTCCTTGAGCTTCTGGCTGCTGGTGTCTGGTGTGGTGCTGATCAACCTGTCCCTGGGCGTCGGCGAATTCGCCAAGACCGGTTGGGTTGCCTATCCGCCGCTGTCGGGCCTGCAATACAGCCCGGGCGTGGGGATGGATTACTACATCTGGGCGCTACAGCTATCCGGGTTGGGTACGACGCTGACGGGGGTCAACTTCCTGGCCACCGTGCTGAAAATGCGTACCCCGGGCATGAAGCTGATGGACATGCCGATCTTCACCTGGACCTGCACCTGGGCCAACGTTCTGATCGTGGCCTCGTTCCCGATCCTGACCGCTACCCTGGCACTGCTGACGCTTGACCGTTACATGGATTTCCACATTTTCACCAATGAACTTGGTGGCAATCCGATGATGTACGTCAACCTGTTCTGGGCCTGGGGTCACCCCGAGGTTTACATCCTGATTCTGCCGGCGTTCGGGATCTTCTCCGAAGTCATCTCGACCTTCACCGGCAAGCGTCTGTTCGGCCACCACTCGATGGTCTACGCATCGGGCGCGATCTCGATCCTGGGCTTCATGGTCTGGCTGCACCACTTCTTCACCATGGGTTCGGGTGCCAGCGTCAACGCCTTCTTCGGTCTGGCGACGATGCTGATTTCGATCCCGACGGGTGTGAAGCTATTCAACTGGCTGTTCACCATTTACCAAGGTCGTCTGCGTTTCACCAGCCAGGTTCTGTGGACCCTGGGCTTCATGGTGACCTTTGCTATCGGCGGCATGACCGGCGTACTGCTGGCCATCCCGGGTGCGGACTTCGTCCTGCACAACAGCCTGTTCGTGATCGCTCACTTCCACAACGTGATCATCGGCGGCGCGGTATTCGGCTACATCGCTGGCTTCGGCTTCTACTTCCCTAAAGCGTTCGGCTTCAAGCTGCACGAAGGTTGGGGCAAGGCAGCGTTCTGGTTCTGGATCTCGGGCTTCTTCGTCGCGTTCATGCCGCTCTATGCACTGGGCTTCATGGGCATGACCCGTCGTCTGAATGCCACCACCAACCCTGAGTGGGTGCCGTACCTGTACGTCGCCATGTTCGGTGCGGTGATGATCGCGGTCGGTATCGCCTGCCAGCTGATCCAGCTGTATGTCAGCGTGCGTGATCGCAACAAGCCGGAAAACATGTGCGAACACGGTGACCCGTGGAATGCCCACACGCTGGAATGGTCGACCTCGTCGCCACCACCGTTCTACAACTTTGCCGTGCTGCCAAAAGCGGACACCATCGATCCGTTCACTGAAGCCAAGGAAAACGGTACCGCGTACAAGGCTCCGGCCAAGTACGAACCGATCCACATGCCAAACAACACCGCGACCGGTGTGGTCATGGGTGCTCTGTTGACCGTGTTCGGTTTCGCGATGATCTGGCACATCTGGTGGTTGGCCATCGTTGGCCTGGTTGGCACCGTGGGCTACTTCGTGATCCATGCTGCCCGCGATGATCAGGGCTATATGGTGCCGGTCGACGTGATCGAGCGCATCGAAGCCGAGCAGCACAAGCGTCTGGTAGCGGCCGGGAAAGTTCCAGCCACCGCCACCCGTGTTGAAACCTCGTTGGAACAGGCTTAAACCATGTCGAACTTAGTGACCACTGCTGGACACGCCCATGGCACGGACCATGGGCACGACGACCATCACCACGACTCGGGCGAGATGACCGTATTCGGTTTCTGGCTCTACCTGATGACCGACTGCATTCTGTTTGCGTCGATCTTCGCAGCGTACGCGGTACTGGTTAACAACGTAGCGGGTGGCCCGTCGGGCCACGACATCTTCGAACTGCCATACGTACTGGGCGAAACCGCTCTGCTGCTGTTCAGTTCGATCACCTACGGCTTCGCCATGCTGGCGTTGTTCAAGGGCAAGAAGAACCAGGTCCTGGGCTGGCTGGGCATGACCTTCCTGTTCGGTGCCGGCTTCATCGGCATGGAGATCAACGAGTTCCACATGCTGATCTCCGAAGGCTTCGGTCCTAGCCGCAGTGGCTTCCTGTCCGGGTTCTTCACCCTGGTTGGCACCCACGGTCTGCACGTGACCAGCGGTCTGATCTGGATGGCGATCATGATGTATCAGGTGCAGAAAAACGGCCTGACGGCGACCAACAAGACCCGTCTGAGCTGCCTGAGCCTGTTCTGGCACTTCCTGGACGTGGTGTGGATCTGCGTATTCACCGTTGTTTATCTGATGGGGACTATGTAAATGGCTAACGCACACGCCCATGACAACCACGACGCCGGCCACGGCAGCGTCAAGTCCTACGCGATCGGCTTCATTCTGTCGGTAATCCTGACGGTCATTCCTTTCGGCCTGGTGATGTACCCATCGCTGCCGAAAGCCCTGACCCTGTGGATCGTACTGGCCTTCGCAGTGATCCAGGTGCTCGTGCACCTGGTGTACTTCCTCCACCTGGACCGCTCCGCTGCCCAGCGTAACAACGTGATCGCGTTTGTCTTCGCTGCACTGGTCATCGTCCTGTTGGTAGGCCTGTCGCTGTGGATCATGTTCAGCATCCACTCCAACATGATGGCGCACTGAGGAAAGTCCGGATGTCCTTTAAGCACTTTATCCAAATCACCAAACCGGGGATCATTTTCGGTAACGTGCTTTCTGTGGCGGGCGGATTTTTCCTGGCCTCGAAAGGGCATGTCGATCTGGCCATTTTCCTGGCCGCCATGATCGGCACGTCGCTGGTGGTGGCTTCCGGTTGCGTGTTCAATAACTGCATCGACCGCGACATCGACCTGAAGATGGAACGCACCAAAAACCGGGCGCTGGTCCAGGGCTTGATCTCCCTGAAACTGGCCCTGGCGTTTGCGACCGTCCTGGGTGTTTTCGGCGTTGCACTGTTGTACAAAGTGGCCAACCCGTTGGCCGCGTTGTTCGCGGTGATCGGCTTTGTCATCTACGTCGGTTTCTACAGCCTGTACCTCAAGCGCAAGTCGGTTCACGGCACGCTGGTGGGCAGTCTGTCGGGCGCCATGCCGCCGGTGATTGGCTACGTCGCTGTGACAAACAGCTTCGACATGGCCGCACTGACGTTGCTGGTGATGTTCAGCCTGTGGCAGATGCCGCATTCCTACGCCATCGCGATCTTCCGCTTCAACGATTACCTGGCCGCATCGATTCCGGTGTTGCCAGTGAAGCGCGGGATTCAAGTGGCGAAGAAGCACATCCTGCTCTACATCCTGGCGTTCCTCGTGGCGACCTTGATGCTGACCTTCAGCGGCTACGCCGGCATGAGCTACCTCGCCGTCGCCGCGGCCATGGGCATGTACTGGTTGTACATGGCCTGGACCGGTTACAAGGCAGTGGATGACACGGTCTGGGCACGCAAGCTGTTCGTGTTCTCGATCTTCACCATTACCGCGTTGAGCGTGATGATGTCGCTGGACTTTAAAGTGCCGAGTGAGCTGTTGCTGACGTACGCGCCTTAAGATTCAGAGGCTGCACAAAAAGCCCCGCCTTCGAGAGAAGCGCGGGGTTTTTTGTTGGGTTTCTTTTGGTAGACCACGTCGCCCCTATCGCGAGCAGGCTCGCTCCCACATTGGATCGGTGGCACCGCTAATTTTGAGTTCGACGCTGAACCCCTGTGGGAGCGAGCCTGCTCGCGAAGGCGGTGTGTCAGGCGCCATCAATGCTGGCTGATACGGCCTCTTCGCGAGCAAGCCCGCTCCCACAAGGTTAGTGGCAGTCAGTTATTGACTTGGTGTGTCGAGCAACCGGAAAAACCGTTCCCGCACCTGGCTGCTATCGCTATGCGCCACGTTGAAACGCAGGAAGTGGCTAGCGTCCGGCGCTTTGCTGAGCAGGGTGCCGGGCGCCAGTACAAGGTCGATTTCCAGGCCTTTCCTTGCCAGCGTTTCGGCATCCAGCCCTTCGGGCAATCGCGTCCAGATAAACAACCCTTCCCCCGGCAGCGAAGACACCGAGCAACCTGCCTCCTCCAGCCAACTCGTCACCCGACTGCTCGACTCGTAAAGCCGATCCACCGTGCGCCGGGTATGTTTGGCATAGCTGCCATCACTGAGCATTGTGCAGATAATCTGCTCCGCCAGTTCCGAGGTCATGCCCCCGGCGGCCATTTTGAGCGTCACCAGCCGCGCAGCCAGTTGCGGTGAAAGCACCGCGTAGCTGACGCGGCTGTTAGCCGTCAGGGTCTTGGAGAAACCGGACACGTAACTGACGTTGTCCAGTCCGCCCGCTGCCAGACGCGGAGTGCTTCGTTGCTGCAAGTCGCAATACAAGTCGTCTTCGACGATGTGGAAACCATAGCGGTGGCTCAACTCCAGCAAGCGATAAACCTGCGCCGGGGAGAACGAATGCCCGGTCGGGTTGTGCAGGGTGCTGTTGGTCATGTAGAGCACGGGACGATGGGCAATCAGCAGTTGCTCGAAGACCTCAAGGTCCATGCCGTCACTCCCGCGGGGGATGGTGATGACCTTGGCACCATGCAAGGCCAGATTGGTGTGCATGGTGAAGTAACACGGATCGTCGAGCAGCACCGTGTCGCCAGGTTTGACCAGCAGGCGCATCAGCATGTCGATGGCCTGCACGGTGTTGGCCGTGGTGATGATCTGGTCCACCGGCACTTCGATGCCCAAGGCCGACAGCTTGACCCGCAACGCCTCGCGCAGCGGCAGGTAACCGCTGGCGACGCCGTATTCACCCATGCGCAGGGAAGTTGCGCGCAGGGTGCCGCGCACGGCTTTCAGTAACTCGTCAGCCGGCAGCCACGAAGACGGCAGGAAACCGGCCCCAGGGCGCAGCGCGCCATTGTCCAGCAGCACCGCGCGGCGGACCACGCTGAGCGTGTCTTGAGGTTGCAGGTCCGGGCCGGCATCGGTCTTGATCGTGGTGCTGGAACGGTGCACGTAATGCCCCGAGCCCTGGCGTGAAACCACCAAACCCTTGGCCCGCAAGCGGTCCAGAGCATCCACCACCGTGGATTTGCCCACGTTCATCAACTCGGAGAGTTCGCGAATCGGCGGCAGCCGTGAGCCGTGAGGCAAGCCTCCGTGGCTGATTGCCTCCGATAACTGATCGACGATCTGCTGAACCAGCGGTACACCCTGCTGGAACTCGATGGCGGCGATCACTGCACGCTGAACCTGCATTTTACTGGTCTCTCCGGCAGTAAAGTTCGTTGAATTCTATACGAACTTGCTCTGATGAAAACAAGCGTCTCTCTCTACCATACCTTACAGACTTTCCTGATTGTCGGCGCTTGTGGCCTTGGCAGTCGCTTGGTTCCAGAGGTGTTGCATGAGTGTAGAAACAACGGTCGCCATCGCCAAACCGGTGATTAACATTCGCCTGTTCACAATCCGAATCATCACGGCCGTGTCGCTGTTTGCCGTGTTGGGCAAGGCCAACGTCTGGCTCGACACCGCCACCAACAGCATCCTCGCCCTCGGTTATCGGGCCTTGCTGTTGCTGTTGCCGTTGACCTTGTTGGTGCTGGGCCGGCGTTCGCTGAGCGTCACGTTGCTGTGCGCCGCCCTCGGATTGGTCTTGCTCGCGGTCACCAGCAACCAGGGCATGGTGATGTTCGCCGCCGCGTTGTTTGCCTACGGCATCGCCATCGCGGGTTACCTGATCAAGAGCGAAGCGGCCCAAACCAAAGAGGGCGCGGCCTACAACCGGGTGGCGATGAACATGGGCAGCCTGTTGGCGGGTCTGATCCTGCTCTCGCCACTCTTGACCCCAACCATGTTTTTCCTTGGCGCCGCCGCTTTCGTGCTGCTCTGCTTGCCCATCGCCATGGGCGCAACGTTCACCACTCAACCGGTCGTTGCCCACCCGGTGACCCAGGACGGCAGCGGCTGGCGCAACAAGCTGCCGTGGGTGATCGTCGGCATCATCATGGGGATCAAGCTGTTTGGCGTGTTCTCGATCCTGCCGCAAGCCATCCTGCTTGAAACCGGTGAACTACCCGCCTGGTATGGCCTGATGCTGATCCTCAACAGCGCGGTGGTGGTGTTCGCTCAGGTGCCGATGATGAAACTGATCGAGCGCACCGGGCGTTTCAAGGTGGTCGCGGTGATCGGGATCATCGTCGGCGGTTTTGCGGTGCTTTCGTCTCCCGCCGCTTTTCACGTCGAAACCCTCGTCGGCGCGCTGATCTGGGTGGCGCTGCTGTCCCTCGCCGAATGTGCGTT
This sequence comes from Pseudomonas sp. GL-B-26, assembly GCF_019947405.1. Taxonomy (NCBI): domain Bacteria; kingdom Pseudomonadati; phylum Pseudomonadota; class Gammaproteobacteria; order Pseudomonadales; family Pseudomonadaceae; genus Pseudomonas; species Pseudomonas sp. GL-B-26. The sequence continues at coordinate 33,585 of NZ_JAGYGJ010000003.1, read as the reverse complement.
CAGCTACCTCGATTACTTCTCCGTCAAACAAAACAACATGTTCGTCAAGGAAGTGTCCCTCGGTGTCGGCGCCGGGCTGACGGTGCTGATCATGCGGGTCGTGCCGCCGCCGTACAACGCGCTGGTGCTGGCTGCCATTGGCGCGTGCGGGATCCTGGCCTGGTACTACCTCAACCGTAAATCCAATGCGTCGTTGCACGACTGACTCATCGCGGTTGCGCTATTCACTTTCACAGGTCGGAGGTTTCATGAATACGACATCATGCGTAGTCGTGGTTGGGTACAACGGCAATCGGGTTCACGACATTCAGAAACTGCGCGAGCTCTGCAAGACGCTCTATGACGCCCGGCTCATCCTGCTGGTCGATCAGATTCAGCCCGATGACGAGCAAGTGGCGGATCACGTCTGCAGCACTTCACTGGCGCCCGAAGCGGTAGCGGCCTCCCTTGAACTGGTGGTGGGCTGCCTGAACGCCGATCGATGGAAGCTGATCGGCGTTCTGCCTTTCTCCGACCGTGGCGTGTTGCTCGGCGCCGCGCTGGCTTCGCATTTCGGCCTGCCCGGCATCATCCCGGGCGAGGCGCGGGCGGGGCTGGACAAGCAGATCTTTCGCAAACTGGAAGCGGCTGCCAGCACTTCACCGCAGGATTACCGTCCGGTGTTTTCCGCACGCATCGAGAGCTTGCCCGAACTGCGCCAGAGGGTCATCGAACTGGGCGGCAAAGCCTTTATCAAACCGGCTTGTGAAGGGGCGAGCAGAGGTTGTCGGGTCATCCATCATCCGTCCGAATGCGACGAGGCCTGGCAGGCACTCAAGCCGTATCGCGAAGGCGGCATCGTCCTCGAAGAGCTAATCCAGAACGCCCGGGAATACAGCTGGGATTACGTGGCCGGCAGCACCTGGGTGACCGAAAAAACCACCACTGAAGGCGCCTATCGCGCGGAAATCCAGCAGGTGGTGCCCGCGCCGTTGGCGGCCGACGTGCAGGCTCGATTGTCGGCAGCGGGTCGGCACATGTCGGCGTTGGTCTCGCTGGATAACGGCGCTTACCACAACGAAGTTTTCCTGCGCGCCGACGGCCTGACCTCGGCCGTGGAAACCAACATGCGCCCCGGCGGCATGCATATCTGGGACCTGGCCCGTCTGGCGTTCGTGGATTTCGATCCGTGGGAAAGCTGGGTCAGATGGGCGGTGGAAGGCAAGACCGAACACCGCGATCCCGTCGCCCGGGGTTATTGCGGCATCCGTCTGCTCAGAGCGCCGGCTGACGGTCTTTTGCGCGCCACCCCAGACATCGAATCGCTGGCCCGGAAACTGAACATCGAACTGGTGGAAGCGGTGTATGCCAAGCGCGTCGGTGATTCGGTCACGGCATTGGTGAAAGACAACACCTCATTCATCGGCCACGTCGTGTTGTTCGGCAAGGACTACGGACAACTCAGCGACAACCTGTTGCGGCTGGCAGAAGCGATCGAGTCACGCGTCGAGGTCACCTGCCTGGCCCCGGCGACGAGGGCCTGTGGCTGAGCCGTGGGACCTGCGTTTTTTTGCATTATTGATTCAGAGGGTTTGGTAAATGATTGAGCAAAAGAGCTGTGATGAGCGTTTCATCGACCTGGCAAAAGAGCTCGGCTATGACATCTACGGCGAGAACACCGCGGGCGGGCATTATGCCCCGCTGGTTCGGCATCATGACGAGTTGTACATAAGTGGTCTGGTGCCGCGCATGAACGGCAAAATCCAGTACCCCGGCAGAGTCGGCCTGGAATTGAACATGGCGGATGCTCAAACGGCAGCCAGCATCAGCGCGATGCGCGGGCTGGCGCTGATCGTTGATGCCATTGGTTCGCTGGATAAAATAAAGTCGTTGATACGGATAACGGTTTATGTGAAATCCACGGCAGACTTTGTTGATCTCAGCGAAGTGGCCAACGGCGCGTCGGATGTATTCAGTCATGTGTTGGGAGACGCCGGTAAACATACTCGAACGACCGTGGGTGTTTATCAATTGCCGAAAAATGCCGCGATAGAAGTCGACATAATTGCAGCGCTGAAACCGTCAGCGTTATAAGTGTTAGTTGTTCGGCTTTACACCACTGAATGGTTGGCCTAAGGTTCGGTCATTAAAGTCGACAACATAAGTTGGAACTCGCGATGAATAACGTTCAAGGTGCGTTTTTTTCATATAAGGACTTTCGCCAGAGTTTGCATCAGCCGTCGGTCAGTGCACAGGTGTGGAAGAAGGGTGAACTGACAGACATGCGTCAGAGCCTCGAGGCCAGCGAAGTCGATATTGTCGCGCTGGCCCACGACAACAGCATCGAAGGTTGCAAGTTGACGCCAGGGATGGCGGTGTCCATGCAATGGTTGAAACCGGGTGCGGTGTTGAACGGGCATGCTCATTCGTGGTGGCATCTGTTTATCATTCAGTCCGGCCGCGGCGCGTTGACCTTGGGCGATGCCGATGAAGTGAGCGTCAGCATGGGCGATGTGCTGCTGGTGCCGGCATGGACCCGGCACGGCTTCGTCAACACCAGCGACGATGAGCCGCTGGCGATGCTGAACATGAGCAACATGCCGCAAATGGCATCGCTCTCCAATCTGGGCGATCGCCAGGCCTGATCACTGTCCAACCGTCATGTTCCCTTCGTTGCACACCAGGGAGTCAGCGTTCGCTGACTCCCTTTTTCTTTTCTGTGACTCCTGCAAAATCCTCCCGACGATCTGCGTTTTTGAACTTTCTGTATCGATGGAAACAGATAATTTCTGTATCTGTTCAGCGCTTGATCAACTAACTACGATCACTTCCAAGGCAACGGATTAATGTGGTTAATGCAAGGGAGCGTTCTATGGAAAGTACAAAGCTTAAACTATATGTCGGCGCAGATTTTGTCAGTGCTTTTGCGATGTCGGCTTTTGTGGCGCTCAAGGAAAAGCAACTTTCGTTTGAACTGGTCACGCTGGATTTAAAGGCGCGGGATAACTATCAAGCGAGTTATCGTGATCTGTCTCTCACCTGCAAGATCCCCACGCTCATTCACCAGGGTTTCGCATTGTCGGAATCTTCGGCCATTGCCGAATACCTGGAAGAAGTAGCGCCGGGGCATAACAGACTATTGCCGCTGGACATCAAGCAGCGCGCACGCGCCCGTCAACTCCAGGCCTGGTTGCGCAGTGATTTGTTGGTCATTCGCAAAGAACGTCCGGCGGATCTTATTTATTTCGGCAAAAAAGATACTCCGCTGTCCGACGATGCCCTGGCCGCTGTCGACCGGTTGTTTTTTGTCGCCGATCGATTGCTGGAGGGGGGCGCCGAGCATCTGTTCGGTGACTGGAGCATTGCCGACACCGACCTGGCAATCATGCTCAACCGACTGGTCGCCAATGGTGATCAGGTTCCCTCCCGACTTGCCGCGTATGTCCGCCGTCAGTGGGATCGCGACAGTGTTCGGGCATGGATGGACATAGAGCGCAAAGCGCCGGCCATCCAGTAAGAACTGCCAGACAATCACCAGGAGCGCTGCCATGCAGGGAATGTCGGAGCAGGAACGCTACAAGCCCTATAACTCACGCACCATTCGAGACACGCCGTACTGGCAGAAACTGACGCCAGCGTTGCAGGAAGCCATGACCGTCGTGGCCCGGGTCATGCCGTTTCGCACCAATGAATACGTACTGGGCACGTTGATCGACTGGAACAACATCCCGGACGATCCGATTTTCCGCATGACCTTTCCCCACAAGGACATGCTGCTGCCGGACGAGTACGCGTCGCTCAAGCAACTGATCGAACGGGATGACAGTGTCGCCATCAAGCGGCGGATCGAGGCGATCTGGTTGCGGATGAACCCGCATCCGGCCGGACAACTGACCCACAACGGCGCGACTCTCGACGGAAAAGTCCTGCCGGGCATTCAGCACAAGTACCGCGAAACCGTGCTGTTTTTCCCCGGTGCCGGTCAGACTTGTCACGCCTACTGCACGTTCTGTTTCCGCTGGGCGCAGTTCATCGGTGAAGAAGAACTCAAGTTCAATGCGCGCGAATCCCAGGAGTTGGTGAGTTACCTGCGGGTGCACACCGAAGTCACCGACGTGCTGATCACCGGGGGCGACCCGATGATCATGAACACCCGTTCGCTGGCGGGGTACATCGAGCCGTTGCTGGAGTTGCCTCACCTGAAAAGCATCCGCATCGGCACCAAATCCGTGGCGTATTGGCCGCAACGGTTTGTCAGCGACAAGGATGCGCCCGAACTGCTGGAGCTGTTTAAGCGGATCGTTGCGGCGGGGAAAAACCTCTCGATCATGGGTCACTACAACCACCCGGTGGAGATCCGTCAGGACATCGCCCGCCAAGCCATCGAACGCATTCGCTCCAGCGGCGCGACGTTGCGCATGCAGGCACCGGTGATTCGGCACATCAACGAGAACCCCGCTGATTGGGCGGCGCTCTGGACCGAAGGCGTGCGGCTCGGCGCAGTGCCTTATTACATGTTTGTCGAGCGCGATACCGGCCCCAGCCATTACTTCGCGATGCCGCTGGCCCGGGCATTCGAGATCTTTCAGGCGGCGTATCGCACGGTTTCCGGATTGGCGCGCACGGTTCGTGGTCCGTCCATGAGCACCTTCTACGGCAAGGTGTTGATCAACGGCATCGAAACCGTGGCCGGGGAAAAAGTCTTCGTGCTGCAGTTCCTCCAGGCTCGCGATCCGCAATGGGTGTTGCGCACGTTCTATGCGCGATTCGATCCGCAAGCGACCTGGTTCGATGAGTTGCGGCCGGCGTTCGGTGAGCGCTTGTTCTTCTTTCAGCCCGAGCCTGTGGCAGCGCCCGAATTGATACCGGTTCTGCTCGAAACGGCGTAGGACGATTCATCAGGAGATATGGAAATGAGCGGTATTTCGTTTGATCAGCGAGAAGGTTTCATCTGGCTCGACGGCGAGTTCGTCGAGTGGTCCCAGGCGCGGCTGCATGTGCTGACCCATGGTCTGCACTACGCGAGCACGGTGTATGAGGGAGAGCGTGTCTACAACGGCAAGATCTTCAAACTGCGCGAACACAGCGAGCGTTTGTATCGCTCGGCTCAGTTGATGGATTTCGTCATTCCCTATGAGCTTGCCGAACTGGAAGCGGCCAGCCATGAACTGCTGCAACGCAACAATGTGGTCGACGGTTATCTGCGGCCAGTGGCCTGGCGCGGCAGTGAAATGATTTCCACCTCGGCCCGCTTCAACAGCGTCCATATGGCGATCGCCTGCTGGCAATGGCCGAGCTATTTCGACCCGGCCGGGCACATGGCCGGCATTCGTTTGAAAACCGCCGAGTGGCGTCGTCCGCCACCAAGCTGCAGTCCGTTTGAAGCCAAGGCATCCGGGCATTATCAGATCGCCACGCTGAGCAAGCACGATGCTGAAAACAACGGTTACCACGACGCCTTGATGCTCGACTGGCGCGGCAACGTTGCCGAAGCCACCAGCGCCAACGTGTTCTTCGTCAAAGGTCGGACGTTGCACACCCCGGTGCCGGATTGTTTCCTCAACGGCATTACCCGTCAGACCGTCATCGAACTGGCCAAGGCGCTGGATTACCAGGTGGTCGAGCGAACCATTGTTCCTACGGAGCTTGGCGACTTCGACGAGTGTTTTCTCACCGGTACCGCTGCCGAAATCACACCCGTGCAGCGCATCGATGAACATCGCTATCGACCGGGCAACGCCTGCCGCGAATTCATTGCCGCCTACACCTCAACCGTCAACGCCTGATAAACAGCCAGGAATCTCACCATGTCAGATCAAGGGATTGTCGCGTCTAAACCTTACGTTTCACTGGGCCACCGCCATGAAGAATTGTCGGCGCGAGGCTGGACGGTGCTGACGCCGGACGAGTTCGCCGACGACGTGCTCGGCACGCTGCAGGAGTTCGGCCCGGTCATTCCGCAATTCAACGGGCAGACCGCGTTCGCCATCACCCGCAAGCCGGGGTACGAAGACTTGCCGTATTCCCAGAGCATGAACGGCATCGGCCCGCACACCGAAGCGCCGGTTTACGGGCCGCCGCCGCGCTACCTGGCGTTGCATTGTCATCAACAGGCCACGTGCGGTGGCGGGCATACAGGGCTGGTGGACGGTTATGAATTGCTGGCGTTCCTCGAGCGCACCGACCCTGAGTTGCGTGAATGGATCGACGACACGCCTGTGGAGTTCGTCGCCACCGCCAAACCCGGTGAAGCAGCGCAACGCCGGGTCAAGGAATACATCCTGACGCCTACAGAAGATGGGGATATTTTCCGCTTCAGCTACAACCAGTTTCACTACGGCGATGTGAATCCTTCCAAGGAAGCTCTGCAGCACTCGCAGGTCGCCAACAGCTCGTCGCCACTGGCCAGGTTTGCCGTCCTGGGCGAAGCGTATTTCGTTGAGCACAACACACCGGTGTTGATTCCCGACGGATGCCTGCTGATTTGGGACAACTGGCGAATGATCCACGCCCGCAGTCGATACACTGACCCGGCGCGAAACCTGACCCGCTACTGGCTGGCCTGATTCATCCGTCGCCCTTAATTCTATTGGCGTACCCGTCATCGGGTACGCGTCCTACAGGTATCGCGTCATGCAAACAGCAATCGAGATCGCCAAGGTCGATCATCAACTGGTCGTGCGGCTCAATCAGGCCTGGACCAAACGGGCCACGGTCTGCTCCCCGGACAAGGCCGAGGCCAGCGAAGCGTTCGATCCGGCGCGCCCGGATTACCCGGAGTGCATGGTGCCGTTTTTCCATCATCCGAAATTCCAGGCCTTGAGTGATGAACTCAAAAGCACCGTGGTGACCTGGGGCTGGATCGGCTACAACCTGCGCACGGTGACCGCCGAAGAACACGTGGTGAACCCGGCGCTGAGCGTCATTGCCAATCAATACCTGGGCAAGGACGACTGGCATTTTCGCGAGGCCATGCAACAGACGTTGATCGATGAGCACTACCACACGCTCATGCACCTGCGGGCGATTGAACGGACCAAGCTGGAGCGAGCGCTGGATCAGGATCTGGATTTGCCGCCGTCGGTCACCTATCTGCGGCTGATCGCCCTGCGCGAAGAACTGCTGGAGCAGTGGCAGCGCGACCTGGCAGCGATCACCTTTGCGGTGGTGGCCGAGATCAGCGTCAACGCCTATCTGGATTTGCTGGCCGACGATCAGAGCATTCAACCGCAAAATCGCCGCGTAGCCGAACTGCACAACCGCGACGAGTATGCCCACAGCAAGATTCTCGCCGAAGTGGCGAAAGTCATGTACGCGAACATGCAGCCGCCCCAACGGGTGTTTTTCGCTCGCACATTGTCGGTGGCGCTGAGTGCCTTTGTCGCCCAGGACTACTCGATGTGGGAGGCGATTCTGACGCAGCTCGGGGTCGAGGATGCCGCGCTGATCATCGCCGACACCCGGGAGAGCAACAAGAACGCCACGATCATGCGCGACTACAGTGGCCTGCATCGTCTGGCCCAGGATCTGGGCATCAGCGACGAGATCGATTTCGACTTCCGTCCGACTCTCAAAGCCACCGCAGCGGCCTGAACCAGGAGGTGCATATGTCCGTTCCTGTGTATGAAGTGTTCGCCATCCGTGTCGGCGCCAATGCCCAGCGCACCGCCCGGGAAAACTTTCTCTACGACGCCTGCTGTGGTGATCCGAATGCGTCGATGCCGTTGGATTACTACTTCTGGGTCATTCGTAACGAGCAGCAGGTGATCGTGGTCGACACTTGTTTTCAACCGGCCACGGCAGACCGGCGCAACCGTCAGATGTATCGCCTGCCGGAAGAATCCCTACGCCAACTGGATATTGATCCGGCGCAGGTCGACAACCTGATCCTCACTCATTTGCACTGGGATCACGCCGGCAACCTGGGGCTTTTCCCCAAGGCCACGGTGCATCTGCAAGAAGCGGAACTGCGCTTCTGCACCGGGCCGAAAATGGCCCATCGCACGGTGAACAAAACCTACGAGGTCGACGACGTGATGTCGGCGCTTCCACCGCTGTTCGAGGGCCGGATGCGTTTGCACACCGGCACGGTGGAGGTGGTTCCCGGTGTGACGTTGCACCCGGTGGGTGGGCATACACCGGGTAGCCAAGTCGTACGGGTGAACACCGCGCGCGGGTGGATTGTTCTGGCCTCGGATGCTGCGCACTTGTGGGCCAACATCCGTCAGCGCAGTCCGTTTCCGATTCTGGATGATCTGGCGCAGACGCTTGAGGCGTTCAGTTTGATCGACAGCCTGGCCGACGGTGAAGAGCATGTCATTCCTGGGCATGATCCGCTGATTGCCGAGCGTTTTCCCCATTGGAATGACGATCCGCACATCATTTGCCTGCACCAAAACCCTTTCTGAACCCAACACTGAACCCTTGTAGCAGCTGCCGAGCCTGCGAGGCTGCGTTCGGCTGCGAAGCAGTCGTAAAACCATCCATCGCGGTGTTTCAGGTGGACCGAAGTGGCAGGATTGACGACTGCTCCGCAGCCGAACGCAGCCTCGCAGGCTCGACAGCTGCTACAAGGGGGTGTTTAACCCTGGTTCTTGAGGAGTTGGCCGAGGGTCGCCAGCGCTTCATCTATCCGCGGTGAATAAGGCGCGCCGCAGCCAATGCGCACAAAGTGATTGAAACGCTTAGCGTTGGAAAAGATATCCCCAGGCGAAATCTGGATGCCGGCCTTCAATGCCTCGTGGAAAAACGCCATGGACGAATGCTGGCGCGGCAGTTCCACCCATAACAACGTACCGCCCCGAGGGGAGGTCACGCAGGTGCCGGCGGGAAAGTAGCGAATGATCGCTGCGCTCATTTGCTGGCGTTGGTGAGTCAGGATTTTCCTCAAACGGCGCAGGTAACGTTCGTAGGACGGTGTCTTCATGAACGCACTGACCGCCAATTGCGACAATGCCTCACATCCCCGGGACTGAGTGTGTTTGAGCATTTCCACGCGGTCGTGCCATTTTCCCGCGCTGATCCAGCCCAGGCGTATGCCCGGTGCCAGGGTTTTGTTCAGGGATGCGCAATAGATCACGTTGTCGGTGCGGTCCCAGTGTTTGAGCGTGGACAGCGGCTGCTCGGTATCCATCAGATCGCCATAGGTGTCGTCTTCGATCAGCACCGTGGCGTGTTCGGCACACAGTTGCACCAGCCGCGCCTTGTTGGCGTCGGGCATGATGCTGCCCAGCGGATTTTGCAGGTTGGGAATGACGATCAGCGCCTGAATCCGTTCGGGGCCTTTTAGCAATTGTTCTAGGGCGAACAGATTGATTCCGGCGTGCGAAGTCGCCGGGACCTCCAGCACCCGCAGGTTCAGGCTCTCGAGAATTTGCAGCAAGCCGTAAAAGGTCGGTGATTCCACAGCCACGGTGTCACCCGGTTGGGTGACCGCGCGCAAGGCCAGGTTGATCGCTTCGGTCGCGCCGTTGGTGATCACAATCTTCTCCGCTGGCAGGTTGGCCTTCGCGGTCAGCGCCCGTCGGGCAAGAATACTGCGCAATGTGCCGTTGCCGCAGGTGGAACCCGCCGTGCCGAGCAAGTGCGGATCGTGACGCAGCGCCTTGATCATATGGTCTTGCAGGATCTTCAGCGGATAGAGTTCCGGCGCGCAGAAGGCACTGGCGAAATTGACCTTGATCGTCGCGCGCTGACTGGCCTTGAGGACCGATGACACCTGCTCGTGAATGCCGACGTAGACGCCGGTGTCCAGCGGCGGGGGAGGCGCGATCGGGACGGTTTTGCGCAACGTATCGGGCTGGCGAATGTAGTTGCCGGAGCGCGGCCGGGCTTCCAGCACGCCACAGTCCTCGAGTTCACGGCAAACCTGCACTGCGGTCGACAGGCTGACGGCGTGTTTTTCCATCATCAGCCGAATGGAGGGGAATCGTTCACCGGTTTTCAAGGTGCCGCTGCGGATTGCGTCGAGGTAGTGGTTGGCCAACTGACGGTAAAGGGGGGTTGTGTTCATGATGACCTCAGCAATCGCACCACTGAAGTCTTGGGCTGGAAAGTGAGTTGACGCTCCCTGCAGGCGGACCCGTGGTGCTGAAGGGTTAAGGAAAAGTGTTTTTCTGGCGCCGAATCACCGTGGCATGAGTGCCTTTGGGCATTGATTGCCGAACGGGGTGGCACTTTGCAACTGTCTCGGTATGGGCGACGACGACAGGAAGGGAAATTGTGGGTTTTATAAAATCGCGGGCAATAAAAAGCCCCGCTCTAGGGCGGGGCTCTTGGGTCAGTGGCGCCCGAAGCGCTGCTGATGGATCGTATTACTGCGCGGCGATGCTGTAGCCATCGAACGCGGTTTGCTGCTGAAGCGCGGTGATGATGTTCTTGCGGTTAACCGCTTGTTCGGCCCCGGCATTGTCCAGGAACGTCTCGCTTTCCAGTTCGGCTTCTTCGCCTTCGCCGGCAAAGGTAAAGCCCAGGAACTCCAGTGCTTCACGGTCAACGTTCAGTCGCGAACGCGGAGTACGCAGCGGCAACGTCACGCTGATACCGTCTTTGCTGATGGTGAACACTTCGACATCTTTCTTGGCGCGAGCCGTTTTGCTTTTGCTACTGCTTGGGTTGCTGATGGCCTGGTGGGTCTGGTTCAGCACCTTCAGTGCGAGGCCATAGACCAATTCCTGAAATGCCGGATCGTCCTTGAAGCTGGAGAGAATCCGGCTGATCGGGAATTTGCTGCTCAAGTCTTCCAGGGCTGCAATGTCGGCAGCCTCGGCGTCCTTGAGTTGCTTGAGTTCGCCCATCAATTCGTAGGCTTTATCGTCGTCGAAGCTGTCGTGAGCCTGGCGAATCGCGGCGCGCAGCTCGCGGATCTGGTCGCTTTCCCGGGTGGACTGGAAAGCGTCCAGGACCATCTCGCTGATGGTCTTGGCCTGGGGCACGTGCTGTGAAAGATTGATGGAGTTTTCGTATTCCGCTTTGGACGACAAGGTGACTACGGATTCAGCGGTATTGGAATCGGACATTGAAATTTCACTACTTCTTTTAACTTGGGTTGAGGCGAGAAAGCTCTGGGCCTTTTCAGGCCGCCTAATCTATTGGACCGAGGCGGCGTTGTCACGGATGAACAGGCGGCTGGTCATCATTTTTGGCACGGCGGCTTTTAACCGGCGGCTATCTGGGGGCGTTTTGCCTGAAGTGTCAGCAGCAGCCGATAAAACGTCAACGCCCGACCGCTGATCAGTCCACAGACAAAACCGGACGCCGATGCCTTGAGCAGCAACATCTCAAGGGTCGCGGCCAGCTCCGGGTGAACGTCATCCTGGTAGCCGAAGTAATAGTTCACCGCAAAAAACAGCAGGTAGAGCACCAGGGTTTTTAACGTGCCCGGCACGATCAGGCCGGTTTGTGGATCATCCAGCTCAATGCCCTTGCGTGGGAAAATCAGCAGCGCTGCGAGGCTGCCCAGGATGACGGCGGCCAACCAGCAACTGACCGATAGCTGCGGATTCAGCGTCAGATTCAGCGAATACAGTGACCAGCCCAGCAGTATCGGCGCTGTGACGAGCAATGAAGTTTTGCTTTCACGGGTCGGGGACAGGGCTTTGACGCCGTAGTAGCACAGCAGCAGAAATATCGCGTAAACCCACAATGGGGTGTTTTGCAGGGTGTTGAGCATCGCGTAGCGTCCTTGCCGAAATGGGTGACAGATATTAGCCGTTGCTGTGGCCCAGGCAGTCGACTATTTCCCCAGCGAATTCAGATTCATCGACCGCACCGCCAACTGCTCGGCCGTTTGCTGATCCACCGCCAACGAAAAGCGGAAGGTCGCGCCACGTCCGGGAACGTCAATCAGCTGGATCTCGCGGCCATGCAATTGCAGGATCCTGTGCACGATCCGCAACCCCAGTCCGCCATCACGTCGTGCCCCGCCAATGTTGAACGGGCGCAGGAACAGACCCTCGCGCAATTCGGCAGCAATGCCGGGGCCGGTGTCGCTGACGGTAACTTCGGTAAAAGGCCCTTGAGGGCGCAGGCTGAGCTCGATTTCTCCCCCTTGCGGGGTGTGGCGCAGGGCGTTGTCGAACAGGTTGGTGAGCACCCGCTCGATCAATCCAAGGTCGGCGCAGGCCGCCGAAACATTGGGTGCGAAGGTGGCCTTGAGTTCGACCTGGCGCGCCTCGGCCGTCAGTTCGAACTTCTGGAAAATGTCCTGCACCAGATCGGTCAGCGAGAACCGCTCCAGCACCGGTTGCACGAAACCATGTTCCAGGCGCACCAGTTCCAGCAGCGATTGCGCCAGACCACCGACCTTGCGGCTTTGATCCAGCGCGATGCCCAGGTAACGGCGGCGGTCGGCGGGTGACAGCGTGGCGTCCTTCAACGACAAGGTTTCCAGGTAACCGTGCAGCGAGGCGAGAGGCGTGCGCAGGTCGTGGGAGATGTTGGCCACCAGTTCGCGGCGTTCCTGATCCTGGCGGGTCAACGAACGCCATTGCTCGCCGAGGCGCGCCTGCATCTGCCGGAAGGTGGCGTCGAGAATGGCAATTTCATCGTGGCTGGCGGCTTTTTCCACCGGGATGGATGCAGGCGGCGTTACCGGAGCACCATCAATGTCGAACTGGCTGACAGTTTCGGTCAAACGGCGCAAAGGTCGGGTGATGAGGGCGAATGCGGTGAGACCGGCAATCAGGCACAGCAACGCCACCAGCCCAATGGACAACAGTGCGGTATTCAGGGCGGCGCTGGTGGCGCCGCGTTCAGCGAAGCGGTCGTGCTCTTCGCTCAGCAGCACCACATAGAGATAACCCACCGGTTTGCCATTGACCTGCAATGGCGCGGCGCTGAACACTTTGCGGCCATCGACGCTGCGCGGATCGTCGCCGAGAACCGGCAGGGCATCGCCCTTGAGCAGGCGCTGGATCGGCGCCAGATCGACCCGCTCCCGGCGTATCCGACCCTCGGGCGCAGCACTGCCGACAATCCGGCCCTCGGGGTCGAGCAGATAGACCTCGACACTGGGATTGACCAGCATCAGTTGGCTGAACAGGTCGCGCACGGCGTCGGGCATCAGGCCTTTGGTGTCCATCAGCACGGTGTCATGGGCGATGTGCTGGGCCAGATCCCGCGATAACCCTTGCACCACTTCCAGCTCATGCATTTTGTTGGACTGCACCTGCATCCAGGCCGACGTGCCGCAGCACACCAGCAGCAACACGGCGAACACCAGAGACAGGCGCTGAGTCAGGGTCAGTCTCACGGCTGCTCCTCCCTGGCCGCGAATTTGTAGCCTCGTCCCCACACCGTGAGGATGCGCGCCGGTTGTGCTGGATCCGCTTCGATCTTTGCCCGCAGGCGGTTGATGTGAGTGTTGACCGTGTGCTCGTAGCCTTCGTGGCTGTAGCCCCACACGGCGTTGAGCAGGTCCATGCGCGAGAACACTTTGCCGGGCTGACGGGCGAAGAAATACAACAGGTCGAACTCCCGTGGCGTTAGGTCGAGGCGGCGACCGTCAAGGGACACATCGCGCGTGATCGGGTCGATGGCGAGGCCGTCCGTGATCAGGCTGCCGGCGTCCATCTTCAGGTTGCGGGCCATGGCGTCGACCCGTCGCAACAGCGCTTTGACCCGGGCCACCAGTTCGAGCATCGAAAAGGGTTTGGCCAGGTAATCGTCGGCGCCAAGTTCGAGCCCGAGAATCCGGTGCACTTCGCTGGAGCGCGCACTGGTAATGATGATCGGTGTGTAGCGGGCCATGGCGCGGGCGCGGCGGCAGATTTCCAGGCCGTCGACGCCGGGCAGCATCAGGTCGAGGATCAGTGCGTCCCAGCTTCCTTGCTGCAGCAGGCGCATGCCTTCATCGCCGTCGGCGCAGTGCACCACCTCGAACTGCTCATCGCGTAGATGCAGGCAGATAAGGTCGGCGATATGCAGGTCGTCCTCGACCACGAGGACGCGTTTGGTCTGTTCCATCAAGCTCAATCCTTCGGCGCAATGAGCGCATTGTGCGGGTTTTCCGGGGCCTGAGTTATCACGAATTGTTTAACTTCTCGTGAGGATTTGGCGATCAACCCAAGCCTAGGCTGTGTTCCATGACAGGCACCTGGAATTTTCGGAGACGACCATGTTTTCACGGCGACAGTTTCTCTTAGCAAGCGGCGGGCTAGGCGCTGCAGCCCTGGTCATCGGTGTATTGCCAAAATTTGCCGCCAGTTCTGCACTGGCCAGTGATGCCGGCGCGGCGGAGGTGTTCGAGGTGACTCACAACGACAGCGAATGGCGCGCCATGCTCAGCGCCGAGCAGTACGAAATATTGCGCGAAGAGGGCACTGAACGTGCCTACAGCAGCCCACTGAACAACGAGCACCGTGACGGTACCTTTGCCTGTGCCGGCTGCGATCTGCCGCTGTTTTCTTCCGCGACCAAATTCGACAGCCGCACCGGTTGGCCGAGCTTCTGGGCACCGCTGGACAAAGCTGTGGCCACTCGTCAGGACCGTTCCTTCGGAGTGCTGCGTGAAGAAGTCCACTGCCGGCGTTGTGGCGGTCATTTGGGCCACGTCTTTGACGATGGGCCAAAACCCACCGGTCTGCGTTACTGCATGAACGGCCTGGCGATGACTTTTGTGCCGAAGACGGCTTGATCCGCGGGTACTCCCGTTCACTCATTTTTGCAGGTCGACGTTATGTGGCTTCTGGTCCTCGCTTATCTCGGTGGTGTGCTGACGATTGTCAGCCCGTGCATCCTGCCGGTACTGCCCTTTGTCTTCGCTCGCACCGGGCAGCCGTTCATGAAGAGCGGGTTGCCGCTATTGGCGGGCATGGCGCTGACTTTCGCGCTCGTCGCCTCACTGGCAGCGGTGGGCGGCGGTTGGGTGGTGCAAGTCAATCAGTACGGTCGCTGGCTCGCGTTGCTGTTCGTTGCACTGTTCGGGCTGACGCTGTTGCTGCCGCGATTGGCCGAGCGTCTGACGCGGCCACTGGTGGCGGTTGGCAGCCGGTTGTCGGAAGCCGCGGGCGTCGATGCCCGGCCGCGTCCCGGCGCTTCGTTCCTGATCGGCGTCGCCACGGGCCTGCTCTGGGCACCGTGTGCGGGGCCGATTCTGGGTCTGTTGCTGACCGGAGCAGCGTTGCAAGGGGCAAGCATCGCAACCACCTTGTTGTTGCTGGCCTACGCCGCGGGTGCCGCAACTTCCCTCGCGGTGGCGCTGCTGCTGGGCGGTAAAGTCTTTGCGGCGATGAAACGTTCCATCGGCGCTGGCGAGTGGCTGCGTCGAGGTCTGGGGGCTGCGATGCTGGCCGGTGTCGCGGCGATCGCCCTGGGGCTCGACACCGGGATTCTGGCGCGGGTTTCGACGGCGTCCACCGGCGGTATCGAGCAGGCGTTGGTGGGACGGCTGGCCGGCCAATCACCGAACGTTAGCGGGGCGATGATGGCGCAGGTTCCGGCCTCGGGAAGTGCAATGAAAGCGGCTGACAAAACGCCGGGCGCACTGCCAATTGAAGGCAACCTTCCAGCGCTGGATGGCGCAGTGCAATGGCTCAACTCGCCACCCCTCACAGCGCAGGCCTTGAAAGGCAAAGTCGTGCTGGTGGATTTCTGGACTTACTCCTGCATCAACTGCCTGCGCTCGCTGCCATATGTGAAAGCTTGGGCCGAGAAGTACCGCGATCAGGGATTGGTGGTGATTGGCGTCCATGCACCCGAGTTCGCTTTCGAACGAGACGTAGGCAATGTCACCAAAGCCATGAAGGACCTGGGCATCAACTACCCGGTGGCCATCGATAATGACTTCAAGGTCTGGCGAGCTTTCAACAACCAATACTGGCCGGCCCACTATTTTGCCGACGCTCAGGGTCGTATTCGTTATCACCACTTTGGTGAGGGCGAGTACGCCGAATCGGAACGGGTGATCCAGCAACTGCTGCGCGAAGCAGGCGCCGCGAAGGTCGCGGACGGTCTGATCAATGCCAGTGCCGAAGGTGTTCAACTGGCCCCGGACATGAATGAAGTGCAATCGTCGGAAACCTATGTCGGCTACCAACGTGCCGAGCATTTCGTGCCTGAAACCAGTCTGGTGCCGGACAAGGTGTCGGTCTATAGCGCTCCATCGCAATTAGCACTCAACGACTGGAGCCTGGACGGTCAATGGAATGTCGGCTCGGAGCGAGCGACTTCAAGCGCGCCGGCCAGTCGCATTGTCTACCGCTTCCATGCCCGCGATCTGCATCTGGTGTTGGGGCCTGGTGCTGACGGTAAACCGGCGCGTTTCAAAGTGTTAATTGACGGAAAAGCCCCCGGCGATGCCCACGGTACCGACGTGGCGCCCGACGGCAGCGGCAGCGTGACTGAACAACGTTTGTACCAATTGGTGCGCCAAACCGGCGGTGTGACGGATCGGACCTTCAGCATCGAGTTTCTCGATCCCGGAGTGTCGGCGTATGCGTTTACGTTCGGTTGATCGTCATTCCATTCATTCAGGAAACAGCCTCATGAAAACCCTATTCACCTGGCGCCGCACCCTGTTGGGCCTGGCCGCTGCCGGCGTCATCGGCCAATGCCTGGCGTTCTCTTTCGGTGCGGCAGAAGACGCGGTCATCATTCCTCCACCCACCCTCGACGAAACCACCCAGGCCAACAGCGAAAGGGCGGTCTTTGCCGGCGGTTGCTTCTGGGGCGTACAAGGCGTGTTCCAGCATGTCAAAGGGGTGAAGAAAGCGGTCTCCGGTTACGCCGGCGGTGCAGCCAATACTGCTCAGTACGAGCGGGTCAGCAGTGGCGATACCGGTCATGCGGAATCCGTCGAAGTCACCTTCGACCCCCGTCAGGTCAGCTACGGCACCTTGCTGCAAATCTACTTCTCGGTGGCTCATAACCCTACCGAACTCAACCGTCAGGGACCTGACAGCGGCACTCAATATCGCTCGGCGCTTTTCCCGGAAAACAGCGATCAGCAACGTATCGCCCAGGCCTACATCGCCCAGCTGGACGCTGCCCGTTCGTTCAACAAACCCATTGTCACCAAGCTGGAGACCTACAACGGTTTCTACCCGGCCGAGGAGGAACATCAGGACTTTCTGACCGAGCACCCGACCTATCCGTACATTGTGATCAACGATCTACCGAAGGTTGCGCAGCTGAAACAGCTGTATCCGGATCGGTATCAGGAGAAACCGGTATTGGTGAAGGCGGGGATGTGAGAAGTGAAGGGCATAACCCTTACCCCGAAATCACATTCTTGCCCGCGATCTTCGACCGATACAGCGCCTGATCGGCCCTGGCCAGCAACCCGGTCTGTTGTTCTTCGTCAAAGCGCTGAACCACGCCAAAACTCATGGTCACTTGAAAGTCCCCCACTGGCAGCAGGCTTGCGAGGCCATGGCGGATACGTTCGGCGAGGGCCCGGGCGTCGGCGAGTGGTGTATTGGGGAGGATCAGGATGAACTCGTCGCCACCCCAACGCGCGAGCAGATCGCCCTCGCGTACGCAGTGCTTCACGCTATCGATCACCTGCACCAATGTCGCATCGCCCAGCGCGTGGCCATAGTGATCGTTGATGTTCTTGAAGTCGTCGATGTCCATCGCAATCAGCGACAGCGGTTGTCGAAAGCGCTGGGCACGTTCGCATTCCTGGGGCAGGGCTTTTTCCAGAAGATAACGATTGGCGATTGAGGTCAGTGTGTCGGTTTCCGCCAGTTTGCGGTTTTCTTCGAGTTGGATTTGCAGTTGCTGATTGACGCGAGACAACTCTCGGGTGCGTTCTTCAACGATCGCTTCAAGGGATTGGTTGCGCCGTTCAAGCGCTTCGTACAGGCGTTTCTTGTCTTCGATGCTGCGGTGCGCGCCGACCATCCGCGCCACCGAGCCGTCGGCATTGCGTGCCAGTACGTAGCCACGGTCTTCGATCCAGGTATAGCTGCCATCCTGCATGCGGCAGCGATACTCGGCCTGATAGCCGGGGGCGCGCTGATTCAGGTAGTCATCGAACAGTGCCATGACCTGCTGGTAATCGTCGGGATGGATCACGTTTTCCCAGGTCAATACGTTGTTATTCAGGGAATGAGGCGGGTAGCCGAGCATCTCGTACCACCCGGGGTTGCGATAGACGAACCCGGTGTTGGCGTTCCAGTCCCAGATGCCGTCGCTGACCAGTTCCAGAATGGTGTGCAGCATGTCTTCGTTCAAATCCGACAGATTGAACTTCAATGGTTCGATATTCGACGCCTCACCCATCTCCGCACTCCCTGCCGCCCTGATATCTAAGTGACACGCCTGTCGAGGAGATTAGTCGATGGCGTATTGAGCCGGCTAGTGCTTGCCCCACATCTGCATGGCGAAGTCGACGAAGCGGCGCAATTTCGGTAAACGGTAACGGTCCTGCGGGTAAACCAGGTTCATCGGCCGGCTAGGCAATTGGTAATCCTGCAGCAACGCCACCAGTTTTCCGTCCGCAAGATCCTGTTCGACCAAGGCATCGGGCACCATCACGATGCCCATGCCCGCACGCGCGGCCTGGTGCAGGCCCGCCGAACTGTTGATCTGCATCGGGCCACTGACCGGCACGACGATTTCACCTTCGGGGCCGGTCAGGCGCCATTGCTTTCCTACCGAATGCCAGTCATCGCCGGCTGGGTAAGCGAAGGACAAACAGTCGTGATGTTGCAGGTCTTCGGGTTTTTCCGGCGTACCCCGGCGATTCAGGTACGCCTTCGATGCGCATACGGTCATCGTGTAGTCGATGAGCGGCCGGGCGATCAGGTTGGACGGGTCGGTCGTGCCAAGGCGAATCGCCACATCGAAGCCGTTGTCGAGCAAATCCATTCGCTGGTTGGTCAGGACCACGTCCAGCTTGACCTGTGGGCACAGCAGGGCGAATTCGCCGAGCGCCGGCGCGAGCCGCTCGGTACCGAACGTCAGCGGTGCGGTGATGCGTAAGGTCCCACTCGGTTCGTCGAGGGTCTGTTCGGCCAACCGTTCGGAATCGGCCACCAGCCCCAGCACTTCGAGGCAACGCTGGTAATAAGCGGTTCCGAATTCCGTCAACCGCTGGCGTCGCGTTGTTCGGTTAAGCAGTCGTACGCCCAGGCGTTGCTCCAGCGCCCGCAGGTGATTGCCGACCATAGTGGTGGACATTTCGCACTGCAAAGCGGCAGCGGTCATGCTGCCGGTTTCCACCACTTTGACGTAAACGGTCATTGCCTGGAACAAATCCATTATCAAGCCCAGCTTTAAAATGATTGAAGTGTTGCAGCGTTTATCCAGCTCAGGTGGCTAACCATACTGCAAAACACCGACCATTGATGGAGCTTGATGTCATGACCGCCGCCTGCCTGATGACCACTTACCAACCTTTGGCCTTGAGTTTCAGCAAGGGCTTGGGCACACGCCTGTGGGATCAGGCCGGTCGTGAATACCTGGACGCGGTGGCGGGCGTGGCAGTGACCAATGTCGGTCACTCCCATCCGAAAATAGTCTCGGCCATCAGTGAACAGGCCGGGCTGCTGTTGCACACGTCCAATCTTTACAGCATCGACTGGCAACAGCGGCTGGCGCAGAAACTGACGCAACTGGCGGGCATGGAGCGAGCGTTCTTCAACAACTCCGGTGCCGAAGCCAACGAGACGGCACTGAAACTCGCTCGGTTGTATGGCTGGCAAAAAGGTATCGAACAACCGCTGGTGGTGGTCATGGAGAACGCCTTTCACGGCCGTACCCTGGGCACCTTGTCCGCCAGTGATGGCCCGGCCGTGCGCCTGGGCTTCAACGAGTTGCCGGGGGACTTTGTCAAAGTGCCATTCGGTGACCTCAAGGCGCTGGACAAGGTGCAGCAAGCCCACGGCCCGCGCATCGTGGCGATCCTGATGGAACCGATTCAGGGTGAAAGCGGTGTCCAAATGGCCCCGCCCGGTTACCTGAAAGCCATTCGCGAACTCTGCACTCGGCGCGCGTGGCTGCTGATGCTCGACGAAATCCAGACCGGCATCGGCCGTACCGGCCAGTGGTTTGCCTTTCAGCACGAAGGCATCGTTCCGGACGTCATGACCCTGGCCAAGGGCCTGGGCAACGGCATTCCCATCGGCGCTTGCCTGGCCCGGGGCAAAGCCGCCGACCTCTTCACCCCCGGCAGTCACGGCAGCACCTTCGGCGGCAATCCACTGGCCTGCCGGGTCGGTTGCACCGTGCTGGAGATCATCGAAGAACAAGGGCTACTGGAAAACGCCAAACTTCAGGGCGAGCGTTTGCTGGCAAGGTTGCGCATTGAATTGGCGGACGACCCGAACGTATTGGCGATCCGCGGCCAGGGTTTAATGATCGGCATCGAACTGAAACAGCCGATTCGCGACCTGACCCTGATCGCAGCGCGGGATCACGGCTTGCTGATCAACGTGACACGGGGCAAAACCATTCGTTTGCTACCGCCGCTGACGATTGATGAGCGGGAAGTGGAGATGATTGTCAGAGGGGTTTGCCGGGCACTGAAAGTGGCCTGACATCCCTAGGACTCACGCAAGCCTCTCGTAGGAGCTGCCGAAGGCTGCGATCTTTTGATCTTCAGCGATTTTAGTTCCGGCCAAAATCAAGATCAAAAGATCGCAGCCTTCGGCAGCTCCTACATGATCGGCGTTTCCGTCGGTGCAATTGGCTTGCCTATACTGGTTGTTCCTGTCCTCAAAGTAGCGATCGACTTGAGCAAACGTTTCGCATTGGCTTTCGAACTCAAAAGGTAAGCGGTTTCATCACTTGCTTTGAAGTTGGCAGCACAGCCTTTTCCAAATTGATTGCTATCTGATTGTTGGGTGGTTTGCATCGTGTTTTCCGCATTTGACAGACGCTCAGTATCCATCGACTTACCAAAAGACGTTTCTGTGATCGATGTAATCCCGATCCGAATAACAAGCCATCTCTTGGCTCAGTGGCTTACGGACGCAAACGGCCGCTCCCCCAAACTCTCCACCAAACGAACCAGATAACCGTCCGGATCCTGCACCAGAAATTCGCGTTGGCCGACTTCCACCGCCTCCGCTCGATACCAGACATCGGCGCAGGGACGAAACAGCGGCCATTCAACGTCGGCCAGGCGCTGGAGTATCGGCTCGACGACATCGACCGTGATTTGAAAGTTTATGCCGCGACCAAACGGCACTTGCAGTGCGCCGGTCATCCACTGGCCTTCGGCCGGGTCGTATTGCTCCAACATGATCTGAACGCCGTTTTGATCGAGGTAGGCAAAGCCGACTTCGGGGCGTTCATAGGCGATATGAAAACCGATCAGGGAGGTCCAGAAGTGAAGGCTTTTCTTGATGTCCGTGACCATCAGTTCGGGGACTAATTTGCTCCGTGCAAACATACGTATCCTTGGTAAACAGTGTGAGTTAGTTGGCTTGTAACACGGTGTTCGCGAATGTTGTGATTTCGGTTCGATCCCTGAGTTTGAGTTTCGAACCGCTAAACCCTTCGAACAGATGCTGATGCGCGGAAAATCCACTGGACTCTTCGCGCGTACGATAGCCGCCGGCCCAGTCGAGCAATGCAATCAACAACTCGTCATTCTTGTCCCGTTGCGACTCTCGCTGACGAATATTGGCAACACATTCCTCATCTTCAACACACAGCCAGATCAGTGTTGTCGCCCGGGGCAAGAGTTCGCTGATGATCCAGCCGTAAACGCCTTCGATCACCCAGCGCTCTTCACTGGCCATCACCCGTGCCATGCCCAGCGCCTCGGCACGGGGGCGGGCGATGCTGTGTTCGTCGGACAACCAGTGAATCGAATCGAGATTGACCCACGGCACTTGCAGGTGCTCGGCCAGTCGTTCGGCCAGCCAGCTTTTGCCAGAACCGGAGTTGCCGATGATCAGGGTTCGGGTGAGGTTCATGAGCGACACCGATCATATAAGGGAGCCGTAATCCGATCGTTCCCAGGCGCGTGGGAACGATCAGCCTTCAGTCGTCATTTTCAGGCGCAACCATCCGCGTCTTCGGCGAACCGTTTGAGTTGTGCTGATAGATCTCCTGCGGCTGTCCTTTTTCATTAAAGAACACTTGCCCGATCCCCGCCGAATTCCACAGCCGTTCACCCGCTTCAGCATGTTCCGGGACATGCGGAACAATGCGCATGCGTCGACGTTTGGTCAGCCAGTTGAGCGGCGAGCGGGGCGAGTAGAGCCAGCGGTTGAGGCGGTCGAACCACTCGAGCAGCGCGGGCGGGAACTCGTTTTTGATGCCGCTGCTGGTGATCTGCCAGATTCGCGGGCCGGCCTTGCGGTGTCGGATCAGTACTTCGTAGACGAAGGAATAATGCACATCGCCCGACAGCACCACGTAATTACCGGGTGTGCGCGAGTGTCGGAAAATGTTCAGGATCACCTGGGCTGCGCCGCGATGGGCCATCCAGTTTTCGGCGTCCACCAGCAGGGGATAACCGCACCAGCTGAAGACCCGCTGCACGGTTTCGATCAGTTTGACGCCGAAGATCGGTGCCGGCGAAACGATGATGGCCGAAGGGTGATCGAGCAGTTCCTGCTGCAGTTCGCTGAGGGCTTCCCAGTCCAGCAGACCTGACGGTTGCTTGAGGTTCATCTCGCTGCGCCAGCGTCGGGTGCGGGTGTCGAGCACGACGATGGCCGGGCGGGTGGGCAGTACGTAATGCCAGTTCTGAAATCTCAGAAGTTCGTCAATCAACTCGTCCTGAATGTCACTGTCGAGGTAGCGGTCATGCCCGGTCGCGCTCAATCCACCGGTCTTCTTCAGCACAGCGCCGAACGCATCCGGGTTGTTGCCCCAGCCCTGGCACAGCATATAAGCAATCAGTGCGTTGCCGATGATGCGCCTGGAGAACGGATGGCCGTAGGCCGTTTCCTCCCATTGCGCGGAAAGATTCCAGTCATCGGTAATATCGTGATCGTCGAAAATCATCAGGCACGGCAGGTGAGCGAGTGCTCGGGCGACGCCTCCAAGCCCGGCCTTGAAGCCATCGATGCGCGTCTGCTCAAGCGCATAACGCTCGCGTCTTGCAGGCGTCAGTGCCGGCGGTTGCGGGGCGATCAATGACCAGGGTGTCGGCGACCAGACCAGCAGGTACATGGCCATGACTTCGGCGAACGTCACCAGATGGTTGTCGGCACTGCTGCTGGTGAAAATCGGCTTACGCGCCCCACCGAAAAATCGCTCGCGCAGGGTTTCGTTGCTCTCCAGCGCCGGTAATAAATCCGCACGATGGTAGTAGCTGGCGGGGTGCTCGTAGAGCTTGGCGCTGTCGCTGACCACCGCGCCTTCGAGGTGCTCTTCAAACAACCCCAGTCGCTTGATCAAGGCATGGATGGCTCGCAGCATCGGCCCTGCGACATCGTCGGCATACACCTGATCGCCACTCATCATCAACAGCGCCGGGCGTTTGTGTGCGTCCGGCTCGGCCTCCAGCAAACGATCGACGCACAGCAAACCGTCCGGGGCCGGATGGTGAGGTTTGCGGCAGGAGCCGTGCAACAGATGATCGGCCCGTTTACGCAGGACGAAGTTTGGGCAACGGGCGTCTCCGTACAGCAAGTGCGGGGCCCAATCGGCGATGCCGGCGCCAGCGTCGTCAATCAGCAGGTCGTATTCGATTAACGTGTCGCAGGGCAGGGCGGCGTCCAGCGATACGTCGATCAAATGAACAAAGGCCTGGGTGCCCACCGCAATGATCGTGCACTGACTTGCGTCGAGGTGGATAGCGTCGCGATCTTGCAAACGCAACCTCAGCGACAACGCCCGCGACCCCACCAGCCACATCACCAGCCGCGAGGGCTCCAGACGCCGCAACAGCGGCCCGACCAGGACGGGTGGCAGGGATTGATGATCGTCAGGCAGCGGCAAAGACATGGATATCCGGGTTTTTGGAACAGAGAAGCGCGCGATGATAACGCAGCTGAGGTCAATGAAATGCAAGTGACTCGAATCCGGCAGTCAAGGCAACAGCTCGCTGTCCGCCTTCATTACATCCGTCTCGCCATTGGCCACGAGCCAGCGAAACAGCTCTGTCACGGATACCGTGTGGCTACGCTCGATCCATCGCACCAGCGCCGGGCCATAGTGTTCGGTGTAGCGGCTGAGCACCAGATGACGACAGTCCGCTGACAGGCGCAGGGTAATTTCCCGACAGTGCAGAGTGGCCGGGTCGTGCTGGATGACCCGTTGCTGCAGAATCAGGCTATTGCCTTCAGAAACCATCGGCCGGTGCTCCTGTGCATTGATGTTTGGTTGTCTGCGCCGAGCCTTGTTTGCCATCGGCCACGTAGGCGGCACGATGCTCGGCGACCACGTTGCGTAACGCGCTGTAGTAGTCCGGCAGTTTTTGCAGGCTGTCGGTCAGCGGTAAGGCTTCTGCGCGGTCATCGACGATGCCGCCGACTGTGCTGATGGTGGACAGCGTGTCCACGGTTTCGCTGTTGCTGCCAAACGGATCGACCACAAAACCGAGCACGCGGCCGGCGGCGTCGCGGCTGTTGGAAGTGCCGAGCAACGGCAACTCGACGATCGGACCGTTGCCGATGCCCCACACGCCGAACGTCTGGCCGAAATCTGCGTCGTGACGCGGGATACCGACCATGCCGGAGACGTCGATCAAACCCACCACGCCCACTGTGGTGTTCAGCACGAAACGCCCCAGTGTATTGGCCGAGCGCATCGGGTTGCCTTGCAGCAGGTCATTGATAAAGACCTTGGGCTCACCGAAGTTCGCCACAAAGTTATGCACACCGGTCTGGAAAAAGTCCGGCGAGTAGCGATAGCCGCGAGCGACCGGCGCCATGGCGTAGTCATCGACCACCCGATTGAACGCGAAAACCCCACGATTGAACGGTTCCGCCGGGTCGTACACCGAATAGGCGATGTCGGCGCAACTCACATCGGTGGTGGAGGGCGGCTGACTGCTGCAACCCGCCAACCCGGCAGCCAGCACGGCAATCGAGGTGTTGCGGGCCAGCCTGGGAGCACATTTGAAAGGCAACATGGACGCGATTCTCGGGAGGAGTTCGCCGAGATGCTGAGCCCCAAGCCTTGCGCGAAGATGTCTGGTTTATTGCGGCGCTGACGCTTTATTGCAGGATTGAAATATATGACGCGCTGCCATGAATGGTTTTAGATGGCGGTTCCATTCGCCCCTTAAGTGACCTTCGGTGAACAGCCTTTTAATTGTGGACGACGACCTTGAGGTCCTCGATCTACTGAAAAAATTCTTCGTGCAGCACGGCTACAGCGTCGAGGTCGCCACCGACGGCCCGTCGCTGTGGGCGGCCATCGAGCACCAGCCGCCAGACCTGATCATTCTTGACGTGATGTTGCCCGGGGACAGCGGGCTGATCCTGTGCCAGCAACTGCGGATCCGACACTCCATTCCGGTGATCATGCTCACGGCCATGGGCGAACTCAGCGACCGGGTGGTCGGCCTCGAACTGGGCGCCGATGATTACCTGACCAAACCCTTCGACGCCCGTGAACTGCTGGCCAGAGTGCGCGCCGTGCTGCGTCGCGTGGACGAGCGCCGTCCGGTATCGCAGGAACGGCCTCGTCCGCTGATCGACTTCGCCGACTGGCACCTGGACGTCACCCGTCGTGAGCTTCGCTCGCCGGACAACGTGATGATCCCGCTGTCGGCCGGCGAATTCGACCTGCTGCTGGTCTTCGTCGAACACCCGCAGCGTATTCTCACCCGCGAGCAATTGCTGGACCTGGCACGCGGGCATTGTCATGAGGCGTTCGATCGCAGCATCGACGTTCAGGTCAGCCGCCTGCGGCGCAAACTCGAGTCCGACACCAAGCGCCCGGCGATGATCCGCACCGTGCGCAATGGCGGTTACCTGTTCACGCCCAGCGTGACGCGGCGATGAGCTGGCTGAAGCGGATTCGCCGGGATACGGTGGCGCGCTGGATCGCGTTGACGATCATTTTGGCCATGCTCATTTCATTGGCACTCAACGGGCTGTTTATCCAACTGGCCGGCGTGTGGGCGCGTCCGCCGCTGACCGAAACCGGCCTGCTGGAAAAAGCCGCTGCCATCAGCCGCGTTATCGAGGCCGCTCCGGCGCCCCTGCGCAACCCATTGGCGCAAGCCGCCAGCGAGAACGGCTTCACCGTCAGTTGGCACCCTGATCGGCACGATCTCAATCTACCGACCGTGGAAGATCCGAAGTCCGACATCGGCTCGACCATCCTGCAGCCAATGCTCAGATCCCCAGACCGGCGCATCGAAGCCTATGAACCGGCCGACTGGACGGAGCACACGGCGGATGCGCATTACGCGCTGCTGATCGAGCTATCGGATTCGACATGGCTGATGTTCACCGCGCCCTCGCGCAGTTGGGGCCTCGACGAAACGCCACGCTACCTGATCGTGATCCTGCTGGTGCTGATCTCCACCGCCCTGGTCGCGCTGATCGCCACCCGGCGCCTCGCCACACCTTTGCAGCACTTTGCCGAAGGTGCCCGACGCTTCGGCGTGGACTTCCGCGCACCGCCCATCGAGCCGCTGGGGCCACAGGAAATTCGCCAGGCAATCCTCGCCTTCAACGCCATGCAAGCTCAGTTGCAGCACTTCATCCGCGACCGCACACAAATGCTCGCCGCCATCTCCCACGACCTGCGCACGCCCCTGACGCGGATGCGTTTGCGTGGGGAGTTCATCGAAGACAGCGAGCAACAGCAGCGGTTGTTTCGTGATGTGGATGAAATGCAGGCGATGATCAACTCGGCGTTGGAGTTCTTCCGCGATGATGCGCGGCTTGAGCCGGCGACCCAGTTTGATCTGGCGGAACTGCTGCAAACGCTGCTGGACGATTACCGGGATCAGCGGATTGAAATTGCGTTCAGTGGGCCGCTGCGGTGGGTGTATTTCGGGCGCCCGTTGGGGCTTAAGCGGGTGATGACCAATCTGCTGGAAAACGCGATCAAGTACGGTAGTGAACCGGCGATTGAACTGATCCCCGGAGCCGGGGAGGTGCGGATCAAAGTACTGGATCGTGGGCCGGGTATTCCGGATGCCAGCCTTGAACAGGTTTTTGCACCGTTCTTCAGACTGGAAGTCTCTCGGAACAGAAGCACTGGGGGTGTTGGTTTGGGGTTATCGGCGGCGCGGGCGATTGTGCTGGAACACGGAGGCAAGCTGACACTGCGTAATCGGTCGACGGGCGGATTGGAGGCGTTGGTGGTGCTGCCGGTGCATCCAACGCCCAGACAGTTAAGCAATTTCTGCAATGACGCAATCTTGTAGCAGCTGGCGGAGCCTGCGTTCGGCTGCGTAGCAGTCGTGAAATCAGGGGATGCAGTGTTTCAGGAAGACCGCAAACTCAGGTTTCACGACTGCTGCGCAGCCGAACGCAGGCTCCGCCAGCTGCTACCGACTACGTGACGGCTTAGCGGATCGTTTGAGCTTAAGCCTCCCAGCCAGCCCCACTGACCGCGGCCTGCGCCAGTGGGTGCAAGTCTGCGCCCTGATGTTCTGTCTGCCAGGCCAGCAATTCCTTGCGCATGCCGGGCGTCCAGTACATCTGCAGATGATTACGCACGCCGAGCACGGCCTGTTGCTGGTCCGGTTCGCTGGCGAAGTACTGGGCGATCTGGTTGACCATTTTGATCAGATTTTCAGTGCTCATCGGCGTACCTCGGCTTTAGTGCCACGCGCCTGGCGGCGTTCGTCGAGCAGGCGGTGCTGGTTGTCGCTGAACTCCTGATAGCGTTTTTGCCACTCGGAAGGGTGGTAGACGCGGCTGACTTCCACGGCCGTGACCTTGTACTCCGGACAGTTGGTAGCCCAGTCGGAGTTGTCGGTGGTGATCACGTTGGCCCCCGATTCAGGGAAGTGGAAAGTGGTGTACACCACGCCCGGGGCGACCCGTTCGGTGACCCGCGCACGCAGTACGGTCTGGCCGGCGCGGCTGCCGATGCCGACCCAGTCACCTTCGTTGATGCCACGACTCTCAGCGTCGGTCGGGTGGATTTCCAGGCGGTCTTCGTCGTGCCAGGCAACGTTCTCGGTACGCCGTGTCTGAGCGCCGACGTTGTACTGGCTGAGGATGCGCCCGGTGGTCAGCAGCAGCGGATAGCGATTGTTGACCTTTTCCTCGGTGGGCACGTAGCCGGTGAGCATGAAACGCCCCTTGCCGCGCACGAACTCCTCGATGTGCATGGTCGGCGTGCCGTCCGGTGCCGCGGCGTTGCACGGCCATTGCAGGCTGCCGTGGCGATCAAGTTCGGTGTAGCTGACGTTGGTGAAGGTCGGCGTCAGGCTGGCGATTTCATCCATGATTTCTGACGGATGTTTGTAGTTCATTGGATAGCCCAGCGCGTTGGCCAGGGCCACGGTGCCTTCCCAGTCAGCCTTGCCGCCCAGAGGGTCCATGACCTTGCGCACCCGGGAGATGCGCCGCTCGGCGTTGGTGAAGGTGCCGTCTTTTTCCAGGAACGAGCAGCCCGGCAGGAACACGTGGGCGAACTTGGCGGTTTCGTTGAGGAAAATGTCCTGCACCACGATGCATTCCATGGCGGACAGGGCTGCGGTGACGTGTTGGGTATTCGGGTCGCTCTGGGCGATGTCCTCGCCCTGGCAATACAGGCCCTTGAAACTGCCGCTGAGGGCGGCTTCGAACATGTTGGGAATGCGCAGGCCCGGATCGGGTTGCAGGGTGACATTCCAGGCCTGTTCGAACTGCGTCCGTACCACCTCGTTGGAGATGTGTCGGTAACCGGGCAGCTCGTGGGGGAAGGAACCCATGTCGCAGGAGCCCTGAACGTTGTTCTGCCCACGCAGCGGGTTCACGCCCACGCCTTCGCGGCCGATGTTGCCAGTGGCCATGGCCAGGTTGGCGATGCCCATGACCGCGGTGCTGCCCTGGCTGTGCTCGGTGACGCCCAGGCCGTAATAGATCGCCGCGTTGCCACCGGTTGCATACAGGCGGGCGGCGGCGCGGATGTCGGCAGGGTCTACGCCGCAGATAGCGCCAAGGACTTCCGGTGAGTTTTCCGCGCGGCTGACGAACTCGCTCCAGTGGGCGAAATCCGTTCCCTCGCAACGAGCGTCGATAAAGGCCTGGTTGAGCAGGCCTTCGGTGACGATGACGTGGGCCAGGGCGTTGAGCATGGCGACGTTGGTGCCCGGACGCAGGGCCAGGTGCAGTTCGGCGCGGGCATGCACCGAGTCCACCAGATCAATGCGTCGTGGGTCGATGACGATCAGCCGTGCGCCTTCGCGCAGGCGGCGTTTGAGCTGGGAGGCGAACACCGGGTGGGCGTCGCTGGGGTTGGCGCCCATCACCAGGATCACATCGGCCTGCATCACCGAGTCGAAACTCTGGGTGCCGGCGGATTCGCCCAGGGTTTGTTTCAGGCCATAGCCAGTCGGCGAGTGGCAGACCCGCGCACAGGTGTCGACGTTGTTGTTGCCGAACGCGGCGCGCACCAGTTTTTGCACCAGGTAGGTTTCTTCGTTGGTGCAGCGGCTGGAGGTGATGCCACCAATGGAATCGCGGCCGTATTTTTGCTGCAGCCGGCGGAATTCGCTGGCGGCGTAGGTCACCGCTTCATCCCAGCTGACTTCCTGCCAAGGGTCGTTGATGTGTTTGCGGATCATCGGTTTGGTGATGCGATCCGGGTGGGTGGCGTAGCCCCAGGCAAAGCGTCCTTTTACGCAAGAGTGGCCGTGGTTGGCCTGGCCATTCTTGTCCGGAACCATGCGCACCAGCTGGTCGCCTTTCATCTCGGCGCGGAACGAGCAGCCCACGCCGCAATAGGCACAGGTGGTGATCACGCTGCGTTCGGGCTGACCCAGTTCGACCACGCTTTTTTCCATCAGGGTCGCGGTAGGGCAGGCTTGCACACAGGCGCCGCAGGACACGCATTCCGAGTCGAGGAAGTTGTCGCCACCGGCGGCCTCGACCCGGGATTCGAAACCGCGTCCGGTAATAGTCAGGGCGAAGGTGCCCTGGGTTTCTTCGCAGGCGCGCACGCAGCGGTTGCAGACGATGCACTTGCTTGGGTCGTAGTCGAAGTAGGGGTTGGAAGTGTCCTTCACATCGGCCAGATGGTTGTCGCCTTCATAGCCGTAACGCACTTCCCGCAGACCGACCTGACCGGCAACGGTTTGCAGCTCGCAGTTGCCGTTGGCCGAGCAGGTCAGGCAATCCAGCGGGTGATCGGAGATGTACAGCTCCATGACGTTGCGGCGCAGGGTCGCGAGTTTCGGCGTCTGGGTGTGCACGCTCATGCCTTCGATGACCGGCGTGGTGCAGGACGCCGGGTAGCCGCGCATGCCGTCGATTTCAACCAGGCACATGCGGCAAGAGCCGAAGGCTTCCAGGCTGTCGGTGGCACACAGTTTGGGAATGGTTGTGCCCAACAGCGCGGCGGCGCGCATCACCGAAGTGCCTTCGGGCACGCTGATGCTGCGGCCGTCGATGTTCAGGGTGACCTGCACCTGGCTGTCGCGGGCCGGAGTGCCTAGATCAATATCGGTGTTCGGGTCGAAGAGAGTGATCATTGGTCGGCCTCCGAAGATTGCAGACCGAAGTCGGCGGGGAAGTACTTGAGGGCGCTGGCTACAGGAAAGGAGACCATGCCGCCCAACGCGCACAGCGAACCGTATTGTAGGGTGTCGCACAGGTCCTTGAGGATGATCACCTGTTCGTCACGACCGCTCTGGTCAGGCGCAGCCAGCAGGCGGTCGATCACCTCCACGCCCCGGGTCGAGCCGATGCGGCAGGGGGTGCATTTTCCACAGGATTCCTCGGCGCAGAACTGCATGGCGAAGCGCGCCATGTGGGCCATGTCCAGGCTGTCGTCAGCCACCACCACACCACCGTGACCGAGCATCGCGCCGATGGCGGCGAAGGCTTCGTAATCCAGCGGCGTGTCGAATTGACTTGGCGGCACCCAGGCGCCGAGCGGGCCGCCGACCTGCGCGGCTTTCAGCGGTCGGCCACTCGCGGTACCACCGCCGTAGTCTTCCACCAGTTCCCGCAGGGTCAGGCCAAAGGCCCGTTCCACCAGGCCGCCGCGACGAATATTGCCCGCCAACTGGAACGGCATCGTGCCCAGCGAGCGGCCCATGCCGTAATCGCGATAAAACTGCGCGCCCTTGGCCAGAATCAACGGAACCGAGGCCAGGGTCAGCACGTTGTGCACCAGGGTCGGCAGGCCGAACAGGCCCTGCAACGCGGGGATCGGCGGCTTGGCGCGGACGATCCCGCGTTTGCCTTCGAGAGAGTCCAGCAGCGCGGTTTCTTCACCGCAGATGTAAGCGCCGGCACCGACTCGCACTTCCATATCGAAGGCCTGGCCGCTGCCACCGACATTGGCGCCGAGGTAACCGGCGGAGCGAGCGATGTCCAGCGCCGCGCGCAGGGTGGCTACGGCTTGTGGATATTCCGAGCGCACGTAGATGTAGCCGTAGCTGGCGCCGACGGTGATGCCGGCAATGGCCATGCCTTCGATCAGCAGGAAGGGGTCGCCTTCCATCAACATGCGGTCGGCAAAGGTGCCGGAGTCGCCTTCGTCGGCGTTGCACACAATGTATTTCTGCGCTGCCTGGGTGGCGCGCACCGTGCGCCATTTGATCCCAGCGGGGAAAGCTGCGCCGCCACGGCCACGCAGGCCTGAATCGAACACCTCAGTCGCGGTCTGTTCGCCACCGATGGTGACGGCTCTTTTCAAACCCTCGAAACCGCCATGATCCCGGTAATCGTCGAGGTACAGCGGCCGGGTGATACCGGCACGGGCAAACAGTAGGCGTTGTTGCGTCTTCAGATAGGGCAACTCTTCCACCAGGCCCAAGGCCAGTGGATGAGAAGACGGCTCGCCTTGGAGCGCATCGAGCACGGACGGCACATCGGCAGCAGTCAGCGGGCCGAAGCCGATACGGCCTTGCGGGCTGTCCACTTCCAGCAACGGCTCCAGCCAGTACAGGCCGCGCGAGCTGGTGCGTTGCAGGTCCAGATTGCTTTCCTGCGACTGATTGGCAAGGGCCAAGGCCACCTCATCGGCGCCCACGGCACGGGCCAGCGAATCAACGGGCAGATAAAGGCGCGGCATCATGCGTCCTCCCGGCAAGCGTCGAGCAAGGCATCCAGACGCTCGGCACTGAGCCGCGCATGCACCTGGCCATCCAGTTCCAGAGCGGGCGAGCAGGCGCAAGCGCCGAGGCAATACACCGGGCGCAGACTGATGTTGCCGTCGGCACTGCTGCCGTGGTCGTCCAGTTGCAGGCGTTCGCGCAACTGCGCGGCGAGCTGCTCGGCACCGCGGCTCTTGCAGGACTCGGCCCGGCACAGACGCAGGATATGCCGGGCCGGAGGCGCGGTGCGGAAGTCATGGTAAAAGCTGATCACCCCGCGAACCTCGGCCTGACTCAGGTTTAGCGCGTGGGCAATCTCGGGGATGGCGGCATCGGGGATATAACCGATGCCCTCCTGAATATCATGAAGAATGGGCAACAGTGCACCGGGGGAGCGTTTGTGGCGCTCCAGCAGGCTGTTGACCATAGGTAGGTGCAACATCTCATCAGGCATTCAGCATTCCTCACGGTCACGGACAAACCAGATGGTTGTCGGTCGTCCGAAAGTGTCGGCTGCGGCACTCACACCACGTCACGGTATCGTGGCAATTTCAGGCCGTTGGCCAGGGCACCCTGTGCGGGCATCTTGTTGTGCCCGGCGCGGTCTTTGCCGCACCTCTATAAGGGCATTAAGGCAGCTTGCCACGCTGCTTTTGATTCATCTGCACCAAAGCGACGTGTTCGGTTCTTTCTACGACTTTCTATTGAGTCTAGAAGAGTGCGGCCCGAGGCGTCGTCCCTGAATGGTCGATGGCGTCGAAGTCACCTATCGAGGTGTCCGGAATTAGTTGACCACTCCACAGTTGATCACCAGTTTCCAGCGCTTGTGCCAAGCTGATGGAGTGTTAATACGCCTGCCGCTCAGGCAAACCTCAGGAAACCCATGACATGAACCCCACTCATGCATCGCACGTCCGTCGAGAATTCTACAAAGCAGTCTGCTTCTACTTTCGCGTTGTCTGGCCGATCTTTTCCATACTGCTTTTTTCTATCGTGCTATTCGGCCTCATCATCAGCTACCTGGAGGGTTGGGATCCTTTTGACGGCATCTATTTCGGCTTCGTGACCGGTTTGACCATTGGTTATGGAGAACTCGTGCCGAAACTTGGCGTCTCGCGGGTTCTGGCGATTTTGCTGGGGTTCAACGGGGTGCTGATGACAGCGATATTTGCGGCGATCAGTGTTCGGGCGATTGAGGTTGCAGTGCGGGCGGCGGGGCAGGACGAACCGGGTAAGCCGACGGCGTGAAGTCATGCTTGGTTGCTACTGGAAGGGGGCGCAAATCATCGACTCCTGCAAATCCATGCGCGACGGCGTGGTGTTTACCAGCAACCGCATCATCGCGGTCAACGTGCAGGGCATCACCGAGAGTCTCGGTCCAGCTATCAGGCGTTCCCGCTTTTTAGGTCGCCCACCTTTATTCATTGAATGTCTTTCAGATAGTCCTTAAGCGCAATGAGCGGCGCATCAAGCTGCTCCATCGTCCGCGCATTGCCAAACTCAACAGACAAACGATGCAGCTCCCGCCCCAACGG